>PKYZ01000925.1 GCA_003132865.1 Bryobacterales bacterium
GATGTGATGGCGGACCTGCGCGAAGCCGGGTACGAGTTTCAGACGGAATGGTTTGCCCCGCACTTCGAGTTTCGATTTCCGCAGATCGGTTCGGTAACCGCGAGTGGCGTGCGGCTGGAGCTGCGGCACGCGCTGGAACCGTGGCACGTGCTGGGCGAAGAGGTGTCCGGCACTGCGACGGTCCGTAACGTGGACTCATCCGTCGAGCGGTTGCAGGTGAAAGTGGCCGGCATGACCGGCGAGCGCTTCGTGGTCGCGTGCAACGGCCGCCGGGTGCCGCTCCACTCCACGGGTGAAAGCGGCGAATTTGTGGCGGGCGTGCGCTATCGCGCGTGGCAGCCGCCATCGTGCCTCCACCCCAACATCCCGGTGCACACGCCCTTGGTGTTCGATATCGTGGACACCTGGTCCGGACGCGCGATCGGGGGCTGCACGTATCATGTGACGCATCCCGGCGGTCGGGCTAATGAGCAGTTCCCCGTCAACGCCCAGGAGGCGGAGAGCCGCCGTCTGGCCCGGTTTCAGGAAACAGGCCACACTGCGGGTATGATGGTTGCGCCACCGGAGGAGCGCAATCCGGAGTTCCCGTTAACGTTGGATTTGCGGCGTCGGTAGGACAGGCCTCCTGGCCTGTCAGGGTCAACCTTGTACTACTGGACATGTGGGCAGGCCCTCGGCCCAAGGCTGGCCCCTCGGACCCGCGGCTGCCGGGACTATGCCCCCGATTGAACCCGTCCTAGTTTGCTGGACGCGGTGCGTCGAATCGGCACCCGACGCGCGAAATAGACGGCCATCAAGTGAACTATAATTACTATTGTGACTAAACGGACAACTCATCCGCCCTTCAAGAGCTTCCGCTTCGGCAAAACCAGCGCTGAAAAGGAGAGCGTTGAGTGGCCCGATCTGCTAACTCGCGGTTACTTCGACCCTCATGGTCTTATCGCGGTAGCGAGGCAGCGTGGGCCGTTCCTCTTCCTCGGCTATAAAGGATCGGGCAAGTCCGCAATCGGCGAACATCTGTGCTTGACTGCGGCCGAGGACCCGCAGTCCTTCGTCCACTACGTTTCGATAGGCGACTTCCCGTACACACCCTTCTCGTAAATTCGACCGGGCAATTCGTGTACGTTGCCAGCGGACCCGCATTTACTGCGGGCACTGTGTCAGCCTTCAGCGTCAATCCGGCGACGGGAAGTCTTACGCCTGTCGCTGGTGCAACGTATCCAGTGGGTAACTACCCGACCCAAGTCATCACTGTGAGATGACTTACCGTCGCCCTGAATGGGGTTTGCCCGCGGTGACTCTTGCGCGGCGGCCAGCCCGAAGCATGTGCCACCGCTACCAATTTACGAGCCGGCGGAAGCCGCAGGCGTGTCGCTTTCTGGCGATGAACTTCTGTTCGTCACTCAGCGTGATGAGCCAGCGCTGGGTAGTGGTGCAGTTTGAATCCTCTCACCTTACTATCGCAATGGAGGCATGGAAACCTGCNNGTGCCGCGCATGAGCGCCAAAGTCGCTGCCGGAAGGCCACCTAGCTGCCATGCCAATATCGCCGCGAATAGATAAAACACGCCGACAGAGAATCCGGCCGCCACAAAGAGGTCCCAATACGTGCGGTTGAACCCCTGCACGTCAAAGTGAATTGACCGCATTGNNGGGATCAGACTGGCGAAAGCCGAGTGTATGTCCTACCGCGAAAAGCAGCAGAAGAACAGCAGCGATTCGATAAAACATAGATGCTTTCATTCTTGCCTCCAGAGATCACGGCAGCGCGCACCACTATCCTGCCGCGTAGGTTCAAACTGTACCACTACCCAGCGCTGCATGCTTAGAGGGCGTCCGAACAGCGTCACCGCGTAGCCATCTCCCCCGCCACCCGCCTCGCCGTAGCCGGCGCCAGCAGTATCCCATTTCGATAGTGCCCATATGCCAGCCACAGGCACGTATCCTCCAGGCGGCCGATCGCCGGCGCGAAGTCCTCGGTCGCCGGACGAAACCCCAGCCACGCTATAGGCTCCGGAGCCGAACGCAGCCCCGGCAGCAACGCGCCGGCCCGCGTGCGTATGTCATCCACTATTTGCGGGTCCAGTTCGCGGTTGAAGCCCACCTGCTCCGATGAAGTCCCCGCAATGGTGAATCCGCTGGATCGCTGCATAACATACGTGTGCCCATGGCGCAGAATTGGCCCGAGTGAGCCAGGTTCCAGCGCATACCCCAGCAGGTGCCCGCGCACCGGAAACGAAGCCGGAATGGCGAGCCGCCCGCCCGGGCCAAAGACGGGGATCGCCCCGCTCCAAGCCCCCGCCGCCAGCACCGCCGCCGCTCCCCGCAACACGCCGCCGCTCGTCTCCACCTCCGCCCGCTCCCGCGTCACCCGCACCGCTAGCACGCGCGTCTGCTCGCGGATTCGCACCCCGCGCCTCTCGCAGGCGCATCCGAGCGCGCGCGTCACATCCCGAGGATCGACCAGCGCATCGTCCGGATAGAACAGTCCGCCGCCGGTGACCTCGGAGCGAATGCCCAGCTCCGATTGCGCGGCGCGGCGGGCCATCAGATCCCGCCATTCGGCTTCCGTGCGGGCCATCTCGACCGCGCCGCAGCGCCGGTAATCGATCCCCAAACCCGTCTCGCTTTCCAGCTCTTCCACAAACCCGGGATACAGCGCCAGGCTTTCCAGCGCAAACTCCGCCCAGCGGCTGCGGCCGGCGATCTCCCCACCCGGCGCCAGCATGCCCGCTCCGGCCCAACTGGCCTCGCCGCCGAGCGCGCCCGCATCCACCAGCGTCACGGCCGCGCCCGCCTGCGCCAAACGCCAGGCGGTCGAAGCGCCAATGATTCCACCGCCAATGATGATGACGTCCATGACGTCCGGCGAACGAGCCAGCATGAACTACCATGTTAGTCCTAGCTGAACGATCAAAGCCCAAATTGTTGGATCTAAAGCGGCTCAGCGGGTTCTGCGTCCGCTGGGTAGTACTAGATTGCCAGTACGAAAGCCCAAATTCATCCGGAAGAATGTCTATCGAATTACAGATAAAGCTTGACAAGGTGTGCCTAGTTGAGTAATTCTATCTGAAATGGGCCGCGAGATTGGATTCGGCCAAAAGGACTGAAAGGAAGCCATTTGAGTTTGGGGCGGTAGTCTGCCTCCGGGTCGCGTGGATCGAATTACCATTAAGTCAACTATTGAGATCGTAAATGGTATGTTAGTTCCGCCTCAGGCCTGGGAAATATCTCTTTTCAAATTGTTTTGAACAGGTTTTGCACAAGTGTCCGGCCCGAAAACATGCCGGCCTCGAACTACAGATCCATGGAGGAAACTGCAATGACGAATTTTGCGACGCCCGGAACCAAGACGCTGGCGGCCCTGGTGGTGTTTGGCGTACTGGCGGCCGGGGCTCACGCCCAGCAAGCGGCTGCGGTCGCCACAGCGGACCCGGCGGGTGCCACGCCCGATAACAACCAGCCGGGCAGCAGCGGCGGCAGCGCGGTGAGCGGCATTGGCGAGCCGCCCACTCCGGTGTCCACCGTGCCTCAGTTGTACCCCAAGCTGACTGGAATCTGGGCCGGGCAACCGCAATCGCCATCGCTCTCCGAGCAGTTCAACCAGTTGCTGCCGCGGTGGCTGCGGTTCTCGGGCGAGTTCCGCGAGCGGTTTGAAGGCTACAGCGGAGGCGGCTTCAAGCCGAATTCGACCAACGACTACGACGTGCAGCGCATTCGGCTGGGCATGCAGATCCAGCCCACCCACTGGGTGCAATTCTATATCGAGATGCAGGACGCGCGCGTCTTTGGCATCACTCCGGCGCTGCCGCCGTACCAGAACACCACCGATATCCGGCAGGCCTATGTGCAGTTGGGCAATCCGGAAGGAAACGGCTTTACGCTGCAGGGTGGCCGTTTCGATATGACCTATGGCAACAACCGCCTCATCGGCAATTCCTGGTGGACCAACGTGTCTCGCAGCTTCGACGGCTTCCGCGCCGCCTACCAGCAAGGCAGATTCCGGGTGGACGCCTTTGCCACTTCCGTGGTGATCGTCCGCGACGGCGTGATCGATCATTCGCTCGCAGGCAACGACTTGTACGGCTTGTATGCCACCGCACGGGACGTGATCCCGCACGCCACTCTGGACGTTTACGAATTCTGGAATCTGCGGCCCAGCTTCGGGCTGACAGGGCTCAAAGCCGGTCACCTGGATGAGTGGACCACTGGCTTCCGCTGGGTGGGAGCGCTGCCCAGGAACCTCGATTACCGCACCGAGATGGCCTACCAGCTCGGCACGCTTGCGGTGGATAAAATCCGCGCCTGGATGGGCCACTGGGTGCTCGGCTATACGTTCAAGGAATCGCGTATACGGCCGCGCCTGTTCGTCGAATACGACTACGGCTCGGGGAGTCCCAACACCAAAAGCGGATACGACAACACGTTCGATCCCATCTTTCCCAGCACGCACGATAAGCTCGGCTTGGCGGACCAGTTTGGCTGGCGGAACATTAAGGATTTGCGGTTTGGACAGGAGTTCAAACTCGCCCGCAAATGGACCCTCGCGACCAGCTTCCACGATTTCTGGCTGGCCAACGCGCACGACGCTTTGTATCCCACGCGCGGATCGATCATCGCGCAGAGCCCCACCGGTGTGGACGGCACTCACGTGGGCGAAGAGCTGGATATTCAGGCCATCTACACTCCCACCCGGCAGACGCAGGTCGGCGCCGGGTACGGCCACGTCTTCACCGGCGAGTTCCTGAACAAAGCCACCAAGGGTGTGGACTACAGCTATCCCTATATGCTGGTTGAGTACGTGTTTTAAGAAGCTATCAGCTTTCAGCGATCAGCAATCAGCTTTCAGCCGCGGCGGTCTGGGTTGAAGCTGACTGCTGAAAGCTGAGTGCTACACCGGCAGCCGCAGGCGTGCCACGCAGCCGGCGCGGTCTGCGCGGTTTTCCAGCACCAGGGTTCCGCCGTGCGCTTCGGCGATTTGGCGGCTGAGCACCAAGCCGATGCCGGACCCGCCGGGCTTGGTGGTAAAGAACGGCACGAACAGGTTGGTGGTGTTCGAAATCCCCGGCCCTTCATCCTCGATGGCGACCTCCACGTGCGAGCCGTTGCGCGTCCAGCCTATCTGCACGCCGCCGCCGGTGATCAGCGACGCATCCGCGGCATTGCGCAGCAGGTTGATGAGCACCTGTTCGAGTTGGTCCGGGTCGCCGTGAATGAAGATATCCGGTCCCGGCCTGACGGCCACGTTGAGCCGGGTTTCGAGGTTGACCACGCGTTGCACCCACGGCCGGATCTCCATCGATTCCAACTGCGGGCGCGGCAGCTTGGCCAGCCGCGCATAAGCGCCGATGAAGCGGCTAAGAGCCTCCGAGCGCGTGGAGATCACGCTGAGCCCGCGCCGCATGTCGTCCTCCCAATCGGTGGGCAGCGGGTGGCGCGTGAGCAGGCTGCCCAAACTTCCCGCGATGGATTTGATGGGCGTCAGCGAGTTGTTCAATTCGTGTCCCAGCACGCGCACCAGCCGCTGCCAGGCCTGCAACTCCTGCTGGCGCAAAGGCAGCGTCAGATCCGCCACCACCAGCAATTGCAGCGGCAACCCGTGCTCGCGGACGGTGCTGCGCCGGATTCCCCAGCGCCCCGCGCCGCCCGGGAAGGTCATCTGGAAGGTTTGCTGCGGCTCTCCTTCGATGCAGGTCTCCAGATGCAACTCCTCGGCACTGGCTCCCAGCACGCGCTCGGCGGGCGCCGCCAGCAGCCGCTCGCCGGCGCGATTCACCAGGCGCAGCTTCCGCTCATGGTCGAAGGCGAAAACGGCTACGTCGATCTCCGACATCACCGTGCGCAGCAGCGTGGTCGCCTCCAACGCGCCCAGCCGCTGTTCGCGCAGCGTGCCGCCCAGCGTGTTGACCTCCCGCATGACTTCGCCCAGTGCATCGTCGAACGCGCCCGCGCGCCCGCGTACGGAGAAATCGCCTTCGCGCAACGCCGAAAGCAGATTGGAGATGGTTTGCAGCGGGAACACCACGCGGTCCCGCACCGCCATCGCGAAGCCCAGCCACAACCCCACAATCAGGACCGTCAGCGTCCATTGCGTTCTAGCCTGCGGGGTGGGATCGCGGAGCCACAGAAAGATGAGCGCCACCAGCGATCCCGGCAGGCCCGCCATGATGGCCATGATCACGATCCGGCCTTCGTATTTCATGCGCCGGCGGCGGCGGTTTCTTGAGGGTGTCATTGCTGCAGGGCGTCGGCTGCCGGCTGCCTCAGAGTCCATAGCGCTGCAGGCGCCGGTATAGGGCGCTGCGGCTCAGCCCCAACGCGTTGGCCGCATGGCTGACGTTGCCGTTGAAGCGCTGCAGGGCCTTCTTGATGAGCAGGCCTTCCACTTCTTCGAGGCTCATATCTTCCAGCCGCGGAGACCCGTCGCGCGCCGGCCGCAGCCCCAGATCGATGGCTTTGACGCAGGGGCTCTGGGTCATCAGCACGGCGCGTTCGACCGCATGGTCCAGCTCGCGTATGTTGCCGGGCCAGGGGTGCGCCAGCAGAGCCTTCATAGCCGCGTCCTCGAAGCCGCTGAGGTTCTTGCGGTAATGCTCGGCGTGCTGGCGCAGGAAATGCGCGGCCAGCAGCGGAATGTCCTCGCGGCGCTCGCGCAGCGGCGGCAGGCGGATCTCGATGGTATTCAGCCGGAACAACAGATCCTGGCGGAAGCGCCCGCCGGCCACTTCGGAATTCAGGTCGGAATTGGTGGCGGAGAGCACCCGCACGTCCACTTGACGCGTTTTGGACGATCCTACGCGCTCGAATTCGCCGGTCTCCAGCACGCGCAGCAGCTTGGCTTGCAGGTTTGCCGAGATGTTGGCGATTTCGTCGAGGAAGAGAGTGCCGCCTTCGGCCATTTCGAAGCGGCCGACGCGGTCCGTCTTGGCGTCGGTGAACGCGCCCTTCACATGACCGAACAGCTCGCTCTCGAATACGCCTTCGGAAAGGCCGCCGGTGTTGACCGTGAGCATCGGCTTGAGGGCCCGCAGCGAAACCGAATGCAGCGATTGCGCCACCAGCCCTTTGCCGGTGCCGTTCTCGCCGGTGATCAGGACGTTGGCGTCGGACGGCCCCACGCGCGAGATCATGTCCAGGACCGGCTGCATGGTGGCCGACTGCGCGATCAGGCTGGGGAACTGCTCCGAACGCAGCAGGCGATTCTCGGCTTCCAGAATCTGCCCTTTGCGCAGCGCGCGGCCCAGTTCAATCTGGGTGCCCAGGATGGCGGAGAGCCGCGCATTGTCCCAGGGCTTTTGGATGAAGTCGCGCGCGCCGCGGCGCATGGCTTCGACGGCCAGATCCACGCTGCCCCAGGCCGTCATCACGATCACCGGCAGCGTGCTGTCCAGGGATTGCAGCCGGTTGAGCAGATCGAGACCTTCCTGGCCCGAGGTAGTATCCCGGGTATAGTTCAGGTCCATTACGACCGCGTCGAAGTCGCGCGATTCCACGGACTCCAGAATGCCGGCTGGCGAGTTGACGGCTTCGGCCTGATAGCCCTCTCCCTTAATCAGGAAGCGCAAGGCTTCCAGCACGTCCGGCTGGTCGTCGGCGATCAGGATCCGCGGCACATACGCATCGGTCAGTCTCATGGAGCGGTTAACTACATTGTCGCATTTCAGCGGCAATTGCTCTACCACTCCTAAGGTATTGAGAAAAGCGGAGATACGAAAGGCGAGTGTCCGCTTTTGGGACTGGCTTGTTCACCAGTGGAACGCGCCAGCCGCCTACCGGACGACCACAAACCCGGTTTCCACGTGGTCGGGATGCATCCAGTTCCAATCTACGCGCGCCTTGCCGGCGGCTTCCGGATGCCGGAAGGCCGCACTGGCGCCCAGCGGCAGTGCGCCGTGCCGATGACTCGCGCGGAAACCGGATGCGCTGACGTCCATCAGATCCACCTCGACTTCGCCTGGCGGCTCGCTTTCGAACTTCAGTTGCACCTTGCCCGCTACGGGCCGCCGCGGTTCGCGCCGGCGGTCGGCCGGGTTCGCGGCGATGTTGCCGGAATGCGTGATTGTCTGCACGCTTATGAATCGGACATGGGAAGGGGCAGCATCATAGGGCCGTTCCCCTAGTTCGGTGGTGCAAAGGTGCGGAGGTTGTTCTAGATGACCGTTCTCTAAATA
>PKYZ01000292.1 GCA_003132865.1 Bryobacterales bacterium
GATCCCGGTCGCCGCCGCAACCTTGCGGATCGCGTTGCTGTTAGGGCTCAGAATGTAGAAATTGCTGGAGCCATCCACCGCCACGCCTGTAATAACGCCGAGTGCGGCGGCGGTGGCCGGGCCTCCATCGCCCGTATAGCCAGCGGCATGACTTCCAGCGACTGTTGTAATGATGCCAGTCGCCGCCGCCACCTTACGGATCAAGTAGTTGTCTGCTATGTAGAGATTCCCGAAGCCATCCACCGCCACGGCGTTAGGGTCGCTTAGTCCGGCACTAGTCGCGGGGCCTCCGTCACCAGAGTAACCAGGGGAGCCATTTCCGGCCACCTTGGTCCCGGCTACCGTGGTGATGATACCGGTGGCTGCCGCCACCTTGCGCACGACGTAGTTCCCCGTATCTGCGATGAAAACGTTGCCGGAGACNNACGCCGGCAGGGCCCAACAGTTGGGCGTTGGTGGCCAGACCTCCGTCGCCTGCGTAGCCCTGCGACGTCCCCGCCACGCGCGTGACGATCCCCACGGCATCCATCTTGAACACGCAGTCGAACGCTATGAAATACACGTTGCCATGAGCGCCGGTGGCGACCGAGCCCGCCGCGAGTGAGATGCTCGTCGCAGGAGCGGGCGTGAATGGCACACCGCCTCCCGCGACAGTTGTAATCAGGTAACTCTGCGCCTGGCATAGAGCCGGCAGTGCCGCGAATGCGGCTGCCATGAGAACGGAAGGTCTCATCATTTATTCCCCTGCAATTATTCTAGTCTTAACGGGCAACCTAGCGGCGCTTGAGGGCTTCCAACTCTTCCAGCGTGCGCGGCCAGTCCTTGCCGAGCAGCCGCGAGAGTCCGCGATCCGCCAGCACCTTGCCGCCCGTCTGGCAGCGCGCACAATAGTTGGTCTCATTGCCGGCGTAGCGAATGCGCAGCACTTTTTCGCCACATCGCGGACAGGGCTGGCCGTAGCGCCCATGCACCGCCATCCCGTCGCGGAAAGCGGTCACTTTCTCCGGGAATTTCTGGCGGGCTTCGGCGCGCAGCCGGTCGAGCCACAGCGTCAGAGTATCGCGCGTGGCGGCGTGCAGACGCGCGATCTCGTTCGCCGTGAGCTTGCGCGTCTGCGCGATGGGCGACAATCGCGCGGCATGCAGGATCTCGTCCGAATAGGCATTGCCGATGCCGCTGAACGTCCGCGGATCGGTGAGCGCCCGCTTCAACGTGTGATTCTCGAAAGTAAGCGCCTCGCGGAACACCGCCAGATCCGCCGCGAAAACATCGATGCCGCCGGGATCGAGAGAGCGCAACCCCTCCTCACCCCGCACCACGTGCAACGACGCCCGGCGCTGGCTGCCGGCCTCGGTGAGCGTAAGCGAGCCGTGCGCGAAATCGAACGCCGCGAGGTTCTGGCGGCCTCCCAGTTTCGGCCGCGGCGGACGCCAGTGCAGCCGGCCGGCGATCATCAGGTGCAACACCAGCCAAACATCGCCTTCCACGCCCATCGCGATGCGCTTGCCGATGCGGCGCAGCCCGCATACCACACGGCCTTCGGCGCTCTCGAGCGGCGGCTCCAGGGTTCGCAACAAAAAGGGATTGCCCAACCGAACGCGCTCCAAAGTCCGGCCCATCACCCGCGGCTCTAGCGCCTCAACGTAAGCCGCGATGTCCGGTAACTCGGGCACTCACTCCTTCCCCAACCACCGCAGCCGCGCCACATAGTGCCGTCCTTCGCTTCCGTAGAAAGTAAGGAAGTTCGGCGACTCCAGCGTATTATTCACTACTGTCGGGTTCCTGTGGTTCGTCACGTTGTTGACGCCGCCCCGGATGCCGAAGCGGTACTTACCCAGCTTGACACGCCATTCTAAGTGCAGGTTCAGATTGAAATACTCCGGATACCGGTAGGTGTCGGGCGCGCCAATAAGTTGACCATTGTCGTGCTGGGTCGAAAACGGAAACCCGGTCCGCTCTTCGAGCAAGTAAGCCACGGCCCAGTTCTTGCGGAACGTGGGAAGGTATCCCCAGCTTAGAAAACGGTTCGGCGCGTCCCAAGGCAGCGGACCCGCGTTATCCGGCCCCAACAGCAGCGTCTGTTCGAGCGACGGGTCCAGCACCTCGTTCGAGTGTGTCCGCGAACGCGTGTAGCTGGCCATCCATTCGTAGCGGCCCCCTACGGCTTGGTGCACAATCACCTGCGCGGCGTCGTACCGGTCGTGCCGGGAACTCGTCAGGGTGAATTCCTGCTCCACATACGATGCGTGGTAGGCGGCGGCGATCTCGGGGGAAGCTATGATCGGAGCCGGCAGCGTATTCACGTAAGCGAATCCGTCGCCGCCCCGCTTCCTGTGCAGGCTCAGTCCGGCGCGAATGTGCCACGGAAACTGGTGGTCCACGCCCAGGCTCCAGTTCTGGTAAAGCGGCGCTTTCAGATGCTCATTCGGGAGCGTGTAGTACGACAACGCGTTGGGCAGCAGCAGTGTTCCGTTCGCGGCATAAATGTCGGTGAGCGTGTATTGGTCGAGCGGCCGGGTGAAAAGCTGGACGATAGTGGGATCGTATAACACCGCAAAGCCGCCCGATATGCGCGTGTTGCCCGAACCGGAAGGCGCATACGAAAACGAGGCGCGCGGCGACCACAACAGGCGCCGCAGGATTTCATCCCAATCCTCCCGCACACCCATCTCGAACAACAGGTTCCGCCGCGCCTGCCAGTGGTCGGTCAGGTAAGACGACGCAGTCAGGCTGGGACGGCTGAGGGTTCCATTCCCCTCGAACGTGACCGAACGGAGCAGATTCGAGTTCACGCCGTAGAGATCGTAACCGGTGCGGGCGATGCCTTGAGAGTAGTCCAGGCGGTCCACGTCGGTTCCCATTTTCAGATTGTGTGTACCCGCCAGATGCCAGGCCGGTAGGAACAGATTCGTCAGGAACTGTCCGCGCCGCGAATGTTGCGTGGAATTGAGGAAATTGTTGCCCTGGTTGCCGTTAGGCGTAATGATGTAGACGCCCGTGCCAAACGGCACCAGCCGCGCCAGCGTGAACATCTTCGCGAAACCCAGTTCCAGCAGAGTTCCCCGCGCCACATAGATCTGGTCCTTCAAGCCCAGGAACCAGGTGCGGCCGCGTTCATCGAGCGTAGTGGAGGGAGGCGTGAGCGCGCCCAGGCCCAACTCGGTGGCCCGCTGATAGTTGAAGAGGAAGTCGGTGTAAAGAATGTTCGCCGGCGTCAGATTAACCTGCGTGTGCAGCATGTTGCTGGACTGCAGGGAGCTGGTAGTATTCTGATTCTTGGGCAAGCCTGGAATCACGGTGATATTGTAACCTCCATCCAGGTTGTCCGCGAACCACGCGCGCCCCTTAACGATCGGTCCGGAGAAATTCAAGCGCGGCGTCCAGTCGCCCAGGTGCAAGCCCTCCGCGGTGCTCACGCCGGGAATGAAGTTCGTAGCCGAATAGCGGAACCGGTCGTCGCCAGTCTGTGTCTTGATCTGCAGCGTGCCCGCCGACCCCTGACCGTACTCCGGCGAGTAACGGCCGCTCAGATAGTCGAGCGAACTTACCGCTTCCACGCTTACTGTAGTTTTCAACGTTCCGGTCAGCGGGTCGCTGATGTTGAATCCGTCCAGCAGATAATTCGTCTGCTCCTCGCGCCCGCCATCGAAGTGCAGGCCGCCCGTGGCGTCCTCCACCTGGCCCGGTATCAGCGCCATGGCCTCGCGCAGACTGTGCGTGGAGGGATACGGGATGTCCATGATCTGGATGCCGGTGAGCACGCGTTCCGACTGCGTTTGCTCCACATCCACCGCCTCCTGCGACGCGCTCACGTCCACTGACTGCAGAACCTCCTTGGCGTGGTTCAGAATCAGGTAAACCTCGCCCACACCCGCATGCACATCGACGGCCAAATTCTTCACCGGAAGATATCCGGACTGCGTGGCGGCGAAGAAATACTGCCCTTCCGAAGGGAAGCTGAGCGTGAATCCGCCGGTAGGGTCCGTGGTCGCGTGCCGTTCCTCGCCGGCCTGGTTGCGGACTGTGACTTCAACTCCGGCGATGCCCGCATCGTTTTCATCGACCGCGCGGCCGGCCACAACGATTTCGGCGGCCTGCGACGACACGCCGCAGGCCAACGCCAGCGCGAGCCAGAAGCCTTTCACGGGCAGTCCTCATCCATCGTTGATTAGCCTGACGGATGCACAGCAGTATGCGATTCGCCGCCCAGGCTCTCCTGGTACTCATTATCACGCGTCCCAGACTTTCATGCCCGTCGATATGGAGACTGGCGGCGCCGGAGGATTCGCCTTCTGTCAGGACGTAACCATCGTGGGGTTCGGGACGACGCCACGCCCTTTCCGACGGGAGTGATTACACCAGCACCGAGCGCGCGGCTTCGCGGCCGGCTGCACGACATCGTGCCCACTTTGGGGATCGGCTGGACATTCCGAAGGTTCGCGCCGCCGCGCCGCAAATCAACGAAAATAGAAACGCGGGACGCCGCGGACAAGATGCCGGAGCCTGACGCAGCAGTCGCGATCGTGCATGCGCGTGGCGCGGCCGATTCGGTGCTGTTGATGCGGCGGGCGGAGCGGGAGGCCGACGCCTGGTCGGGACACTGGTCGTTTCCCGGCGGCCGCCGCGATCCGGAAGACAGCGATCTGTTGCACACGGCCCTGCGCGAACTCGAAGAAGAATGCGGCATCCTTCTGGCGCGCGCGCGATTGGAAGCGGCGCTGCCGGCTGCGGTGGCGCGGCGCAGAGTGGGACGATTTCTGCTCGTGGCGCCCTTTGTCTTCCGCGTGGACGACGAGCAGCCGCCGGCGCTCGATCCGCGAGAAGCCGTGGAAGCTGTGTGGGCGCCGCTGAGCATGTTGCGCGACCCGGCGCGGCACGCGCTGCGGCCTGTCCCGGGCCTGCCGCCAGACGTACGGTTTCCAGCGATCAATTTGAACGGCGTGCCGCTGTGGGGATTCACCTACCGGTTGATCACCGATTGGCTGGACTTGAATCCGCAGGAGCGCCCCATCGAAGAGGCGGGATTCCACGCGGCGCGCGCGCTGCTGGACGGCCTACTCGCGCACGGCAGCGTGCTCGATCATGGATGGGTGGATCGGGATGGCGTAAAGGTTGCCACGGTGAGGGGCGGGATTCCCGTGGAACTGGTCTTCGCGCAGGTGTCGGTCCCGGCCGCGCACATCCCACGGATCAACATGCTGCAGGCGCGGCCGGACTGCATTCGCGTGGTAGGGCTCGCGTTTGAGGAGTACCTCATCAACGCGATACTGTAGAGAAGGACGAAGATGGCAGCCGCAAGCCCAGCCTATCCGGAAATCATCAACTCCCTCGCTGCCGGGACCACTCCGGCGGCGCTCATTTCGTTCCGGCCCTCGCCGGAGGCTCAGCGAAGAGTATCGGAATTGATCGCGCGGCGCCATGAGGGCGCGATCTCAGCCGAGGGCTCAAGAGCTGGACGACTTTCTCGAGCTGGAACATGTGCTGATAATGGCCAAGGCTCGCGCCCGCCGGCATATCGATCTTGCCTAGTGACATCAGTCTCCGACGCTTGGTGGCAAGGCGCGCCTTCTGCCATTTCCAATAGGGAACATCCTCGGCGGCGCCTGCCCGGCCGTTCAGGAGGCCGGTCCGGGCGCCTTGAACGCAAAGGCGAAGAAGGCGGCCAAGCCAAGAAGGGCGAACGCCACTAGATAATTCCACGCGAGTTTCTCCTTCAGGAACGCGACCGCGAATCCTGTGAAGACGGCGAGCGTGACAATCTCTTGAATGATCTTGAGCTGGAATCCCGAGAACTGGCCGTAGCCGAGGCGATTTGCCGGCACCGCCAGGCAGTATTCGAGTAGCGCGATCGCCCACGAGACCAGGATCGCTTTCCAAAGCGGCCAGGCGTGACCGTATTTCAAGTGCCCATACCAAGCGAAGGTCATGAAGACGTTCGACAAAACCAGCAGAAGGATGGTGGTCATAGAGTTGAATTTAGAAATCGTTTATCGCGTGTCTCCGGCATGCGGAAGTAGAGGATGCCGAATGCGGCCGCCGCGACCGCGGCAAGGAAGAGAAAGCCCGCGTTGGAACCAAAGTGATGCACGATGGAACCGGCGATGACCTGGCTGAGCGAAGCGCCAATGCCGACCGCCGTGCCGATGGCGCCGAGGGTGAGATTAAAGCGGCCCGTTCCTTGCGTGAGGTCGGCGATCACGAGGACCGACACAACGCCGAATATTCCCGCCGCCACACCATCCAGGATCTGGATCGCGACCAGTTCACCCGTGTTGTGGGTAAGCGTGTAGAGAACGGCGCGAACCGGCAGGACTCCGAAAGCGATGAGCAGCAGCGGCTTTCTACCCCAGGTCCCCGCTTTCCGCCCCGACCAGGAAGCCAGCAACGTGATGACAAGTTGCGTGGTGACCACGCACGCCGACATGAACATCATCGAGTTCCGGCCCTGACCCTTGGCCAGCATCTCGCCCAACAGCGGCAGCATCGCGGCGTTCGCAAAATGGAACATTACCGCGCAGACCAGGAAGACGACCAGCCGGCGATCCCGGAAGAGCACCCAGACGCTTTCCGCTTTGCCGCCTTCCTCGCCTTCCTTGGCGCCCCGCGCCCGCTCGTAATCGATCTCATCGGGGCGGATGAGGAGCAGGGTTAGGATCGTCGGGAGCGCGCAGACCGACACGAAGAAAAAGATGCTGCGATTGGAAATGAAGTGACCACACAAGCCCATCGACACGGCGGCGACGACGTTGCCGGCCGAGTTGAACGCCTGGTTACGTCCCTGGCGGCGATCGAACAACTGGTGTCCCACGATCCCAAGCGAAATGGCACAGATGGCCGGACCGAAAATGCTCGAAGTGCCGCCAATCAAGACCTGGGCCGACATCACGGACCAGAAGGTGGGCACGAGCGCAATCAGCAACGCCCCCGCCGCCAGCGCGACGATCCCAGTTGTAATCAACGCACGTTTGGATCGCAGGCGGTCGACCAGAGCGCCCGCCGGGGTCTGGGTCAGGATTCCGGCGATTCCGCCAACGGTGAGAGCGATTCCCACGCGCTGCTCATTCCACCCATATCCCGCGAGGTAGATGGCGAGGAATGGCCCGACTCCCGTCTGGACGTCGGCGAGGAAAAAATTCAACCAGTCCAAACCGCGCAGCGTTCGGGCGGAAGGCGTCACCTTACGCCCGAAGGCCCGCCGTCGCCGCGCGGTTGAGCCGCACCACGTTCTTCATCAACTGCAAACCGCAGTCTCCCTCGGAAGTCAAGATCGACTCCGGATGAAACTGCACGGCTTCCACCGGCAGCTCGCGGTGGCGCAGGCCCATGATGATGCCGTCATCCGACTCGGCAGTCACTTCCAGGCACGCAGGGAAAACCTCTCGCACGGCGAACAGCGAATGATAGCGGCCCACCTGAAAACGCTCCGGCAGTCCCTCGAACACGCCCGCGCCGGAGTGCTTCACCCACGACGGTTTGCCATGCATGGGATAGTCCAGCACGCCGAGCGCGCCGCCGAACGCCTCCACCACGCCCTGCAATCCGAGGCACACGCCGAACACCGGAACGCCCAGGCGCACCGCCTCTTTCACCAGATCGGGCACGCCGAAATCGGCGGGGCGGCCGGGTCCCGGCGAAATCAGGATCAGGTGCGGCGCGATCTTCGCGATCAGATCGAGAGGAAATCCGGCGCGATACGTGACTACCTCGGCGCCGGTCTGCCGCGCGTAGTTCGCCAGCGTTTGGATGAAGCAATCGTCGTTATCCACCAGCAGCAGGCGCGCGCCCGTTCCAACGGACTCCTCGACCGACACCGATCGGGCAGCCTCGCCCGCGCCCAGCGTGCGGAAGAAGCCGGTGGCTTTCAGATGGCACTCGCGATCTTCCATCTCCGGCGACGAATCGTAGAGCAACGTGGCGCCCGCCGGATAACGCGCCACGCCGTCGCGCAGATACGTCGTGCGAATCAGAATGCCGGTATTCATATCGCCGTTCAGCGCAATCATGCCGACCGCGCCGCCATACCAGCCGCGCGCATCCTTCTCCAGGCTCTCGATGGCCTGCGCGGCAGCCTTCTTCGGCGCGCCAATCAACGTCACCGCCCACATGTGGGTGAGAAAGGCATCGAGCGAATCGAAGCCTTCCTTCAGGAAACCCTCCACATGATCCACCGTGTGGAACAAGCCGGCATACGATTCGATCAGACGGCGGCCGATCAGCTTGACCGATCCCGGCTCGCACACGCGCGATTTGTCGTTCCGGTCCACGTCCGTGCACATGGTGAGCTCGGACTCTTCCTTGGTGGACTTCAGCAGCTCGCGAATGTTCTCCGCGTCGCGCATGGGATCGCCAGTGCGCCGCGCGGTGCCCGCGATCGGACACGTCTCCACGCGCTGGCCTTCCACGCGCACGAACATNNGCTTTGCCCGAGTAGGGCGTGCTGAACGTCTGCCGCAGCACGACTTCGTAGTAATCGCCGCGGCGCATGCCCTCGCGCACAGTCTCCACGCCGGCCATGTACTGTTCGGGCGTGTGGTCGGAAATAATCGGGCCAGGTTCGCGCGCGGGCGGCGGCGGAATCGGTTCGGCCGTGCGCTCCAGGCCCAGCGTCGACAAACCCTCACGCTCGAAATCGTACCGATAGCGCTCGATCTGTTCCTTCTTGCGGTCCATCAGATAGATGTCGTCGCACAGGAAAAGGTGCAGGTCCTTGTGGCCGTTGCGCGGCAGCTTCTTTTCAATCGGCTCGAATTGGAATAGCAGGTCATAGCCGAACGCCCCGGCCAGCGCCAGCCGGCAGTTCTCTTCGTTGCGGAACTCTTCGATCAAGGCGCGCAGGATGGAAAACGTGGAGGGCTGCTTGCTGCGCTCTTCTTCCGGAAACAGCGGCGGCAGCGGCTTCAGGCGGCCCGTCAGCGCGCCATCCACGCATGCGAACGATTCCCAGTGCGGATGGCGCTCCAGCACTGGCAGCAGGATCTGATTCAGAATTTCGCCGCGAATGCTGAGCGGCCGGAATTCTACTTTCCGGTCGTATGACACGATCTCCAGCGGCGGGCGCGTGGATGCAATATCCCAGCGCGAATAACGTCCCGGATATTCGTATCCGGAAGAGAGATAAATGCCGCGATGACGGTCGAGGTCGTGCAGCAGATGCTTCAGGCCTCTGCGATATCCGGCCTTGGTAACTGTGCGAGTAACTGCGATCCCGTGCGGAGTTGTAAAACTGTATTCACGCATGTTCGACACCCAATGCGAGACTATTGGCCCAGAATAGCATGGGCGGAGAGGGCCTGGGTTTGCGTGCTATTCTGGCATTCGATGATCGAACGCAGAGAGATTCTGAAAACCGGCGCCGCGCTAGTGGCCGGCGCTGCGCTTGCCAGGCCGCAATCGAGCCCGCCGCCGAAGGCCAAGATCACCAGCTCCGTGATGCTGTGGACTTTGAAAGGCGGGTTCGAAGAGAAACTGGAAGCGGCCGCGCGCGCGGGTCTGCAATCCGTCGAGCTGATCGGCGAATACGCGCAATGGTCCGACGCGGACATCGCGCGCGTCAAGAAAACGGCGCGCTCGTTCGGGCTGGGCATGGACACTTTGCTCGGCTCGCCGGACTGGGGCAAGCGTCCGGTATCGATGGTCGATCCCGCACACCGCGACGCCTTCCTGGCGGACGTGCGCAACGCCATCGGCTTCGCGCGGAAGCTGGAGATCCCGCAGATCATTTTGATGAGCGGCAACGTCATCGCCGGTCGTACGCACGAAGAGCAATACGCCAGCCTGCTGGAAGGCGCCAAGCGGGCCGGCGACCTGGCCACGGAAGCCAAGCTCACCATGATTGTGGAGCCGCTCAATTCGCTGATCAACCACAAGGGCTTCTTTCTGACGACATGCACCGAAGGACTCAAGCTGATCCGCGAGGTGGACAATCCGCAAGTGCGGTTGCTGTTCGATCTCTATCACGAGCAGGTGCAGCAGGGGAACGTCATCCGCACGCTGACCGAAGCCGCGCCCGAGGTGGCCGTCTTCCACGTGGCGGATAATCCCGGACGCAACGATCCCGGCACGGGCGAGATGAACTATCCGAATATTTACAAGGCCATTCAGAAGACCGGCTTCGGCGGTTATTTGACGATGGAGTATCTGCCGCTGGGCGAGCAGGTGGCGAGTCTGACGAAGGCGGTGGATGGGTTCCGGGGCGCGCTGGTCTAACATGGACTTCACGAACAAAGTAATCGTAGTGACCGGCGGCGCCTCTGGCATCGGGCAGGCCACCGCCCGTGAATTTGCCGAGCGCCACGGCTCGGTGGCGATCTTCGACCGCAACGATCAGGCCGGGCGGGAGACCGCCGCAGCATTGCGCGGCGCGGGCCACACGGCCGAGTACTTCCACGCGGATCTCTCGGTTGGCGCGCAGGTGGAACAAGCCGTGGAACAGGTGGCCGCGCGCATGGGGGGCATCGATATCCTGGCCAACGTCGCCGGCATCCAGCGTTACGGCACGGCCGTCACAACGTCGGACGCGGAATGGGACGAGACTCTGAATGCCAACGTGCGCAGCGCGTTCCTGGCCTCTAAGTACGCCATCCCGCACATGATCCGGCGCGGCGGCGGGTCCATCGTCATCGTCGGGTCGGTGCAATCCATGACGGCGCAGCGCAATTCGATGGCGTATGTCATCAGCAAGCACGCACTGCTCGGGCTGACGCGCTCGATGGCGCTCGATTTCGCCGCGGACAATATTCGCGTCAACTGCGTTTGCCCCGGCGCGATCGATACGCCCATGCTGCGCTGGGCGGCCTCGCTGGACGAGAATCCGGAGCGCGTGGTGGAGGCTTGCCACAAGGTATCGATGTTCGGGCGCATGGGCCGGCCCGAGGAAATCGCGCGCGTGATTGCGTTCCTGGCAAGCGATCTGGCTTCGTACATTTCAGGGACGGCAATCGTGGCGGATGGTGGGTTGCTCACACCTACCGGCGGCATGATGAGTCAGGAGTCGGGCACGGGCGGGGCGCGGAAGTAGTCAGAGCAACGCGCGGATGACCGGGATCAACTCATCCCTTACGTAGCGCAACTGAAATAGCCGCGGATGCACCGGTCCGTCCTCGAAATGGACCGATATTGCCTCAAGGGCATTGGCACGAAGTTCTTCCCATGTCTCTGCTTCGGTGAAGATGCCGTGGCCCAGCACCCGAGCGCAATAGCCACCTTCCTCCGCGTCGCGGACTTCGAAGATTAGCTCCATGCCCATAGAATACCCGAGGCAAGGATGGATTCGCACCTCGGAATCGGCAGGCGGGCAGGGGTGCGGGGCGTGGAAATCGCACCTGGAATAGATCGCCAGTAACGCCGGTCAGTAGTGGAATCGGCAGGCGAGAATCCGGATCTTGTCTTCCTGTACTTGATAGACGAGTCGATCTTCTTGATTGATGCGTCTCGACCAACAACCGGACAACTCGTGTCTCAAGGGCTCGGGCTTGCCCAAGCCAGAATACGGGTCACGCTGAATTTCGCGAACCAGTCTAATGATTCGAAGTGCCTGCGCCCGGTCCTTTTCGATCCACCAGGCGAGATCTTCGAAGGCCGACGGATCAAATTCTAAGTTTCTCAACCACAGCCTCGAGTGAGAGTCCCTCCTGGCGTTGTTTCGCAGCCAGCAGGCGTTGCTTCATCGTCTCGGACTTGAGCAGGTATGCCGTTTCCCGCTCCGATTCGATCTCGCGCCAGAGTTCAATCGGGACAATGACGGCAGTCGGTTCGCCAGCCTCATTGGAGACGATCTGGATCTCCGCGTTTTCCATGCCTTCAGTGTACCGCTACCCGCCGTTCACTCGCCACGACTGGGATTATCCGGGCAAAACGCCGTGGGGCTGAGCTTTTGGGACATCCTTGAGTAAAGAGCATTCGGCAAAGAGGACCTTCAGCGGATCGAGGACATCCTCGCCGCTCTCGATCATGTCAGCCGATACCTCGAGAACTATCGACTTCACCTTTTGCACCGCCTCTTCTTCTCTGGCACCATAGGCCATCACTCCTGGAAGGGCCGGCACGGAAGCTAGGATTCGGCCGTCCTCCTCCCCTTCCAGTTCGACCCGGATTGGCTGGATCTCAGCCGTCGCCATACCTTGCATTCTTGTCTCCCTAATCCCTGCTGCGGAGGCGGCCGAATTTCTCTCGATGGGATTTGTTGAGTTTTTGTATATCCAACGCCTGCCTGTAGCAGGGGTGAATTTCCCACATGACACTGAAGTCCTCGTTGGTTCGCGCCGTGAGGAAATCGGG
Organism: Bryobacterales bacterium; assembly: GCA_003132865.1. The sequence continues at coordinate 12,277 of PKYZ01000292.1, forward strand.
CATCTGGTCAAGGCGATAGTGCTCGTACTCGCCCTCGTCGTTCTCACTGCGCGCTACGATGAAGCCGAGTCGATAAAGGAAGCGGGCTACCTCCCTAGGCGACCGAGTCGACTCTCCTTCAATAATAACCTCCAGGTGTGTCGAAACTCTGTTATTGATCCAGTCGAACAGGCTCTGCCTACTCATCAATCGCTCAGCCCCCCCTGAAAGCGTTGATCAGTTCGCTCACCTGCGGGCACTGGTGCTTATGTTCCGCCACGAGATCCTCGATCCTCTTTACGGTTCCTGTCCCAAAAGTG
>PKYZ01000430.1 GCA_003132865.1 Bryobacterales bacterium
CAGATGGACACAGATGCACACAGATAAAAAACCGTTTATCATCTGTGTCCATCTGTGGTTCCATTTCTTTAGTAGTAGTCCGCGCAACTCAGATAGTATCCGCACTTCGGGCACACCAGTTTGCATTTGTGCCGGACCAGGCGCGTGGAGCACCTCGGACAATAGAGCATGGGCTCGTCGGCGGACTTCGGCTCGGATTCCTGCACAGACGCTATTATATCTGTATGAAGGCGGGCCTGCGCCCATCTTGATGGTGGATACGCTGTTTGACGAACCTTCCTCGTTCGATCGCGACGCGCTCGCCGAACGGCTACGGCGCCTTGCGGCCGAGGGCATTTACGTCGGCGGCAGCTCCTGGAAATATGAAGGATGGATCGGGCAGGTTTACACACGCGCCAACTATCTTTCGCGCGGCCGCTTCTCGCGGCGGCTTTTCGAGTCCACCTGCCTGCGGGAATACGCGCAGACCTTCCCCACGGTTTGCGGCGATTTCGCCTTCTACCAGTTCCCNNGCCCGAAGGCTTCCAGTTCGCCTTCAAAGTGCCGGAACAGATCACCTGCAAAATGTTCCCCGCGCATGCGCGCTACGGGCCGCAAGCCGGCCAAGAGAACGAGGCGTTTCTCAATGCGGAGATGCTGAAGGAGATGTTCCTGCGGCCTCTCTGGCCGCACCGCCACAAGACCGCGCTGCTGATCTTCGAATTCGGCACGTTTTCCAAGCGGGCGATCGCCGCGCCGGGTGAGTTTCTGGAGCGCCTGGACCCGTTCCTCGCCGCGCTGCCACCGCACTTCCGTTACGCCGTGGAGGTCCGCAACCCCGAGTTCCTGGAGCCGGACTATTTCGCCTGCCTGCGCGCGCGCGGCGTAGCGCACGTGTACAACGCGTGGACGCGCATGCCGGAGCTGCGCCGGCAAGTCGAAATCCCGGGATCCGCCACGGCCGGCTTCCTGGTGTGCCGCGCACTGCTGCGCCAGGGCCGCCCGTACGAGGAGGCGGTCGCCAGGTTCTCGCCGTACAGCGAAATCCGCGATCCCAATCCCGGAGCGCGCGAGTCGCTGCGCATCCTGATCCAGCGCGCGCGGGAGAACCGCACCATGGCGTTCCTGTTCGTCAACAACCGGCTGGAAGGGAATTCTCCGCTGACGATTATGGCGGTCACGGAGCCGGATTAGGCCGACTTTAACGCAGCCGCCAGCGCCCTTCGCGGAACTCCGCGCGTTCCTCGTCCCACGTGCCAAACTTGGCGGCCATCTGGCCGCCGTCGACGAATAGCGCCGCGCCGGTGATGTACGACGCCAAGCCGGAAGCCAGGAACGCGCTGGCGTTGGCGACTTCTTCCGGATCGCCGCCGCGCCCCAATGGCACGTGCCGGAAGTAATCCTTCAACACTTGCGGATGCGAGAAATGCCGCTCGGTGAGGCGCGTGCGGATCAGGCCCGGGCACACCGCGTTGACGCGAATTCCGTGCGGCCCCAGTTCGTTCGCAGCCGTGTGCAGCAGCCCCAGCAGACCGGCTTTGCTGGCGTTGTAGGCCGTGAGGAGCGCTTCGCCATCGTATGAGTTGGTGGATGCGGTAATCACCATGGCGCCGCGCCGGCGCGGCTTCATCCGCTCGGCGGCGGCTTGCAGCGTAAGAAAGACGCCCGTCAGATTCACCGCGATCGTGCGCTGCCAGGTCTCCTCGGCGGTGGCGCCAAACTCCACCTCCTCTCCAATGCCGGCGTTGGCGATCACGATATCGGGCGCGCCGGTCTGATCGAAGGCGCGCTCGAGCGACGCGCGGTCCGTGACGTCCACCGCATATCCGGCGCCGCCAAGTTGCGCGGCGGCAGCGGCAGGATCCGCGTGCTCCAGATCGAAAATCGCGACGCGCGCGCCACCCTGCGCCAGCACGCGGGCCGTGGCCGCGCCGATGCCGTTCGCGCCGCCGGTAACCACGGCGATCTTGCCCGAGAAATCAAAGCCCATCTCATCGTTATACCCTGGACGGCGCTGCAAGCGGAGGCCGCCAGGCGCGTCCATGCTTAAATCAATGCTAAAATCAGAGCTAAAATTGAATTCTTCCGCTGACGGGCCCGTAGCTCAGTTGGTTAGAGCGCTACCTTGACACGGTAGAGGTCTGGCGTTCGAGTCGCCACGGGCCCACCACTGTTTTCAAAGTTTCCACGCTATCTTCGCTGTTTCGGACGTAGCCGCAAGGCGTGCTCTTGAATGAGAATAGGAATGCCGGTTCACTTTGATTTCTATGCGCACACACACCCTGGGCGCGCGCGGCCTCGCCGAGATCGCCGATGACCGCCGCGGCTGGCCGGCGTGAGGAGCGACCGATGGCTGTGCTGGAGAGACGACTTCGCCGGCTTGAAAAGCAGTGGCTGCCCCCGGCTGAGACGGAAGCCTCGCGGCGTTGGCGTTCCCTGTTCAGCTAATTGCCAGTCGGACGCTCCACCTCGGGTGGTTCCATTGTGAATGTTTCGGCGGCCGCGCTGCCGAAAGGGAGCAGGGCTAGGGCCAACAAACTGGCGAACGAAAGTAATATCGATTTCATGGAGTTTGCCATCCGATGTGTTAATCGGCGGCAAACGGCAACAGCAGTAGGATGGAGGAACAGCCAAATGAGGACGGTCATCGGACGACTTCGCCGGCCTTCTGGACCGCCAGCAGCACGGCGATGATGGCGTGGTCGCGCAGCCCCTGGGTGGTCGTGATGTCCGGCGCGTTCAGGAGCGCCTGGGATTGGCGGAGGGTGAGCCACTTGCCAGACCTGACGCCCATCGACTTCGCGCTCTTCACGCGGGCGATGCCGGCGGCCGGTTCCGGCGCCAGCAGCCCGTTGTCCGTCGCGGCGACCGCCGGCGTGCGGATGGCTGACAGAATCGGCGACGAGACCCTGTGCAAGACCAGAGACTTCATCCGCGGCGAAGCCCACGTTGCTCGACGCGATGACCGCGCCCGAGCGACTGTGCCGCCGCGCGCTCGACGGGCCATCGCGGGGACGCTTCGCATTCGCAGTATGCATCGATTTGAGGTATATGATCTAATCTTCGGAAGCGGCAAGAGAATTCAAGATGCCGGAGGAAATCATGCCCTGGGAACCGCGCACAGTGAAAAGCTTCGAAGACTTCGTTGCGCAATGGCTATGCATGCCCAAGGCGGTTTGCCATTTTCGCACGCTTCAGCGTCGCAAAACCTACCCTTGAAAAACGGGGCGCGACTGCCATCCCTCTCTGGACTCGATTCGGATCGGGATCACGAAGCACTCCGGAAAACTGTACGAAGACGCACGCGGCGCATGTTGAGCCAAGCGCAACGCACCGGTCGCCGGGTCTTGATGGACAATATGCCCACGGCGAAACCGAAATCATCCGTCTAGCAGCGCATTACGGCCTTCAGGGGTCGTAAATGAACATTCGCCGCTTCATGCTATTTTTTCCAGAGAGTTATCCGCACCGTTTGGCACCATCTCTCAACGAACAAGAACGAAAAGTCTGTCTAGCGTTCGGCAACTTCGTGCCGAATGCGTTTGGGTCGGGGAAAAGTAATGGCGATGCCTCCGACCCCACATGGGCGCACCTGGCCTGTAGTTGAATCAGGTATGCGGTGCGCCCGTGGCTGAAGCGATTGCTCAATTTGCAATGGGGGGTGCTTTTCTGACGAGTGCGGACTCCAATCTCTCTTAGTGTGTTTCCTTGGTACGTTCAAACCTAGCATTTGAGGGCATCGTGCAAGACGAGGGCGGAGGCAATCAAATGCGATGGCAAACCAAGAACGGCTCGGGTCGGGGAGGAAGCATGATGATACCCGACTCCAACATGGGCGTGACCGGCCTATTTCCTCCGAGTAGAGCCGGGGCACGCCCATGACTGTCGGAAGCGCAGGAAAGGGCGATTAGTATGCCAAATCATCGTCAAAAGGCACCGCAAGATGTTTACCTTGTTGCACGGCAAGGGCAAGGAATCCACCTCGAATCGCTTGAAAGGCCAACACTCTCTATCTGGCAGTCTGCGGTTCTTGCATACGCCAGTGCCAAATGCGGAATCAAGTTCACCAGTATCGAACACACAGACAGGTGGTTACGCACGAATCCACAAAATCCACAACACCTAACTGTAAAGGCGGTGTTCGGGTTGCTGCTGGTAGAGCCGCCAAAAAAACGCCGGAAATCCTTACCTTGGGCGCTCGCGAGAATTTACCCA
>PKYZ01000433.1 GCA_003132865.1 Bryobacterales bacterium
TCCTCCAGGACCCGCTCTTTGCGCGACGGAATCAGCCATCCGAGACACCAATCGGCCGACGTGGACGTCGGCCGCAGGACTGGAGTCCTGCCCCACGATGCATCACAAGTCTTGCGGACACTTGGCGACCGGGCTAGTGAGCGTCGGTGGCCGGCGGGAACTGGGTCGTCACTTTCCCGCTCGCATCCAAGAACTGCATTACCGGCGATCCGTCCGGATTGACCCGTAGGCGCAGGCGATCGTGGCCATCTTGCTCCATCAATCGTAGGCCAACTGAGCGGTCCCCCACCCGTCCCAGGTAAGCTCGCTGTGTGTCGCCGGGATGTGAAGCCGCAAACTTGTTCCACTCGGCTTCCTGCTGCGCCTGAGGGAGCTTTTGGACGCGTAATAACGCTTCGAGAGCATCCGTAATCGGGTAGTCTCCTCTATCCCAAATGGCAATGCCAGACCTCCGATGGCCATCCTCTTCACCCGCGTCGATGGAGAACACCTAGTCTTGATTGTACCGATCGAAGCTCAGGTGGCCCCAACTCTCGACTTTTCCATTCTTGTCCTTCATCCCCCCGAAGATCAGGCCGCCGTCTTCCGTACCTTCGTCATCGAAGAACAGCACCCCTGCCGTCTTGCGGTCTTCGCGCGGATACTCCTTGCCCTTGACGATCAGGCCTGGCGCCCTTGATTTGCCGGACAGAACCATGCGCAGAGTGCCGTCCGGTTCCACAATGTTGATGCGTTGAACATAAATCTCCTCGAAAGTCGACTTCTTGGCGGGGCCGGCGAAGCCGCCAAGAATAGTGACAGCGAAGACCGCCGTCAAAACCCCCGAGTAGATCGTGAGAAAGCGCGAGCTGGCCATGAACTTCATGCCGAGAATACGAGAATCTCCTCCGGCTTGTTCCCTCGGCTGAAAGGCGCCCACCGTTTGCGGCATGATGAAGGTGAGGCACGTCCATGACACACCACCTTATCCTCGCAATCCCGTTTCTCCTGGCGGGCGCACTGCTCGCCTCCAGCGACGTAACTCCGGGCATGAATCGGTTTGCGGCCGCAGCTTACCGGCAACTCGCCCAAAACCTCGCCCAAGACAGGGGCAACCTGATCCTCTCGCCCTTCAGCATCTCGACAGCGCTCTCCATGCTGCTCGATGGCGCGCGCGGGCAGACCGCCGCCGGCATGGCCGCCACGCTCGACCAACCTGAGCCCGGCCCCGGCTACCACGCCGCCGTCGCATCGCTGGCGGCGGAACTCACCAAACAGGCGAACCTGGGCGGCAACCAACTCGCCATCGCCAATGGCCTCTGGCTACAGCAAGGCTTCCCGCTCGAAACCGAATTTGAGCAGACCATCGGCAAGCTCTACCAAGCAGCGCTCACCTCGCTCGATTTCCACGCCAATCCGGAGCAAGCCCGCCAGGAGATCAATTCCTGGACCGCGCAGCACACCAACGGCAGGATTCCGGAGTTGTTCGGGCCTCGTTCGATCGATGCCGCCACCCGCCTGGTCCTGACCAGCGCCATCTACTTCTATGGCAAATGGCGCTCGCCCTTCGATCCCAAGGACACGCGCGCGGAGCCCTTCCAGCTTGGCGGAGGCCGCACGGTGGATGCGAAGTTCATGCACCAGAAGGCCGATTTCCTGTATGGCGAAACGCCCGCCGCCCAAATTCTGGAGATGGCATACCAAGGCACGCCGGTGGCGTTCGACATACTGCTGCCTAAAGCGAACGACGGTCTGGCGGAGTTGGAACGGTCCATCAAGCCCGATATGCTCTCCGCATGGTTCGGCGCTCTGACGAGCCGCAAAGTCGAGACCGCCATTCCGAAATTCCGCGCGGAATCGGCGTTCTCGTTGCGGGACATGCTGTCGCGCATGGGCATGGCAGACGCTTTCGGGAGTACGGCCGATTTCTCCGGCATCGACGGAAGCCGCGACCTGTTTCTCGGCGATGTGGTGCACAAGGCTTTCGTGGAGGTGTCGGAAGAAGGCACCGAAGCGGCGGCGGCCACCGGCGTAAAGCTTCGGATGTTGGCGATGAGGCCGCAACCACAGACCATCTTTTGCGCGGACCACCCCTTCGCGTTCTTCATCCGCGATACCACCAGCGGCGTGATTCTGTTCGAAGGCCGGCTTCTGAAACCGTAACAATGTGCGCGCCGTTCATCGGCGGAGTTTTCCGTGGGCATCGACGAAGGCTCGCGGCGTGATGATTTCGACTGCGCCAAAAAACTTTATGCGCAGTCAGGTCGTCATCGCCAGTGACGATGAAGCGGGCCTCGGCGGCCTGGGCACACTACATCGCTGCCACAAGGGTGGCAGGAAACCCACCAGTTCGGCGGCGGTCCAGTCAAACTTCCTGGCCAGCACTTCGGCCACCTCGTCCATTGATCGGTCGTGAGATGTGGAGGCCCAACGCGTCCTGGCTTTCGATGAGATCAAAGACCTTTGGGGCACTCCGCCGAAGACGCGAAAATGTAGACGTTGGAGTCCACTACGATTCTGGTCACTTGGTCTTTTTCTTGCCGATCTTGGCGCGCTTCTCCACGCGGTATTCGCCAACCAGGCGGGTCACATCGTCCTCGGTGATGCCGAGGGCTTCGGCCTTGGGCCGGGCAATGGTGTGAACCTGCTGCCAGTATTGCTCGGAGGCCATACGTTTAAGGCCTTCACGGAGCACGCCGCTGAGGCTGCGGTTGGTGGTTCGGGCTAGGCGCTCGGCGACTTTCAGGTCGGCCGGCGACATGGAAATGGATACGGTTTTGGTGGTTCGCATTTATAGCGGCCTGGGCGGCGCTTCATTCCGCTTCAACTGCCCGCACGCGGCGTAGATATCCAGGCCGCGCGGCTTGCGGATAAAGCATCCCATCGACCGCCGCACGATGGCCTGGAAGCTGGCGACCCGCTCGGGATCGGGCGTCTCGAACGGAATGCCCGGACCCGGATTCAGCGCGATCAGGTTGACCTTGGCATTCAGGTTGGCCAGCAGCCTCACCACGCGCCGCGCGTCGGCGTCGCTGTCGTTCACGCCCTTGAGCAGCACGTACTCGAACGTGAGCTTCTCCCAAGGCCGCAGCGGATAAGCCTTGCACGCCGCCAATAAGTCCAGCAGATGATACTTCCGCGTGATGGGCATCAACTGCTGCCGCATCTCTTCGGTGGAAGCGTTCAACGATATCGACAGCCTGGGGCGCACCGGCTCGCGTCCCAATTCTTCGATTTTCGGGATGATGCCGGCGGTCGAAACCGTGATCCGCCGCGGCGGAATTCCTACACCTTCCGGATCCGTCAGCAGGCGCGTGGCTTTTACCACGTTCGCCAGATTCAGCAGTGGCTCGCCCTGCCCCATCATCACGATGTTGAGCCGCGTGCGCTCCTCCAACAGCCCGTTATCGCGGGCTACCAGCAGCACCTGTCCCACGATCTCGCCCGCGGTGAGGTTGCGCTCCAGCCCCATCAGCGCGGTCATGCAGAACTTGCAGTCCACCGGGCAACCCACCTGGCTCGAAATGCAGACGGTGTCGCGCTCGTCCTCCGGCATCAGCACGGTCTCCACCGTGAGGCCGTCGTCCAGGCGCAGCAGGTACCGCCGCGTGCCGTCCACCGACTGATAGCGCTGCGCGATCTCCGGCAGGCCCACGCGGCGCGCACCGCCCAACTCCTGCCGCAGCGCGGCGGGCAGCGTGGAAACCTGCACCAGGTCGGCAACTCTCCGCCGGTACAAAGCGGTGTAGATTTGTTTGGCGCGGAACTGCGGATGGCCGGGCCCCAGAGCTTCCCGAATCTCGGTCAGTTCCATGCCCAGCAGCGGCTCGGACATCTTCTTCGATTATTGCATGGCCAGTTGGCGGTACTCGCTTTCGGAGCTTTCAGGCAACAGCACCCACAGAGTGTAAATGCTGAGCACGGTGCCTAACGGGAAATCCAACAGCCAGATCGCACTCACGATGATGGCGTACGTGCGGGCCCAGGGTGCGTGATCGACGAGGCCCCTGGCCACCACCAAGCAGGTCACCGGCAAAGCTGCCAGCCCCACCCCAACGATGCCGCCCAGCAGGGGATGGATGAATTGCGCTGAAAACCCCAGGAACAGCCCCGCGATCAGGCCGCGCTGAGTTTGGCAGAAGCTATGAACGCCGACGAGTTGCTTATCGATGAACTGGCCGGCCATACGGAAGCCGAGCGTCGTAAGCTCCACGTGACGGGTACCCTCGGCGTGCATGCGTATGTCGCCGGCCTCATCGATTTTGATCAGGCATTGGCGCGCCTCCGTTCCACCAATTTCCGGCTTTCCGCCGAGGTCGAGCGCCTCGTGCGGCGCGACGCGCTCCCGTGCCCGATCCATTATCCATCACTTCTTATTGCGCATCGCGGTTATTATCGAATCCGGCACGCCCGTGGCCTTGAGCTTCGCCAGATCGCCGGGCTCCAGCGAGAAGCGCCCCGGCTGATTCGCAATCATCTTCAGCACGTCCTCCTCTGCAACGTTGCCATCGATCAACTTGACGATGAAGTCGTTGGTCAGCACGATACCCGTTTGCACGGAAACGGCTTGCCCGGCCGGCGCCGCCTTTGGCTGCCGCGCCTTCAGCGCCGCGGACTCCCTCCGGCATTCCTCCATCAGCCCGGCCACCAACTTGCCACCGTTGAGTTCCGAAGCTTTTTCAAACGCGGAAACCGCTTCGTCATACTGGCGCACCAGTAAACACGCCACGCCCAGGTTGTACCAGGCCTCCATCGCCGCCTTCGATCCCGTCCCACACGACTCCGCGTTGGCGCGCGACAGCTTCACCAGCGCCTCGTAGTCGCCCGCCTTCGCCACGTCGAATGCCTGTTTGAGATGGCACTCCTTGCTCCATGAACGGGATCTCCCGGCTCTCGATCCACGTCGCGTAGAGCCGTTGCGCCTCCGCCAGTCCCTGGCGTACCGCCATGGATTTCAGTTCGGATGGCGCCGGCCACTCCGCAGCGCTGGTCTGGCTTTGATTCTCCTTCTGCGCATGGCCGCGCACCGCCACCGCCGCGAGTTCCTGGCCGCTCGCCGCATCCACGGCGCTTACCTGCGCGAGGAACCACCCTTCCGTGCGGGCGATGTGCATCGCGGGCAAGCCCTCGCCAAGCATGGCCGGCTGCGGACGCGCTTCGCATCGGGAGACTTTGATCGACAGCGCGATGGCCGGCGCTGCGGCCGCGGCGGAATCCGCGCCGCCGGCCATCGCCGCTCCATGCGCGCGCATGTCCTGGAAGACCAGGTCGCCAAATTCCTTGGCGCAATCGCCGGTGAGTTGGCCGGGAGTCACGAGCCTGCCGGCGAGCGCCCCGGCCAGGCTCGGCGCATGCGCGATCTTGACTGTGATCTTTTTTTCGGCACGGGCGTGGCAGCCCACGGCGAGAAATCCTACGGCAAGGGCCAGACCTCGAATCATGGCATCGCCTCTTACCGCCGCGCCGCTGGAGCGGACCTGCTCAGCATCCGGTCCACCGACCACGCGCCCGATCCCGCGATCATGATCGCCGCCGTCATCGCCAGCACCAGTACGTGGAACTCGAAGCCTTCGCCCTTCTGCCGGCCGCCCCAGTTCATGAAGAAGCCATTCACGGCGTGTACCTTGGCGATCGCCACCACCATCACGCAAGCGATGCCGAACGCCGCCACGCGGCCGAGCAGGCCCACGATCAGGCCGATCCCGCCGAAGAACTCGGCGGCGACGACCAGAAATGCGAACACCGCCGGAATGCCGGTGTGCTCGAAGCCGCTCATGGTCGCGGAGAAGCCGCGCCCTCCCCACCAGCCCAGCATCTTCTGCGCTCCGTGCGCGAAAAACACCGCTCCCAGTGCCAGGCGCAAGATGGTTGGAGCGGCGTGAGGGTTCGTGTGAACCAGTTTGCTGAGCATGGTATGTGATATCGTTTGCTTTTCCGATTATGCCACTCCATTCTCTCTCCCGCCGCGCGTTCTTCGCCTTAACCGCGGCTGCCCCCATTGCGTCCGCCTTCGCGCGGGGCAAGGGCCTTCCCGTCGGCCTGGAGCTTTTCTCCGTGCGCGACGAACTCAAGCAGGACCTCATGGGCACGGTGCGCGCCGTGGCCAAGATGGGCTATGACTGCGTGGAATTCTTCTCGCCGTATTACGCATGGACCCCCGACTACGCCAGGCAAGTACGCAAAATGATGGACGACGCCGGCATCCGCTGCTTGTCGACGCATAACGGCCCGGAATCGTTCACACCCGATGGAATCGCGCACGCCATCGAACTGAACGGCATTATCGGCAGCCAGTTCATCGTGTGGGCCAGTGCCGGAAACCCGAAGACTCCGGACGGCTGGAAGGCGGTTGCCGAACGACTCAATCAAGGCGCCGAAAAGATGAAACCGGCCGGGTTGCGCGCCGGTTATCACAACCACCAGTTGGAGTTTACGCCGATAGATGGCCAACGTCCCATGGAAGTGCTGGCCGCTAACACCACCAAAGACGTCATGCTGCAACTGGATGTGGGCACCTGTATCGAAGCCGGGTCCGACCCGGTGGCCTGGGTGCAGGGCAATCCCGGCCGTATCCGTTCCATGCACTGCAAAGACTGGTCCAAGGACAAGGGCTACAAGGTTTTGCTCGGCGATGGCGTGGCGCCCTGGAAGAAACTCTTCGAGGCCGCCGAGAAGACCGGCGGCCTGGAGTTTTACCTGGTGGAGCAGGAAGGCAGCGATTATCCCGCATTGGAAACCGCCGAGCGCTGTCTGGCGAATTTCCGCAAGCTGCACGGATAGGGGCGGCCTGAGATGCCGCCGCAGGCCGAGGGCCTGCCCCACTATCAGTTCGCCGCGATCGCGCCGAATACGCCTGTGGTTAGATTGGCTCCGCCGGCATTGAAATACAGCACGTTGGCCGGTCCGGATTCCGTGCTGCCGTTGCCAAACTCAAGTCCCCAGAGTCCGGGCAGGGTAATATCCGATCCGCCGCTCTCCAGGAAACCTTGGAACGCTCCGGTCGAAGGACTGTACGCCCCGATCCAGCCGCTGCCGGTGTTCCCCACCAGAATCATGCTGCTGAACGCGCCAAAACTGACGGGCGCCATCGCTACTCCCCACGGCTGATTGAACCATCCCTGCGCCAATCGCAACAGAAGCTTGCCGTTGGTATTGTAAGCATCCACGTAACCAGTCCCGCCGCCGGCGGTTGCATTGTATGTCACGTAGATTCTCGGCCCGATGGCCTGAATACCGGCGGGCGAATAGGTCTTGGGTACTTTTGGATCCGTGAAGGCCCCTGCCGGCAGTGTTACCGGACTGAACGACGTCGCATCATAAGCCTCCACACCGCCATTGGCATTGGCCGCGTAGTAAGTCTCTGCGCCGCTAGTGGCGTTCTTGGCGATGGTCAGACCTTGATAGGACGCGCCCGACGCGGAGTTATTCACCATGATGGTTGCGGTAGTCACATGGCACTTTGCACATGCCTTGCCCGGCGTGCCGGGCGTGGTTGCCGGATTCCAATTCGAGAGGGTTCCGTCCAGAGTCGCGAACGCAAAATTATTGTTAGTTGGGTTGGAAGCGGTTCCAGTCGGACTGCCCGCTCCGGTACCGATGGCCGGAGGAACGGTTACCGCTAAGCCGACGATGGTGCCATTGGCGTAGTACAAAGTCGAAAGACCGGTCACTTGGTCCGCCGTCCACCACTCGTTCTCCTTCGGCTTTGCGCTTGCCGGACGGGATAGGCCCCACGGATTCACCAGGCGCGGATCCTGCGAATTTGTCACGATATTCGACACGGTGTAGCTATTCGTCTGAGCGTAGGCGCCCGCGCAAAACAGCAAGGCAGCGGTCAGTATAAGCTTGTTTCTCATGTTGTCCTCCGAGATCCCTCAGTTGACGAGTATAAAACCGGCGGTAAGCCAAGTCAATGGTTGCTCTTGTGAACTTCTAGTCACGGGGAAGCGCGCCCAGGCAGCAGGCAATTGCCGGTGGCCATCGCGCCGGCACAGGCCAAAGCCGCCCGCTCAGCGCGCTGTCTCAACCTATTCCCCCAACGCGTTCGCCCCGTCGCCTTCCCGGTGTGCGGAAGAGCTTTGGCTGGTCCTAATTTGTTTTCAACGGGATTCTCAGTTGGGCTTGCGATCGTCATCGTCGTCCTCCTCTTTCAGCAGACGTTCCTCAGCCGCCACCTCTACAAGGGTATCCACGTGATGCCCTGAACCGGCGAGGCGCCCTTGGAGGGTCTTCCCAAGTTCGGTCGAGGCGTGTGACGGCTCAAGGGACTTGAATCGTTCTCTTTCAGACCGCACGGCATCTGAGAGAATTCCCTTGGCCGAGGCGTCGTAACCGTCGATGGCTCCGGCGTCATCCACTACGTCAGGTCTCCAATGTCTCGAATACTCTCCGGTGCTCTCGATTACCACATGCATGCAACCGCAGTTCACCAAATCGCGCAACTCCTTCAAGATGGCATTGGTGGCCCCGAACTTGCGGATTTTGGGCCTGCGCGTCCCTATTGGCAGGACGTTTCAGCACACACGCTGCGATGAGTTTCTTGCCGGCATCAATGCTAACTTTTGTAAGTTGTCCCGCGAGCCGCAGCTCAATCTAGGGTACGTTCGACATCGGCCGGACCAGGTTCATCCACTGTGCTTGCGCTACCATTACGCAGAACGTTCCTTGCGCCCGGCCCGGCGCGCAACGCGCGCAACCGCGCCGCCCCTCGTTATAATCTTCCGTTGAGACGGAAAGTCCTCACCGCCGCCTACTGGGCAGTTCCTTCTATCCTCTGCCTGGTCCTGTACTGGCCGGGCTTGCTGGCATGGTTCCAACAGGATGACTTCGTCTGGCTGAACCTGCCGAACCAGGCACACGGATGGGACGGCCTGCTCCGGACGCTGTTTCAGCCGACCCCGCAGGGAACCTGGCGGCCCCTCAGCGAGCGCGTGCTCTTTCTGGCGTTCGGCGCTATGTTCGGCAGCGATGCCCTGCCCTACCGAATTTGGGTGTTCCTCACCATGTTCGCGAACCTGGCGCTGCTGCAGTCCATCACGGCGCGGCTTACGCGCTCGCGCGCCGCCGGATTCTGGGCCGCCATTTTCTGGCTCGCGAACAGCAAACTGGCCACCGTGATGTCGTGGACCTGTGAGTACATCCTGGTGGCTTGCGGCTTCTTCCTGTTGCTGGCCCTGCACTTTTTCCTGCGGTACATGGAAACGGGCGAGCGCCGCTACTATGTGTGGACGTGGGCGGCATTTCTGACGGGCTTTCTGGCCATGGAAACCAACATCGTGTTCCCGGCGCTGGCAGGAAGCTACGCGCTGCTGTGCGCGCGCAAGCATTTCCGGTCGTCGCTGCCCTTTTTTGCGGCGTCGGCGGTGTACGGTATCCTGCACCTGGTCCTGGCGCCCAACCAGGGCACCGTGCCTTACACCATGCATTTCGATAGCGCCATTCCGGCCACCTTGTGGACGTACTGGCGCCGGTCGTTCGAGCCCGTCGGTCTGCGTTACCTGTCTCTGTTCCCTGCGTTTGTCAGCGCTGCGTTGATGGCGGTTTGCACGGTTGCGCTCCTGGCGTTCACTATTTACCAGGCGCGGCGGAAGCAATGGCTGGCGCTGGTTTTGTTTGGCTGGTATGTCATCATGCTCGGCCCCGTCGTTCCGTTGCGCGACCACATCACCGACTACTATCTGACGCTGCCCGCCATGTGCCTGGCGATGCTGGGAGGCTATGCGCTGGTTTGGGCCTGGCGTCGGGGTGTGGCTTGGAAAGCTTTGAGCGCACTACTGGCTGCCGGCTTTGTTGTGCAACATGTGCCGGTCGGGTGGCGCATCGCCGACTGGTACCGCGAGCGTAGCGAGGCCCAGGAGGCACTGGTTCTGGGAGTCGCGCGCGCGCACGAATTGCACCCGGGCAAAGTGATCCTGCTCGACGGCGTCGGCGACGATCTGTTCTGGGGCGCCATTGCGCAGCGGCCCTTCCTGTTCCTCGAGATTCCGGATGTGTACCTGACGCCGGGTTCCGAAGCGAGCATTTCGGCGCATCCCGAGCTGGACGACGTATCCAAGTTCGTCCTGCCCGCCGACGAAGTCCGCCACGGGCTGGACAGGGACCAGATTGCGATATACCACGCGGGGGACGGGCCGCTGCGAAACATCACGCATCAATACGTGCCGCCCGCCGGTCCGGCGGCCGCATCCAGCCCGCTACGCATCGATCTGGGCGATCCGCTGGTGCAGGACCATCTCGGCCCAGGCTGGTATCAGCTCGAATCGGGAATCCGCTGGATGCCGCGCACCGCGAGCGTACGCATGCCGGGACCGCGCACGGCCGGTCAGCGGTTGTATGTGAGCGCGATTTGCCCGGCAGCCCAAGTCAAGAATGGGCCGCTGGAGATGACCCTGACCATTGACGGCGTCCGCCTGGCTAGCGCGCAGTTCACGAAGGGCGATGCGGAAAGCACGTTCAGCTTCGCGCTGCCGCCGGAGACTGCCGGCAAGAGCGAAATCGACATTACGGTGGAACTGAGCCGCACGGTGCGAGTCGGCGCGGACCGGCGGGACCTGGGGCTGGCCTTCGGCCGCTTTGAGATAAAATAGGTGCGGGTCCTGGAGGACCCNNCCTGGAGGTCTGCCCCACAATGCTCAACACACTGGCAAAACGGATCCGGCACGACGAGGAGCTGCTGAAATCCACATCGCAGAGCCTGCTGCAGACCGCCGGAATCATGCTGATTTCCATGCTGGCGCTTCTGGCTGTGTGCGCCTGCATTCTGCTACTGGGCCGCTAACCCGCTCCGTTCGCGCCCCGGTATTCGCCGTACGACCTTAGAAATCCGCAGTTTAGCGGCTGCGGGTCGTCGATCCCGGAAGCCGCTTTCTACAATAACGGCTATGGCCGAGTTTAAGGTAATACAACCCGATACTACCTATTCGGGATCTCGTATCGAACCCTTGCGCAAGGGCCTTCCCAAGACGACTCAATCGCTGTGCCCGGAGTGCACCCAGATCCTGCCGGCGCGGATTTTCGAGGAAGACGGCCGCGTGATCATGCAGAAGACGTGTCCCAGCCATGGCGAATTCCGCGACATCGTGTTCTCTGACGCGCGCCTCTACCTGAAGATGGAGGAGTGGACTTTCGGCGACAGCCGCGGCCTGTCGAATCCGGCGGTCTCGACCGCCACGCGCTGCCCGGACGATTGCGGCCTGTGCAACATGCACACCAGCCACACCGGCCTGGCCAACATCGACCTGACGAACCGCTGCAATCTCACGTGCCCGGTATGTTTCGCCAACGCCAACGCGGCGGGCTACGTGTATGAGCCGCATTTCGAGCAGATCCGCGGCATGTTGCAGGCGCTGCGCAATGAACAGCCGGTGGCGGGGCGCATCGTGCAGTTCTCCGGCGGCGAG
>PKYZ01000119.1 GCA_003132865.1 Bryobacterales bacterium
TCTTGGATGAGAAAATGCTGTGGCTTGTGAAAGACAGGCTAGGAGGCCTGTCCGACTGTGAGTTGTTACAATCAAGCGATGTCTCTCGTGGTAGTGGGTTCGGTGGCGTACGACGGCGTGGAAACGCCGCATGGCAAGGTGGACCGCATGCTGGGCGGGGCCGCCACATATATTGGCCTCGCGGCCAGCTACTTTACTCCCGTCAAGATCGTGGCGGTGGTGGGGGACGATTTCGCGCGCGAAGACGTGGATCTGTTGGCCGCCAAGGGCATCGACCTGGAAGGCCTGGAGCGCGTGCCCGGCAAAACCTTTTTCTGGGAAGGCAAATACTCGGCCGACATGAACGAACGGGAGACGCTGCGCACGGACCTGAACGTGTTCGCCGATTTCCAACCCAAGCTGCCGGAACGGTACCGCGCGGCGCCGTATCTGCTGTTGGGCAATATCCAGCCGGCGCTGCAGCGCGGGGTGCAGGCGCAGATGAATAGCGTACAGCTTGCGGGCGGCGACACGATGAATTACTGGATTCGCGACTATCGCGCGGAACTGCTGGAGACGCTGCGCGATTGGGACTTCCTGCTGATCAACGACAGCGAGGCGCGCATGCTTTCCGGCGAGCACAATCTGCGGCGGGCCGCCGCCAGGATCCTGGAGATGGGACCGCGCACGCTGGTGGTGAAGCGCGGCGAGTACGGCGCGATCCTGTTCGCCGACGGCTGCCACTTCATGGCGCCGGGCTACTTGCTGGAAGACGTTTTCGATCCGACCGGCGCGGGCGATTGTTTCGCGGGCGGCTTCATCGGGTATCTCGCCGAGCGCGGCGTGAACCCGGCCGGTGGCGGGGTCGATATGCGGGACTGGCGCCGCGCCGTGATCTACGGCTCGGTGATGGGCAGCTTCTGCTGCGAGCAATTCGGCGTGGACCGGTTTCGCACTTTGACGCGGCACGAGGTTGAGGAAAGGTATCGCGAATTCAAAGCATGCACGGATTTTTGAGACCGTGGCGGCCATCGCGCTGTTGAGTCTCTGGAGCGCCGCGTGGGTCTGGTTCTTCTATCGGGGCGGCTACCTGGCATATTACGGCGATGCGGAAGCGCATCTGAATATTGCGCGGCGCATTCTGGATTCGCGCACGCCGGGGTACGACGAAATCGGCTCGGTCTGGCTGCCGTTGCCGCATGTGCTGACGATGGTGTTCGCGCGGAACGATGCGCTGTGGCGCACGGCGCTGGCGGGCTCGATCGTTTCCGGAATCAGCTTCGTGCTGGCGGGCGCATTCCTGTTTTGCGCGGCGCGGCGGGTCTTCGACGGCAAGGCTGCCCCGATTGCCGCCACCGCCGCCACTTTGTTGTTTGCCACGAATCCGAACGTGCTCTACCTGCAATCCACGGCCATGAACGAGCCGCTGTTCATGGCCGCGGCGATGGCCGTCTTGTATTTCACGATTCGCTTCCGCGATACGCAATCGTGGGCGGCCGTGTGCGGCGTCGGGATGGGCGCGCTGTGCGGCACACTGACGCGCTACGAGGGCTGGTTCCTGGTTCCTTTTGTGACGCTGTTCGTGCTGATAACGGCGAAGCGGCGGCGCGTGGCGAAGGCGGCGCTCTTCACGGCTATTGCGTGCATGGGACCGCTCTACTGGTTCGGGCACAACTGGTGGTGCTGCTCCAATGTGCTGGATTTCTACAACGGCCCTTATGCCCCCAGGGCCATTCAGGGGACTGCACGTTACCCCGGCCTGGGTGACTGGGCCAAGGCTTGGCTGTATTTCCGGACCGCCGTGCGCTGGTGCGCGGGCGCGCCGCTGATGTGGCTGGGCGCGGTTGGCCTGGCAGCGTCCGTAGCGGCGCGCAAGGCCCGCTGGCCGGCGTTGCTGCTGGTGCTACCCGGGGTTTTCTATGTTTGGAGCATGCACTCTTCGGGGGGCACGCCGATCTTCCTCCCGGACCTGTGGCCCAACAGCTTTTACAACTCGCGATATGGGTTGGCAGTCTTCCCCGCCCTGGCGTTTGGCGCGGCGGTGCTGGTGTCGCTGGTTCCCGCGCGCGCACAACGCGTGGCAGCCGCGGCGGTGGTGTTGGCCGCGGCCATACCCTGGCTGATCCATCCGCGGCCGGATGCGTGGATCACCTGGAAGGAATCGCAAGTCAACTCCGAGGCGCGCCGCGCATGGACTCGGGAGGCGGCGGAGTATCTCACGCCACGCTACCGGCGGGGGTCGGGAATCATCACCACGCNNGTTCGGAGACATCACGGGCATCTTCCGCACGGCCGGCATTCCGCTGCGCGAGACGCTGACGTGGGACAACTGGCCGCACTGGCCGGCGGCAGTGTCGCGGCCGGATGAGTTCCTGTGGGAGGAGTGGGCGGTGGTGATGGGCGGCGATCCGGTGCAGACGGCGCTGCTGCGCGCCGGCGTCAAGGGGCCGCGTTATGAGTTGGTGAAGATTATCATGGCGCCGCACGCGCCCGTGGTAGAGATCTATCATTGCTGTATCGGGTTGACGCCGGTAAACCACGATGCGAATTCCGTTCACGAAAGCGCATGGAGCGAAAAACGACTTCCTTCTGACGAGGAGCGGTGAGGCTCCGGGCGGCGGCCTGCCGGCCATCGCGCAAGCCATCTGCGACCGGCACACCGGCGTAGGCGCCGACGGTTGGATGCTGATCGAACCCGCCGCCGATCACGACGCCGGCATCCGGCTGTTCAATTCCGATGGCAGCGAGGCGGAGATCTCCGGCAACGGCACGCGGTGCGCCGCGGCGTTCCTGATCGAGCACGGCCACCAGAAGGACATAGTGCGGGTGCGGACGGGCGCTGGAATCAAGTCACTGCTTTTGCTGGAACGCGCGGGTTTGCACTTCCTCTTCGAGATGAACATGGGGCGGCCGGAGTTCACCGCCGAGCGATTCCAGTTGCCGCTGGCAGCGGGCGCGCGGGACGTCACGCTGGTCTGGGTGGGCAATCCGCAGTGCGCCATGCCCGTCGCGGACTTCGATTTCGACTGGCGGGCGCTGGGCGCGGAGATCGAGCGCCACCCGCAGTTTCCCAACCGCACGAATGTCTCGTTTCTGCGGGCGCGCGACGAGCACACCCTGGAGGTGCGCTTCTGGGAGCGCGGCGCGGGCGAGACGATGAGTTCGGGCACGGGATCGACGGGCGCGTTCGCCGCCGCGGTTCTGCGGGGACTGGTGCGCAGCCCCGCGCGCGTGCTCACGCCGGCAGGACCGATGGATGTGCGGTGGGATGCGGAGATCTTCCTGACCGGTCCAGCGGAGATTGTGGCCGACGGAGTGTTCTTTGCAGGTGGCACAGGCTTCAGCCTGTGAACCGCCGCCTATGGCTGGTTGTGCGGCTCGTGCTCGGCATGCTCGGCATGCTCGGCGTGCTCGGCTTCCCCAGGCTTGGTGGCGGGTTCCTCGGAGCCACGGTGGCAAGTGTAGCAAGTCACGTGCATCTTGCCGTTGGGGAAATTGGTGTTAATCTCGCGCGACATGACGATCATCTTGCGCGCAATTTCCTTGTGCGGTTTTTCGTCGCTGGCGAAGTCGTTCTGCACGTGGCAGAAGTCGCAGCGAACGCCCAGCGCCACCCGGAACGACTGCATGGTCTCCATCAGGTGCTCGGGCTTTAGGAGTTTCAGATTCTTAGGCTCGGGCATGGGCATCCGTTTTCCGGGCGGCGGCCCCCCCGGCGGCGGACCCTCCGGCGGCTGCTGCCCGAAGGCGGCAAGCGAAAGGAACAGTACCAGCATCGTTAGTCTCATAGGCAACTATTATCACATGAGGCGAATCGATTCCAGGTGTGTCTGCTAGTTAATTGTAAACGTCAACCCGTTTGAAGTGCCGCCGCCCGGAGCCGGGTTCTTCACCGTCACGGTGGCCGTGCCCGCCGTGGCGATATCGGCCTTCTGGATTTTGGCGGTGACCTGACCGCCGTTCACGAAAGCAGTTGCGCGGGCGGCTCCGTTCCACTCCACGTAGCAGCCGGAAACGAAATTCGAGCCATTGACGGTCAGGGTGAAGGCGGCTCCGCCGTGCGTGGCGCTGGGGGGTACAAGGGAAGTCAGCGACGGCACGGGATTGGGCGCCTGGACGTGGACGTTGATGCTGGTGGTAGCCGTATTACCCGTAGTATCGATGGCGGAAGCCCTAATGGCCCTGGTCCCGGCCGGCCCGGACAGCGCGGGGAAGGTTGCCGTATACGTCGCGCCGCTCGCCGTGGCTACCGCGAGTTCGCCGGGATCGATGGTTCCGTTGCCGTTCACGTCGAACGATACCGATACGGATCCCACTGCGACGTTGTCGGTGGCGTTCACGGTAACCCGCAGCGGCAAGGTCAGTCCTTCGTTGGCGTTGGCCTTGGGAGATGTGATAGCCACCACTGGAGGCGTGCTGTCGATGGGACCGTTCTGGTTGACGTAGTCGGCCATGTTCTGCTCGGGGCCAGTCTGGTCCACTTCCGAGAAGGTGCCAAAGGATAGCCCTTGGGTGTTGCCCAGGTGCATCTGCGAATCCGCGAAGTTATGCTGCAAGTTGGCCCAGTCATCGAACGTATTTGTGGATGCCGAGTAACTCTGCACCGGCGATACGACATTGCATTGCAATTGCCAACTGTAGCTCATCAGGCTCTGATAGGCGGTTCCTTTGAAAGCGTCGTTATCGATGCCGCCATGGCGCAGTCCCAGAGTGTGCCCCAATTCGTGCGCCAGCGTGCGCCACTGCGCACAGGGCGTTCCCAACAAGCCGTTGGGAGTTTTGAATGGGACATTGGCGGCAGTGCCGAAGGTGACCATCAGATCGTTTCCGGGCAGCGAATTGTCGTCCGGGTCGGGATTAATGAAGACCTCCGAAAGTCCGGTAGAGCCGCTGAAGATGCTGAAGGTGCTGGTGAAGTCGGGATTGGTGGTCCAAGTCCCGTAGAGCTGGAGGGTAGTTGGGTTGAGCTCTTGATCGATGACCTGATACTGGCCGGCGCCTGTGCCGCCGGTAATCTTGACTACGTCGCCCTGCCCGATGATTCCGTCGTCGTCTTTGGCAAGAGGCGGAAGCGGGGACGAGGAGCTCAGCGTGGTTGGGCCCGCGGTTCCAACTTTCCAGCTATACGCGCCGCTGGTATCCTTACGTGCTTCGTAGTAATCCGCGAAGACGGCATAGTGGAAGACCAGTTCCCGGGCATCCTTGTCCTGGGATCCGAAGTAGTTGTCCTTCACGTCCTGGAACGCCCGCGTACCGACTCCCGGTATGGTCAACGAATTCGGCTGGCCAAAATAAATGAGTTCCGGGAGCCCGGTGCTGCTGTTGCCGGTGAGGCCGATCTGGCTGCCGCCGTCGAGGGGCCCGGAGCCCATGTTGGTGGAGAAGGGACCGCCGGACTTGTCCTTGCCCGGCCCGCCGTCGACATGCAGGGTGATCCCCTTGGGAATCGCCGCTGGAGCGGCGCCGTCGATGCGCACACCGTAGTCATCGCCCGTAAGCGAGGGCGCGTTATTGAACATACTCTCAAACGGCGAGACGGTTCCCTCTCCGGGCGCGGGACTGATCACGCCGGGCGCCGGTTGGAAGCTGTACGGGGACCCGGGCTGGTCCGCGATCCAATCGATCTCCAGGAAGAGATCGCGCGCATTGACCTTGGCCCCCATGGCAGCCAGGTCGATATCCACTACGCCGTCCTGATCCATGTCGATCCCGGTGGTCTCCCAGTGATCGAGCAATCCATCCTGATCGGAATCCAGGTGGTTGGCCCGTGCGATGAACTGATTGCCGTTGGCGGTAGAGGCCCAGAACGCCACGCGATGGTCGCCGCGCCGCATGGTGCGGACGGCGCCGGTCGTCTCGTCTTTCGCGGCATTAGCCAGATCGTCGAAGGCGCCGATTGCCGACACCACGTTGCCGCCGATGCGGTCGTTAATCTGCACGACGGGAATGGCGGTGCGGGCATGGGAGATCCACGCGTTTGCCTGCGCGAGGTAGGGTTCCACGTCTACCCGGATGGTCCAGAGGCCTTGCTGCGCGGAGAAGAACAGCGGCGTACCGTTCTTCAGGACGGGGTTCTGACGGCTGGCTTCGCTGGGAGTGCCGATGAAGGAAATGACGAACGAGTCGCCATGGATACCGGAAGGGCCCAACCCCAGGTTCGTGACGGCCACGCGCGTCCCCACGCCGTATCCGGCGGGGTTAAAGTAGATGGCGTTTCCGGCGTCGTCGTAACCAAGCTCGGCGCCGGGCTGGCACGTCTCGCCTGTATTGCAAATACCGTTGTTGTTGCCGCCGGAATTGGGTGTCTCCACTTGAAGGCCGGTGGCCTGGGTCAGTATCCAGTTGCCGGGGCCGACGTTCCAAGCCGCGAAAATACCGGGGCCCGCGTAGAGGCCGGTGGCCGCGGCGCCGGCTGCAGTCAGATTGCCCTGAAACGCGATCACCAATCCGTCGCGGGAGATGCCCGGCGCCGAATCGATGGAGGTGAAATAGTTCGAGCCGGCAATCACGGTACACGCGCTCAGGTTGCTCTGATAGAGCGCGATCTGGAAGCCAGTCGAGACCGGGCATGGGCTCGAGCTCGAGGTTTCGTACAGCAGGACGTCGCCGTTATCGTCGATCATGGGCTCGCCGACGCTCACCTTTGTGCTCACTTTCACCAGCGTGCCACCCGCGGGCACCTGCACGAGGTATTTCAGGGTAGGGTTGTTGGAATCCAGGGCGATGAAGGCGGTGTCGCCCTTGGCGTTGATGCTCGGGAAAGGGAATACCGCACCGAACTGCTGGCGTGGGCCTCCGCGCCCCGCATAGTGATAAGTATCCGGCTTGGAGGTGTTCCACACGCGGATGGAGGTGGTCGCCGGAGTGGTGGTGGTGATGCTGTCTTTGGACACGAACTGCACCGCGCCGGGGTAAGGCGAGCTGATCTGGACAGCTCCGTCGTAGACCTCGCTGCTGCCGGTCTCGCTGGGATTGATGGGCGTCGTGGCGGGATGCATGTGGCCGTCGCCTATCCATAGGGTNNACCATGAATCCCACCTGAGCGAAATCGTTGATCGCGGGATTGCTGCCCAGCGAAGTGAAATTATTGCCATTGCAACCGCCTGTCTGGGCAATAATATAGTACTCATAGAACTTACCTGGGATTTCGCTGTTGGTGCATTGCGCGAATGCGGCGCCGGTAAGCGTGACCATGGCGGCGAGAACCGCAGCCGGATAGAATCGATGGAATTGACGGCCGATCATAACAGTTGTAACCTCGACGAGCGTGACCTGGGAAATGCAGCCCGCTTTAGTATAAGGAGAGCCCCAGNNATTCAACAGAAGAAAGTCCCATAAGTTCCAGAGAGGCTAGTGGTACCAGAATGGGAGCCTGTTTACTGCGCGGCGGCCAATACTTCCTGTGGATCGGGCTTGCCGCGCTTGGCATAGCGGATCACGCCGTCCGGCCCGATCAGGTAGACGGTGCGCTTCACGAAGAGACCGCTCGAATGATAGAGCGCTGCCACTTTCTGCCCAGCATCCACCAGCAGAGGAAACGGAAGGTGGTATTTCGCTTGAAACTTGGAGTGACTTCCGGCGCTCGCCGGATTGACTCCGAACACCTGCGCATTGCGCTTGCGGGCCTCGACCCATTGGTCGCGGAACTCGCACAGTTGCTTCCGGCAAACCGGTGTGTCGTCGCCGGGGTAGAATACCAGGACCACGTTCTTGCCGCGCATTTTGGAGAGACTCACGGTTCCTCCATCCTGCTTGGGCAGCGTGAAATCCGGGGCCTGGGAGCCAGTGGGCAGCGGGTCTGAAAAGAGCCAGTCGAGCATTAGTCTACTCCAGCGGGGCAGAGGTCAAAAGCCCTCCCACACGTACGCGAAGAACTTGCGGATGGTGGTGAACCCCACATCCTCGTACAGTTTGATGGCTTCCCGATTCGATGCGGTGACGGTCAGACTGGTTTTGCGGCAGCCGGCCTCGCGCAGCAAGGCGATCGACTGCCGCAACAGTTCGTAACCCACGCCGGCGCCGCGCACCCAAGGGGCCACACAGATTTGCGTGATGTGGCCGCAATAAGGCATCACCAGGCTGGCCAGGCAGATGCCGCAGATTCGTCCGGTAAGGCGGTCGAAAGCCGCCACCGACGCGGGTTTGAAGAACGTTCCGCATCCGGGATACTGCACGATGTTGAACAGGAACCGCCGCGCGCCGGCAACCGAGCGGTATTGATCGTTGATGAGGCTGTCCACGTGACCGTGGTAGGCCGCCGCAATCAACTGGGCGGCCGGCTCCTGGTATTGGTCCGCCCACCTCTCAATGTAGACGCGGCTGGCGGCCTGGACCAACGCCGGGACCAAGCCGTGCCCCCACCGCCGTGCGGGATCGAGCGCAGCGCGTTGCATCTCGAGCATCATGAAGTTTCGTTCGAAAGAGCTGAGATGGCGGGGCATGGGCAGCGCGCCCGCCGAATGCCACATCATGAGTTGCGATTCGATCCGGCCGATCTGCGGAGCCGCGGTCAGCGATCCCAGGACAGATTCCAGCAGCCGGTTCTCGTTCTCGACGCTGCAGAATGCATCCCGCACGAAGAGGTCGCCGATCAATCCCTTGTGCTCTTCCAGCACATAATAGGCATAGCCGGCGGCCTCGCCGTCGTCGACCAAGGCGAATCCGCTTAGGGCCCGCATGTCCACGAACCGGCGCACGAGGTCAGCCGACTTGCCGAAGTCCCAGTCGAGGAGTTGGCGCCAGGCTTCGACTTCCTCGTCGAGCAGCAGACCGAGATCTTCGGAGCGCAGATGGCGCAGATCCACGAGGCTTGGGCTGGGCGCTATGGGAGCGGGTTCGAGGCGCGCAGCCATTCTGCGGTCATTGTAGCATCAGGGTTGGGGCGGCCATAGGTGGGTAGTGTCTGAAACTTGCGTTGAGGAAAAAACAGCTAACGCTTGCAATTTCCAAAACTGGGTCTGAAAATGGAAGCATGGCGAAACCATCAACCCGCGAATTGCACGCGCTTCGGAATCTGATCTCCGAAGCCGATTTGATCCTCGAAACCGCTCCGTCCCTGCCCCAGCACCGCACCACCGCCGCCCGCGATTTGCTAAGGAGTGCCGTCGCTCTGGTGGAGGATTTCATCGAACAGGCGGCATTCTCCCCAGCGGCGGTGTTGGGGCGGAAGGGCGGGAGCATTACTTCGCTAAAGCACGGCCCGGAGCACTACCGCAGGATGGCGGCCAAGCGGAAGGTGCATGGCGGAGGCAGACCGCGCAAGTCACCCGACAAATAAAACGCAAAGAACTTGTTGACGCAAAGACGGTTTCGTGGTATTCGTTAGGCAGTACCAATTGTCGAACGCAATGTCGTGAAGATATGGCGTCAGGCGACGGGGTTTCGTTCCCGTACACACCGTATCCTCTCCCGCCAGTTCGAGATCACCTTCAATTCCAAACTTAGGAGTACTGCTTAGCGAGGAAATAGAAAAGGCCACCCGGCAAGGTGGCCCATTCTAAGCTAATAACCCGTGCGAGCTTCCATCGCCTCTCCAAGCCTTGAAGCTCTCACTAGCCGGATCGTGCGAACGACTCACACGCCCTATGTGCATTCAACCACTATAGGAAGCGCTAAGTCAAGTCGCAAGGTTCGCACGATTGTCGAGAGGACAAACGATGTCGTACCTGATAGCGCGTTTCCGAGTTGGCAACTACAAGATCACAATCCGATCCATCGGCAAGACCATCCAAATCACCATCGAATACAAGCCTCCATAGGGAGGTCCAATTTTCCTTTGTTTTCTTTAGTTTTCCCCTTGACAAACAACTAGCGCTAGCTGTATTATTAAAGCATGGCGATCAACACAAAGCTCGAAATTACAATGACTTGCGAGTCCTGTCAAATCGACTGCCAACACTTCGGAAAGCACCGCAATGGACTTCGCCGATTCCGGTGCCCGCAGTGCAGCAAGACGTACACCGAACCGCACAAACAATTCTTGGACGGAATGCAAGTAAAGCCTGATGACGCCATTCTCGCTTTGCGTCTATTGCTCGAAGGGAACTCGATTCGGAGCACTGAGCGCGTCACCGGCATGGACCGCAATACGATCATGAAGCTCCTGGTGATCGCTGGTGAGAAGTGCGAGAAGGTCATGGGCCGGTTGATTGTGAACGTGCCGGTTAAGGACGTGCAGGCCGATGAGATCTGGGGTTATGTAGGCAAGAAGGAAGCCCACAAGCTGCCATTCGAGAAGGATGACGATCCCATCGGAGACGCCTACTGCTACGTGGCTATGGAGCGCCATTCCAAGTTGGTTCTCAACTTCGCTCTGGGCCGGCGCAACCAAGCCACCACCGATATCTTCATCGAAGGCTTGCGCCACGCGACCGCACCTGGCCAGCGCTTCCAAATCACCACTGACGGCTTCCAGCCCTACATCTCGGCAATCACCACCACCCTAAGCGACCGCTGCGATTACGCGATGCAAATCAAGGAATACGCGGTCCCGCAAGAGGAACAGCGGCGCTACTCGCCAGCCTGAGGTGGTTTCCGTGGAGGTGGTCCCAGTCATGGGAAACCCCGATACCCGCCGGATCTGCACCAGCCACATAGAGCGGCAGAACCTAACGATCAGGATGTGCGTGCGCTGCCTCACTAGGTTGACGAACGCCTTCTCAAAGAAGTGGGAGAATCTGTGGGCTGCGTAACTGCCTGCACTTCGCCTATTACAATTTCTGCCGGATTCATCAGACGTTGCGCGTTACCCCGGCGATGGAAGCCGGAATCGCGGATCATGTATGGGATCTAAAAGAACTACTGGCCTAACGGTGATAGAATCTGAAAGGAGAGGCCCGCTGGCAGGCGGGCCTAAAACTGCGGTCTGGGTACTCTCTCAAGATCATTTTAAGCGGAGCGTATGCCCAGCGTCAAGTACCACATATCGGTATATATTGGATGCGTCATTTCCTCCGCGACCTTTCGGCCTATATTGTCGCATTGTGGCGGGAGTGGAAAGCTTTGCTGACAGGCGGTTCCATCATTGCGCTTGCGTCCCTATGGATGTACTCTCACAGCAAGCCAATTCCAGCTAACGTCAATTGGCTTATCGTTGGTCTTACTCTTGTACTGGCTTCGTTTCTTGCTTGGCGAAAGCAATTACGACCGCCGCATACAATAGCAGAAATACACCGCATTGAAGTTACTAATAACGCACTCAAGAGGCATGGCGCGAATGCAGTTGATCTGCTACGCTTCCTGAGACAGGTTGGCGTAATAGTGGTTAATCAGCACGGAAAAGGAAATTTTCCCGCCGGAACGGATTATTTTAAGACTGCCAAGCCGTTGCTCGATGTCCTGATGGAAGAGGGTCTAGTATTCAAAAAAGACAATGTTGTTGCACGGCTGACCACTCAAGACCAATTGGTTGATCGGATATTTAACACGCAGTTGGTGAGTACAGAATGGAGAATCTCCGAAGGCGTTCGGGACATATTAGATGATTTGCTATAGCCATCGGATAGGTAGACCGAAGGCTCACGCCTCCACCAAGACCACCGCAAACAAGCTTTCATGCCTCCATTATCCCACCCCCGTCAAGCGGTATACTGTATCGGACGCGGAGGTCTTCTACCATGGAATCCATGAAGGCGTTTTTCACTGCCTACCAACTCACCTTCTGGTGCGTCGAATGCGGGCATAGTTTGGAACGCGAGAAAGGCGAGATGGACATCTGGAAGCACAGCACCTACGAGACGCTCCTGCGCAAGAGCCGTTGCCGGTATGCGGGTATGCGCTTCAAGGCTCCCACGATTATGCTGGAGCCAGTGGAAGGCTCCAATCCATAGCAGATTGCAATAAACGCAANNGGCAGGGGCCGGGGGCCAGGGGCCGGGGCTGTGTTTTTGGGCGCGCTACGCTCGCCGTGTCTGGCGGGACCCGGAGGGTACCCCCGCTAGTGCCCAGCGGGCGCCTCGGCTGGGTACTCCGGCAGGCCGATGAAGGCGCCGGCCATGACCAGCCGGGCGAGGTGATGCGACATCATGCGGTCGGGAAGCAGCAGCGTCTGTTGGAAATGCGCCCAGGCGGCGGATCGCTTGCCGAGCACGGCCTCCAGCACGCCGGCGGTGTAAGGCGGCCCGGATTCGGCTTGCGCTGAAGCCGCTTCCAGGCGCTTGGTCCACTCCGCGTTGTTGTAACCGTCGAGTTTCTTGGCCGCTCCCCATGCCCAGATCAGATCCGCTATGCCGGTGGCGGCGGACACGCGACGCCAACGTTCGGCCGCCTGCGGGGCGCGGCCGCAACCCGCCTCCACCAGCCCGATCATGTACCCGGTGCGGGGCGCACCCACGAAGGGTTCGAGGCCATCCTTGGTAAACGGCAGACCGGGCACTTCGGCGCCGATGCCCTCGACCACGGCGAGAGCCGCGTCGCATTGGCCAGCGGCGGCTTGGGCCAAGGCTTGGAGGATCTTCACCTCCACCCAGACTTGGCGGACATTGGTGCCGCCTTCCTCGCGCGGAAAAAAGCGGTCGTGAAACAGCGCGATGGCGCCGTCGAAATCCAGGGCTTCGGCGCGATCGAGCGCGAGGGCATAAACCAGTTCGGCGGGCATGTGCGGCAGATCCGGATAGCGCTCCAGCGAGACGGCCAGCTCGCGCGCGGGACGCGACATGAGGCTGAGGGCTTCATCCACGCCTTCGTAAAGCTTCCGGTTCAGCGGGTCGACAGCCAAGCCCTCGCGGAAGACCTGCAGCGCGCCGCTCGAATCGTGCTTCTCGCGCAGCATGACGCGCCCGATGTCGGCGTGCAGGACTGGAATGGCGGCCTGGGCGTGGCGCGCGACGGTCCATTCGGTCAGGGCATCGTCGACGAGGCCGCGAGCGTAATATTGCGTGCCAAGCAGGTAGCGAGCGGTCATGTCATCGGGATTGGCTTGGACGGCGGCGCGCAACACTTCCAGATCCTCCGCGCGGCCGGGGAAGACGTACATGGTGGAGAGCTTCCGCGCGGCCGCATAGTCCGGCGCGGCGGATTCGCCCAGCTTTGCGCGGCAATAGCCGCGGTAGTAGGCGACCAGCGGATGCTGTTGCGGCAGGACCGCGCCGGGCTCGGTTTCATCGGGCGGGACTGACGGAAAGTCTCGCGCCAGCAGATCCACGGCGGGCCGGTACAGACCGAGGCGCATGTACTCGGCGGCGATTTCGAGTACGCGCGCGGGTTCGGCGGCCAGGAAGCGCAACAATGCGGGATCGTTGCGCGGCCCCGCATCCCATTCGAGGAATGCGCTGGGCGGCGAAACCACTCCCTCACGGTCGTGGCTCAGTTCAGACCCCAGGGCGCGCTCCAGGGCGATGGTCTCTTCCGCGGCGCGCAGATCGCTTTGCGCGGCATGCAGAAACTGGAGCCCGCCTTCGCGATCGCCTTGCCGCGCGAGAAGCTCGCCTAATTTCAGGCTTGCCGCCGCGCGCCAGGAGGGCATGCGCGCGGCGGTTTCGTAGGCGAGCCGGGCTTTGGCGTGGTCGCCGGCGCCATCGTAGGCGAGGCCGAGATAGTACGCGACCTCGGGAGTCCAGGTGGCGCGCGCCGCAGCGGGCTCCAGATAGCGGATGGCATCCGCGTAGCGTTGGAGGCCTGCGCACAGGCGTCCGGCCGCGACGTTCAGCGCGAAGTCGCCGGGCGAGTGCTTCAATCCCTCTTGATAAGCGCTCAACGCGACCAGCAATTCGCCCTGCAGTTCCCGATCGGCGCCCCGCTTGAGCCAATCGTCTTCGGCGGGATGGGGCTGCGGGCCGGTGTGGATCTCCGAGGCGGGCGTCCAATCGTATTCGCCTTCGGTGTGGCGCAGCAGCAGCGCGCCGGCGGCGTCGCGCAGTTCGAAGGTGCACGGAACGGCCGCGGCGTTCTTGATCTCGCGCGTCCAGGTATGTTCCGGCGTCAGGCTGGTTTTATCTTCGGCGAGTGAGCGCGCACCTTGCAGAATGCGGATCGAGGCTGGCGCTATTTTGTGGTTCGCGTTGAAACCGGCGACCAGCGCGCCAGCGCGCCGGGTCAGGTTCAGTACGCCCGAAAGATTGGCGCGCGCTATGCCGCCGATGCCGCGCGCCGGCATCCAGTATTCGGAGAAGCGGATGGTCTGGCGCGGCTCCAGGAAGGCGTAAGTTTCCTGGTTGCGGAAGAGGCCGGCCTGCACTTCGACGTAGGCACTGTTGTTATCGGAGAGCGCGCGCCGCCAGTCGAGACCATCGGCGTCCACGCCCCACGACCAGATTTTTTTGGCGGGAAGCTCGGCGTATTCGGCGTAGTGCACCGTGCCGGAGTTGGTGTCGGGCCGCCAGACACCCATGAACGGCTCGCGGCTGCCGTGGACGAAGCGCGAAACGGGGCCATCGGTCTGGTTGCGAATGAGGCTGAGGTCTTTGCCCGTGGAGTCGACCGGCCAAGTATCCACATCGGTGAAGCCGTGACTGGCCGTGAAGCGCATCGGGTAATAGATGCGCGAATCGTCTTTCACCTCGATACCAGCGTTGTTCCACCAGTAGAAGCGGTGGCGGACGTCGCTGCGATTGTTCAGGGTGACATGCTCTTCGAGAACAGTGCTGCCGGGGCGGAGGCGCAGCTCGACGAGCCACTCCATGCCGTAGACGCGGTCGATGTTGCCGACCCAGACCGAGGCGCTGCCGTCGGCATGCCTGGCAAAACTGAATTGCACGGGGGACATGGAGACCCAGTTGTGGGAAACCGGAAAATTGAACTCGATGCCGAAGGCGGCCCATGCGCCGCGATAGCCGATGTTAGCCTTCTTGATGGACGGGTTGGCGTAGAACATGGGCTGGCCACTGATTTTATCGATGCAGGTGTAGAGGTGGCCGCCGATATCGGGGAGGACGGAGCATTTGAGATATTCGTTCTCCAGATAGACGGCGCGCCAGTCGTGCGAAACGGGCTGGTTGGTCAGGTTCTCGCGGAGGGTATAGGGATAGCTGAAGCGGCCGGTGGAGAAGGCGTCGAAGGGCGGGTTGGGATCGGGCGCGCCTTCTTCGTACGTCGGCAAGGTGAGGGTGGCCTGCCAGACGCGGACTTGGGCGTTGGCGAGCGGCAGGGTCAGGGCGAGGATTATGGTGGCGTACGCACTCTTGCGTGCCGCATCGGGCCTCATGTGAGAAATGCTGGTTAAGGATGGAAGTATGTGCATTTTGTTCCACGGCGGTGCCTGGTCCAACGATTATTTTAGCGGGTCGCGCCGGGCGATATACTCTCTATTCCCGGAGATTCCAATCCGATATGCGACTACGCACGTTTCCGGTCTTTCTGGCCTTCCTGGCGATGGGCTTCGCCGACGCCGTGGGGCCTTTCGTAAGCCTCGCCAAGAACGAGTTCCAGCTCAGCAACGCCGTGGCATCGCTCATCCCCTTCGTGGGATTCGTCATGTTCGGCCTGCTCTCGATCCCCATGGGCGTCTATCAGGACAAGCACGGCAAAAAGCTCGTGCTGATGCTGGGCCTGGTAGTGGCGTTGATCGGGCTGCTGAATGCCGCCTTCGGACTCACCTCCTTCGCGCGCTTCCTGCTGACCGTGCTGCTGGTGGGCGCGGGCGCGGCCATTCTGCAGGTCTCGGGCAATCCCATCATGCGGGATGTCTCCGATCCGGGGAAATACGCGCGCAACCTTTCGCTGGCGCAGTTCGTGAAGGCCATTGGGTCGTTGTCGGGCCCCATGATTCCGGTGGTGGCGGCGAAGTATTTCGGCGCGAGTTGGGGGGTGATCTTCCCCATCTATGCGGTGGCGCTGGTGGTGGCGGTGGTGGCCGTCGCGGGTTTGCGCGTGGAGGAGAAGAAGAGCGAGCATCACGCGGCCACGTTGCGCTCGTGCCTGGCGCTGCTGTCGAACGGCTACGTGCTGATGATGGTGGCCGCGATCTTCTTTTACGTGGGCGCGGAAGTCAGCGTAAGCGCGGGCATTCCGCTGTACCTGAAGGAGCGCTTCGACATCGACATTAATAAGGTCGGCCTGCTGGGCACGGGGCTGTTCTTCACCGCGCTCACCATCGGGCGCTTCTCCGGCGGGGTTATCCTGAATTGGATCGCGCCGCGGAAATTCTTTCTGGCTACATGCGGAGTCTCGGTGGTTGCGCTATTGGGTTTGTTTGTTCCGGATCGCACGCTGGCGGTGGCCAGCTTCTTCGTGGCGGGGCTGGGCTTTGCGAATATCTTCCCACTGGTTTTCGCGATTGCGGTTGAGGCCATGCCGGAGCACACCAATGAGCTGTCGGGCCTGATGGTGACGGCCATTCTGGGCGGGGCGTGTCTGCCGCCGCTAATGGGACTGGTGGCCGATCACAGCTCCGTGCAACTGAGCTTTCTGGTGCCGCTGGCCGCAATTTTGTACATCACCTGGACAGCGTTTGCCAACCGTGCGGCGGCGCGAGCGTAATCAACCATGCAGCAATACACCAACGACAATCGCATCGTCATGACACTGGATGCGGGCGGCACTAACTTCGTCTTCTCGGCGATGCAGGCGAACCGTCCGGTGGTTGAAAGCTTCGCGCTGCCATCGAACGCGGACAACCTCGATCTCTCGCTCGCCAACATCGTCGCAGGCTTCCGCAGGGTGCAGGGGCAACTGCCCGCGCCGCCGGTGGCTATCAGCTTCGCGTTCCCTGCCCCGGCGGATTACTTCAACGGCATTATCGTGAGCCCGGGCAATCTGCCGGCCTACCGCGACGTGGCGCTGGGACCGATGCTCGAAGATCGGTTCGGCCTGCCCACCTTTATCAACAACGATGGCGACCTGTTCGCTTACGGCGAGGCGTCGGCCGGATTCCTGCCGTATGTCAACGGGCTGCTCGAAATGGCCGGCAGCCCGAAGCGCTATCGCAACCTGTTCGGTGTCACGCTGGGCACCGGATTCGGCGGCGGCATCGTGCGCGATGGCGCGCTATTTGTCGGCGATAACTCGATGGCCGGCGAGATCTGGCTGGCGCGCCACAAACTGGAGCGCGACACGAACGCAGAAGAAGGCGCGTCGATTCGCGCGGTGCGGCGGGTTTACGCGGCGGAAGCAGGGCTGCGGTTTGAGGACGCGCCGGAGCCGAAGGTGATTTACGAGATCGCCGAAGGACACGCGGCAGGCAATTGCGCGGCGGCGCAGAAAGCCTTTCGCCGCATGGGGGAAGTGGCCGGCGACGCCATCGCGCAGGCCATCACGCTGCTGGACGGCTTGGTCGTGATCGGCGGCGGCATCGCGGCCGCGCATCGCCAGTTCCTGCCGGCCATCGTCGACGAAATGAACGGCACGTATCAAGCGCCCAGCGGAGAGCCGTTTCCGCGGCTGGCGCAGCGCGCGTTCAACCTGGAAGATCCGCGGCAATTGGAGGCGTTCCTCAAGGGAGAAACCAAGGAACTGACCGTCCCCGGCAGTTCGCGCAAGGTGAAGTTCGATGGATTGCAGCGCACTGGGGTGGGCATCTCACGGCTGGGGACCAGCGAAGCTACGGCTATCGGCGCGTACGCCTTCGCGCTCAGCAATCTCGACGAAAGGACATAACGATGCGGCACGTTGTCTTACTCACTCTTATGGCATGGTCCGCGGTTCAGGCACAACAGTACACGCTGGGAGTCGGCGTGTACCCCGGCGATCCCAGGGAAAACTTCGCGCCGGTTACTCACTTGGATCAGACTTATCGCAACCTGGCGTTGCATCGGCCAGCGTACCAATCGAGCAGTTACGACTACAATCTGACGGCACAGTTGATCACCGACGGCATCAAGGACACGAAACTGCCGCGTTGGGTGGCAGTCTCCACCAGCCAGCAGGGCGAGCTCAAAAAGAACGAACGCGAATGGTTGTTAGATCACAACTGGCTGACGGGCGTGAGCCTGAAGGGCACCGGCGGATGGGTACAGGTCGAGTTGGCGGGCGGCGAGGGTGCGCGCCAAGTGGATCGCGTGGACATCGACGCGCGCGTGCAATCGGGGCAGTCCGGCCAAGCAGGCTGGAGCGCGGTGGTCTCCGGGTCGGACGACGGGCAGACATGGAAGGAACTGGGCCGGGCGTCCGGCGCGGACCGTCCGGCTAAGGAATTCAAACCCTCTATCCCGTTGACTGCGCCCTCGCGCAGCAGATTCTATCGCGTATCGCTGGAGGCGGGCAGCACGATGGGCTGGCAGGTCGGCGAAATGGCTTTGTTCGATCAAAACGTCCGAGTGGAGGCGGGCGGGCCGTATAACTTCACCAGCGCTTGGAAGAGCGCCGGAACGGGCGAAGAGTGGGTGTATGTCGATCTCGGCGCGGTATGCACATTCGATCATGTGACTCTGCACTGGATCCGCAGCGCGGCGGACGGCGTGCTTCAGGTTTCGGACGACGCGACGAATTGGAAGACGCTGCGGCCCATTGCCGACGACATGAAACTGGCCAGCCCGGCCAAAGGCCGTTACGTGCGCCTGATGCTAAGCAAAGCAGCATCGCCCGAAGGCTACATCCTGAGCGAGATGGAAGTGTACGNNCGCGCTGGACCTGGCGGGCGGGGCGTGGCGCATCCAACGCGACTCGCTAGTCAGCGCGGACGGCGCGACGCTCTCGAAGCCTGGATTCCATCTTGCGAATGCCGCGGAGTGGCTCGTCGCCACTGTGCCCGGCACCGTACTCACGAGTTACTACAATGCCGGCGCGCTGCCCGATCCTAACTATGCCGATAATCAGCTTGCGATTTCGGACTCGTTTTTCTACGCGGATTTCTGGTATCGCAACGAGTTTGCCATTCCGCCGGTTGCGCCCGGTAAGCACGTATGGCTCAACTTCGACGGCGTCAACTGGAAGGCGGATGTCTTCCTTAATGGCGAGAAACTGGGGCGCATTGAAGGCGGATTCATGCGCGGCCGGTTCGATATCACCAGCCGCGTGCATGCCGGACAGAGGAACGCGCTGGCCGTGCTGGTGGAGAAGAATGCCACGCCCGGCAGCGTCAAGGAGAAGACCTTCGACAATCCCGACAAGAACGGTGGCGCGCTGGGCGCGGATAACCCGACCTATCATGCGTCTATTGGTTGGGACTGGATTCCCACGATTCGCGGGCGGAATACAGGTATCTGGAACAATGTGTATCTGACCACCACGGGGCCGGTCACTATCGAAGATCTGTTCGTCAATAGCAGCGTAGGCCAGGGCGCGGATGTCAGTATTGAAGCGACTCTGCGGAACCACGAGTCAGAGCCAGTTACAGGGACCCTACACGGCCACTTCGGCGAGATGGCCTTCGACGAACCCGTGAACCTGGAACCTTCCGGCAGCCAGACTGTCAAGCACGCACTGCATCTGACCAATCCCAAGCTCTGGTGGCCCAACGGCTACGGCGACCCGAACCTGTACGCAGTGAGTCTGCAGTTTGAAACCGCGAACCACGGTGTCTCGGACGCGAAATCCTTCCAGGCCGGCATCCGCCAATTCACTTACAGTGAAGACGGCGGCGCGCTGAAGATTTGGATCAACGGGCGGCGCTTCGTGCCGCTGGGCGGCAACTGGGGCTTCAGTGAATCCATGCTGCGCTACCGCGCGCGCGAATACGACGCGGCCGTGCGCTACCACCGCGACATGCACTTCACGATGATCCGCAACTGGGTGGGACAGATAGGCGAAGACGCATTCTACGAGGCCTGCGATCGGCACGGCATCGTGGTGTGGCAGGACTTCTGGCTGGCCAATCCGTTTGACGGACCCGACCCGGACGATAACGACCTATTCATGCGCAACGTGAAGGACACGGTGCTGCGCATTCGCAGCCATCCTTCGATCGGCCTCTACTGCGGGCGCAACGAAGGCCAGCCGCCGAAGCCGCTGGAGGCAGGCATGCGGCAGGCGTTGGCGGAGTTGCATCCGGGGCTGCACTACATTTCCAGCTCGGCGGACGACACGGTGAGCGGACACGGCCCCTACCGCGCGATGCCGCTGAAATTCTA
The DNA here is from genome assembly GCA_003132865.1 of Bryobacterales bacterium. The sequence goes on from PKYZ01000119.1 coordinate 19,920, forward strand.
TTTCGCACAGCGCGCCACGCCCAAGCTGCATAGCGAGTTGGGCATGCCGAACATCGTGAGCATGGATAGCCTGCGCGCCATGATGCCGGAATCGGCCATGTGGCCGCAAGGGCGCGTGTGGGGCCTGCACGACTTCTCGCTCAACGGCGCGCAGGGCGGCGCGTCCTTCCGCGAGCGCATCGACAAAAGCTATGGCGGCGCGGACAATGCGGCGGACTGGGTGCGGCTCGCGCAATATGTCAACTATGAAGGCTATCGCGCCATGTACGAAGCGCAGAGCAAAAATCGCATGGGCCTGTTGATCTGGATGAGTCATCCTACCTGGCCCTCGTTCGTCTGGCAGACCTATGACTATTACCTGGAGCCGACCGCCGGTTACTTTGGCGCGAAGAAGGCTTGCGAGCCGTTGCACATTCAGTGGAATCCGGTGACGGATAACGTCGAAGTAGTGAACTACAGCGCGGGCGATGCGCGCGGACTCACGGCGAGCGCGCAATTGCTCAATATGGATGGCGCGGTGAAGTGGGAGCGGCCGGCGCCCGTGGATAGCAGCGAGGACAGCATGGTCTCGCCTATCCACATAGAGTATCCGGAGGGGCTGACTCCGGTGCAATTCATCCGGCTGAAGCTCGCGCGCGGCGGGGAGACCGTCTCCGAGAACTTCTATTGGCGCGGCCTGGAGGAATACAATTACCGGGCGCTGCGCGATTTGCCGAAGGTGAAGCTGGAAGCCGTCACGCACGCCGAGCGGCAAGGTGGCCGCTGGCTGTTGACCACCACGGTGCACAATCCTGCAAAGACGCCCGCGCTGATGGTGAAGCTGAAGGCGGTGCGCGCGAAGAGCGGCGACCGCATTCTGCCGGCGATCTATAGCGACAATTACATCGCGCTAATGCCGGGCGAGCGCCGTACTGTTCGCACCGAACTGGAAGACGCCGACACGCGCGGGGAGAAGCCGACCATCGTAATTGAGTGACGGGAATCAGTCACTTGTAAGGCTGGACAGGCCAGGAGTCCTGTCCTACAACTGCTTCAGTACTTCCGTAAGCACCGCTCCCAACACTTCGAAGCTGTGCGTGGCCAGTTTGTCGATGGTATCTTCCGGCGTGTGCCAATAAGTCTTCTTCGAAGTGTTGAAGTCGATCAGGTCCACTGCGTTGACCCCCATCTTGACGAACGGCATGTGATCGTCGTCGGTGGAGCCTTCGCCGGTGTCGAAATACTTGCCGTAACCTAGGCGCTCGGCTGTGCCCCAGATCAGTTTGCGCAGCGCCAGCGAGGAGTTTTCCTCGTTCATAATGTCCAAGTTCTTGCCGCCGATCATATCCACGTTGATCAGCGCCTTGATGCGGCTTAGCGTGCTATCGGCGGCCCAGCGCTCGGCCAGGTGGCGGCTGCCGTAGAGGCTGTCGGTCGCGGACCATTGGCCGAAGGCCTCCTCGCCATCGAACCAAACCAGGTAAATGTCGTCATTATGCGGCATGCCTTGCAGCGTTTCGGCCATCTCCAACAAGAATGCGGTGGACGAGCCGCCATCGTCGGCGCCCACGAAGCGCATGCCGGCCATTTTCTTGGTGTCGTAGTGTCCGGTGAGCACCACGGCGCGGCTGGACTTACCCGGAAAGCGCGCGATGATGTTCACCATGGCAACCGGACCGCCTGGCGTGCGGCCTGTGAAGCTATCCTGGGTCACCTCGCATCCGCGCAGCTTCAACTGCGCCACGATGTAAGCGCGCAGATTGCGCAGCGCCGCCGATCCCGGCGGACGCGGTCCGAACGCAACGGCCTTGCGCGCGTAGTCCATGGCGCGCGCGCCGCTGAATTCATGGGCCTGGGCGGCCAGCGTCAGCCATCCGGCGGTCACGATCAGCACGATCAGGACGATTTTTTTGCGGTGCATATATATCCGAGCGTGAAGTTGCGGTCCCGGTCCAGGAAATCCAGGTACGGGATCAAGAGCGCGGGCGGAACCAGCAACAGGGCGGCGGGAATGAAGCCGAGCCAGCGGATGCCGCCTGAAAAGAATTGTAGCCCGTTCAGCAGGCGGCGGGCCAGCAGGCGGAAATATCCACCCACGGGACGGATCTCGATTTCGACCATGCCGGCGCGCTCCAGCAGGTACTCGATACCATGGCATGTGAAGCGAAAGTAATCGTGCGGCGCCTGGTGCACTTCCCATTCATGCGGCACGATGGCGAGCAGCGGGGCCGCGGGCGCGAGCGTGCGCGCGATCTCGCGCAAAACGGACTCCGGCTCGCGCACATGCTCCAGCGTGACAATGTTAATGGCGGCGTCGAAGCAGCCGGAGGCGAACGGCAGGCGCGTAAGATCGGCCACGGCATCCAGGCGGCTGTAATTCCAAGTGCGATCGCCCACGGCCAGGTCCACGCCGCAATAGCGCTGGCGGGTGAAGTAGCGTGCGTGGCGGACTTCGCCCGCGCCGGCGTCCAAGACGCGCGCGCCCGCCGGCAGGCTGGCTGCGAAGCCGGCCACCGCATCCTCAATGGCGGCTTCGAAATGCAGAACGCGACGGCTCAACCAGCGCGGCAGGCGATCGACTATGGCGGAGCAGCTCATGGGGTCTTGCGCGCGGCTCTATGCTATGGCGCTTTGCGCGCGGGTTTATGCAACGGCGCTTTACGCGCGGCTTTATGCAACGGCGCTTTACGCGCCTCGATCATAATGGTCGATCCCGCATGGCAAGCCGCTTCCAGCAGCGTGAAGGGTAGGGCGGCGGCCAGCAAACTGAAATGCGCAAGGTCCTTGAGCAACCTAGCGCCCGGCGTTTCAGGCAAGCCGCGGACCCGGCGCGCCATGGGGTCGAGCGTGGGCGCCAGGCTGGTGGCGAGGCCCGCGGGGTTATCCCGCAGGGAAAAATATTTGCGGCGCAGCACCTGGAAGCCGGCGGCGGCCAACAGCGCTTCCAGGTCGCGGGCGCGGAAGTCGGTGAGATGGCGGGGCGCATCCACGCCGTTCCACCGGGAGCCCAGCAGACGGAACTGCCAACAGGCGGCGTTGGGCACTTGCACGATCAACCGGCCTTTGGGCTTCAGCAGGACGCGCGCGGCGGCCAGATAGGCGCGCGGATCGTAGACGTGCTCGAGCACATGGAACATGGTGATGCCGGCGCACGCCGCAGCGCCCAGCGGCGCTTGCGCCAGATCGCCGCAGAGCACGGGCACGCCATTGGTGTGCCAGGCGACCGCCGCGGCTTCCGGAGAAGAATCCAGGCCGATAGCCGCGAAGCCACGCTCGCGCAACAGGTGCGGAAACAGGCCTCCGCCGCAACCCACGTCCAGCACGTGACCGGATTCTCCGCATTCGGCCAGTGCACGGCTGACAAACCGCACGTGGTCGCGCAGCACCAGCCGCCGGTAGCGTTCTTCCAGGCCCGCGGCGAGGCTCGAATCCGGCGCGTACCAATAATGCGCGGGATAATAGCGCGGCAGATCTTCGGGCAAGGGAAGCGGCGCCAGGCGCATCAGCCCGCAGCCTTCGCACGCGACGATCTGAAACTCGCGTTTTGTGGTTCCGTACAAGCGGTCGGTGGCCGTCAATAGCGTACGGAACGCCGAGTGGCCGCACACCAGGCAGGCAATCATGTATGGCGTGGGCGCTCTCGCCAGCGTATTCGAAACAGCAGGTTCACAGGTTTACTGTTGTATTATAGCTTCAGGGGCTGCATCGAGGTTATGAGTTCCGTCGGCGAAACGTTGCGCCGGGAACGTCTGCGGAAGGACTTGGGCCTGGAGCAGATCTCCCGCGAAACCAAGATCTCCGCCCGCCTGCTGGACGCCATCGAAAAAGATCAGTTCGAGTTGTTGCCGGCGTGTTCGCGAAGAGCTTTGTGCGGCAGTACGCCCGCTTCCTGGGCTTGGACGAAGAGGAAATGGCCGCCGAAGTGGAGAAGGCCATCAATCCCGTAGGGGACCTGCCCAGCTTCGCGGGCACGCGCTTCCAGCCGGCTTTCAAGGTGCCCCCAGTGGCCGAATGGGAGGGCACCGGCCGCTCCAATTCTTCTGTTTTGCCCGCATTGGCGTTGGTGGTGGCGGTGATGCTGGTCTGTTCGGCGGTTTATGCGTGGTGGCAGCGGAGCCGCCGGCCAGCCCCGGTGACGCCGCCGATTGCCGCTGCGCAAAAGGCGCCCGCGCCTGCCCCCAAGACTGCCGAGCCCGCGCCCGTTACGCCGGCGGTAGCGAACAACCCGGAGACGCCCCCCAAGACTGACGTGTCCGCATCCGCGCCGGCGCAGGAAGCGGCCCCGGCGCCGGTCGAGAGCGCCAATCCAGCCGCCACTCTGCAAGTCTCGCTGACGGCGGATGCCGTCGCCTGGGTGCAAGTGTGGGCCGATGGCAAGAGCGTCATGATCGGTAAGCTAAAACCGAGCGTAGTGAAGACGTTTGCAGCCGTGGAAGGCCTCCGCATCCGCACGGGCAACGCGGGAAGCTTGCTGGTGACGGTGAATGGGAAGCCGGCGGGGACGCTGGGTCCGAAGGGTCAGGTGCGCATGGTGGAGGTGACCCGCGACGGGATTCACATCCTGCCGCCGCCACCCAAGCCCGCCCTGGCTCCCGCCCCGGAACCGCTCTGACGCAGGGCCATCTGTTTCTTGCGCTTCTCGGTGAGGAGCAATTCGCGCCGGCGGCGCTTCTTGATCCTGCCGTCGATTTTGCGCCAGAACTTGCGGAAGTAACTGAACGCCGAAAGCATGGCGAACACCACGACGCCCCACATGAGCACCATTCCCGGCATCACCAGCACCGGGTACCGGATGCTCAGCAGCAGGCAGGAAATGGCGGCGACCTGGGACACCATCTTGGTCTTGCCGAGGTCGCTGGCTTTAATGGTATAGCCTTCCGCGGCGGCGATGGCGCGCAGTCCGGAGACGGCGAATTCGCGGCCTACAACCAGGATCACCATCCAAGCCGGGACTGCGCGCACCTGCACCAGGGCAATCAGCGCCGAAGATACCAGCAGCTTGTCGGCGATGGGATCGAGCAACGTGCCGATGGTGGTGATCTGACGCCAGCGGCGCGCCAGGTAACCGTCCAGCAAGTCGGTGCTGGCGGCGCAGAGGAAGATGGCCAAGGCCAGCCAGACGTTAGTGATGGTGGCGCCGCGGAAGTGCAGCGCCACGCGCTCCTGGACGAGCGCGGCGACCAGCAGCGGGACGAAGAAGATCCGCAAGATCGTTAGCAGGTTCGGGATATTCATCGTTCCTCCCAACTATAATGCTTCCGCCACTGGTGGGACAAGTGAGGCAGGTCTGGCTCGGCTAGGCCGGAAACGCTGGGCGGTTTGTTCCGATATTAGCTGGCGCGGAAGAATACTTATGGCGGAAACCGCTAAACACGCGCGTTGCGCGGCTGGAAAACCTGATGGTAGTGGCGCTCCCGGAATTTGGATGAGCGCATCGACAAGCTGGTGAGCGAGATCAGCGGGTTTCTGCGGAATAAGCCGAGGTAAGCCCGCTCAACCCGCCGTGTTATCCTCAAGAGAGTACGTCTTCCCGGAAATCAACCTTGAAAATCGGCTTTGTCAGTTTGGGCTGTCCCAAAAATCTGGTGGATAGCGAAGTCATGATGGGCCAGCTTGTGTCCCGCGGGCACGAGCTGACGCCGCATCCGGATCAGGCCGACGTGTTGGTGGTGAACACGTGCAGCTTCATCGATCCCGCCAAGCAGGAGTCGGTGGATACCATCCTGGAGATGGCCGAATACAAGAGGATCGGCCGCGCCAAGAAGCTGATCGTGGCCGGATGCTTGGTGGAACGCTATCGCGGCGACATCCGCCGGGACATGCCGGAGGTGGATGCGCTCATCGGCACCAACGAATTGGACCGCATCGCCGGCCTCTGCGAAGGCTGGGCCGATGAGGCCGGCACGGACCCGGCACCCGCGTATCTTTACCACGATCTGACGCCGCGCGTGCTGGCCACCCCGGGCCACTACGCTTACATCAAGATCGCGGAGGGCTGCGATCATCCCTGCACGTTTTGCGTGATCCCGCAGTATCGCGGCAAATTCCGCAGCCGGCGCTTCGAATCCGTGATTGCGGAGGCCACGCGCCTGTTCCGGCAGGGCGTGCGAGAGATGAACCTCATCGGGCAGGATACGACCTGCTTTGGGGAAGACCTGGGCATCCCGGACGGCCTGGCGCAGCTTTTGGCGCGGCTGGCGCAAATCGAAACGCCGCGCGAGAAGTGGATCCGGTTTCTGTACGCCTATCCCAACAAGGTGACGCAGAAGCTGCTCGACACCATGGCGGCGCACGATGCGCTGGTGAAATATATCGACATGCCGCTGCAGCACGCCAGCGCGGCGGTATTGAAGCGGATGAAGCGCGGGGCATCCGGCGACATCTTTCTGAAGCTGATCGAGCGCATCCGCCGCACCATTCCTGGCGTGGCCATCCGCACCAGCTTCATCGTGGGCTTTCCCGGCGAGACGGATCGCGATTTCGAAGAGCTTTGCAGCTTCGTGAAGGCCGCGGGCTTCGACCGCCTGGGCGTTTTCTCGTACTCCGATGAGGACACCAGCGGCAGCTATGCGCTCGACGGCAAGGTGGACGCGCGCACTATTTACAATCGCAAACGCCATTTGATGGCCGTGCAGCGCAAGATCGCGCGCGCCCGCAACCGCAAGCTGGTGGGATCGGAAACGACTGTGCTGGTGTCCGGCCTCTCCGCGGAGACCGACCTGTTGTGGGAAGGGCGCATGCCCACGCAAGCGCCGGAGATCGACGGCGTGACTTTGATCAACGATTTCGAGGGTAGCGAACCGCGTCCGGGTCAGATGCGCAGGCTGCGCATCACCGAAGCGCACGATTATGACCTGGTGGGGACGCTGCTGGCGGGCGGCGAGCAGGAGACCGCACTGCGCGTCGAAGCTGCCCCCTCGCTCGTGCAGATAGCCGCTGTTTTATGAAGTGCCCCATCTGCAAGAAGGAAGTCCAATTAGGCGACCCTGAGGCGCCGTTTTGCAGCGAGCGCTGCCGCATCATCGATTTGGGCAATTGGGCTTCGGAAAAGTACGTGATCTCGACTCCGGCGCGCCCTGAGGAGTTGCGGGGACAGGAAGACGATGACGCGGGTTAGTTCTTGGGCAGCCAATTTTGTGGGGCAGACCTCCAGGACCCGCTCCTCGCGCAACGAAATCAGCCATGTCCGAGCAGGAACAGGCCGACGTGGACGTCGGCCGCAGGACTGGAGTCCTGCCCCACGAATAATGATGCGGACTAACGTCGCCAATGCCATCTCTACCTGGTTTGGCTGCGGGTATTCTCCCGTCGCTCCGGGCACGGTAGGCTCGGCCGCGGCCATCGGCACCGCCATCCTGATCGAATACTACGCAGGATGGAGACCGCCTGCGTTCGCGGCGCTCGCCGTAATAGTCTCAGTGCCCGCCATCTGGGCGGCGGGCGAAACCGCCCGGCAGGCAGGGATGAAAGACCCGCAGTTCGTGGTGGTCGATGAGGTCGTGGGGCAGTGGCTGGCGCTGGCCGGCGCCCGCGCGCTGAATTGGAAGGCGAATTGGATAGCATGGCTGGCCGCCTTTCTGCTGTTCCGCCTGTTCGATATCTGGAAGCCGTTCCCCGTGCGCCAATTGGAATCTTTGCCCGGCGGCGTGGGCATCGTGGCCGACGACCTGATGGCGGGCCTCGACGCCGCACTTGTCTTATTTCTGGCAGGATGGTTCAATCTTTATTAAATATGCCTATTCGGAAATCGGCTGACGGCCGTCCGCAAATCGCGCAAGTCAAGCCTGTGGCCGCCATCGCGGGTGGAGAGTTGTATATTCAGGGAAAGGGTTTTGCCAAAACGGACCGGCCGCGCGTGACCATCGGAGACGTGGTCGCGCCGGTGGTAATCGGCTCGGATTCGCTGGTGATCGCGCGCGTGCCGGAAGGCGCCGCCGCTGGAGAACTGGTAGTCGCCAGTGGAAACCAGTCGAGCGAAGCGTGGGCCTGCGATATAGGCTTCCCCATCGCCGACAATTTGCACCCGGTCGCCAACCCGGCCGTGGATACGTTCGGCAACATTTACACCACGTTCAGCGGATCGCGCGGGCAAAAGGTCGCGGTGGCCGTCTTCAAGATCGATCTGAACTACAATATGAAACCGTTCATCAACGAGATGATGAACGCCACCGGCCTGGCGTTCGACCGCCACGGGCTGCTTTATGTTTCCAGCCGCCACGATGGCGCCGTCTACCAGGTAACGCCCAACGGCAATGCCAGCACCTTCGTGGAAGGCATGGGCGTGGCCACGGGCCTGGCCTTCGACCCCGACGGCAGCTTGTACGTCGGCGACCGCCAGGGAACCATTTTCAAGATCAGCCCGAGCCGCCAGATTTTCGTGTTTGCCACTTTGGAACCTTCCATCGCGGCGTATCATTTCGCACACGGCCCGGATGGATATCTTTACATCACCGGCCCCACTACCTCCAGCTTCGATTGCGTGTATCGCGCTTCGCAGAAGGGCGACGTGGAAGTGTACTATCGCGGCCTGGGGCGCCCGCAGGGCATGGCATTCGACGAGGAAGGCGGCCTGTACGTCGCGGCCTCGCTGGCCGGCCGTAAGGGCGTCGTGCGCATCAATCCCAACCGCCAGGCGGAGTTGTTCGTATCCGGTCCGGGCATTGTCGGGCTGGCCTTCACGCCTTCGCGCTCGCTGGTGCTGGCCACTACCAACGCCCTGTATCGCGCGGATGTGGGCATCAAGGGCAGGCTGCTGTTCTAACTGATGACCGCCGAGATCATCGCAATCGGCTCCGAGCTGTTGACGCCGCAGCGCGTCGATACCAACTCCCTGTTTCTCACCGATCAGCTTAACGGGCTGGGCGTGGAAGTGGTCACCAAATCCGTTATCGGCGACGACCTGAACCGCCTGGCGGACGCCGTGCGCCGCGCCGTGTCGCGTTCGGAAATCGTGATCCTTTGCGGAGGCCTGGGGCCCACGGAGGACGATCTGACGCGCGACGCGGTGGCCGCGGCGCTCGACCGCAAGCTGATCTACCACCCCGAAATCACCGAGGTGCTGGAGCAGCGCTTCGCGCAACTCAAGCGCAAGATGGTGGAAGTCAACAAGCGGCAGGCGTTCCTCGTCGATGGCGCCGAGATCCTGCCCAACGACCGCGGCACCGCTCCGGGCCAATGGATCGAGGAATCGGGCTCGCGCGTGATGCTACTGCCCGGCCCGCCGCACGAGATGAAGGCCATGTTCACGCGGCAATGCCTGCCGCGTCTGGCGCGCATCGTGCCCCGGCAGGTGATCCGCACGCTGGTGTTGCGCGTGTCGGGGATGCCGGAGTCGGACCTGGATCAGCTCATTGCGCCGGTTTACAAGAAATACGACAACCCCACGACGACCATCCTGGCGGCGGCCGGCGATCTGCAGATTCACCTGCGCGCGCGCTGCTCCACCGAGGGAGAAGCGGCGGCATTGCTGGTGGAAGTGGGTGGGCCCATCGAGCTGCTGCTGGGCGACCGCATCTACTCGCGCAACGGCCAGTCGCTTGAAGAAGTGGTGGGAGATATGTTGCGCGAGCGGCATAACACGCTGTCGGTGGCGGAAAGCTGCACGGGCGGCCTGCTGGGCGAGCACATCACGTCAGTGCCCGGTAGCTCCACTTACTTCCTGGGCGGCTTCATCACTTATGCCAGCCGTATGAAGGTGGAGTGGCTGGGTGTGCCGGAAGATATCATCGCGCAGTTCGGCGCAGTGAGCAAGGAAACCGCCGAGGCCATGGCCCTGGGCGCGCGGCGGCGCACTGGGTCCACTTATGCGCTGGCTATAACTGGCGTGGCGGGGCCGGATTCAGGGGGCGAGAAGGCGCCCGTTGGCACGATCTTCGTGGGCCTCGCGGACGCGGCTGGCTGCCAGGTGCTGCAGCGGCAGTTCATCGGCGACCGCACGCGCATCCGCCAGTTCGCGACGCAGATGGCGCTGGATATGCTGCGGCGGAAGTGCGCACAGATCAAGCTATAGCCGCCTGTCGGCTGAAAGACGCCTGAAGTGCGTGGTGCACGCACCCTATTGGGAGCTAACCCCAGGCGTTGAAATCTTCCTGATGTGAATATCAGTATTGACAGCGAGTGTCCTACAGACTGAACCGACCGTCCGACTTGCCAGTCGCTCTTGAGGCGAGTTAATCGCGGAATCTGTGGAGAAAATCGACAATGCGGTCCATAGCTAGCCCGACTTTCGCAAATCCAGGGGTGTGCAGCACCGACAGCGGGCTTCCGGAGGCCTGTTAAACAAGGGCTCTGCTTCAACTGCGGACCTCTAAATGGCTAGATGAAAGAATATTCTAATCAACCACAGGAGCGCCCGATCATGCTGGGACGGCATTGGGAGCCGGCGCCTCAATTAAGCCAGTGTTCCCTTTGGTCGATGCCTGGACGCTTCCGCCTTGTACGCGTGCAGCCAAGCAGCGTATTCAGGGCCTGCCGTGTCCCGGCCCTAGTCAAACCAGGCGCGCTCGTAGCACAGCTTCTTTCATCTAGTCACAAACTTGCGTCCGGACCAATGTTTACGGCCCCATCCCGAAGAAGATGGCCTTGGTTTTGCGAAAGTCGGGCTAGATCCCTGGTCCACTTCGGTCATGGTGGGCAGCAGGAACCTCCGAAAGTTTCGCTGGTGGGGTGCGCCGGTCACCTTGACGGCGACCCACGAAAACGATGATCCTGGTAGCCAACCATGAACTGGGTCGATTCAGTCTGGCGGCCAAGCCAGTCGCTTTGTGAAAGAGTACCTGTCGAATCAGCTTTATACCAATACCAAGAATGGATATGGCGGCCGCGATCGGCTAGACTGAAGGCGTATGGAGAAGAGACTTCAAGCCGTGTACAAGAATGGCGTTCTGCAGCCTCTTGAGAGCGTACCGCTTGAAGAGAGGCAGCAAGTGACGGTGACCATCAACGATCCCATCATCGTCAGCCAGGACCTCGCGGGATACTTCACGCCCGAAGAATGGGCAGAAGCCGTTCATGACGACATCAGCCTGGATGAAGTCAGACGAGCGCTTTCCACAATCTCCGGCTCCCTTTCCGAGGCCGTGATCGCTCTCCGGCAAGAGCGCTGATTTGCCAAACTACTTTCTCGACACGAGCGCACTCGCGAAGCGATACCACAAAGAGAACGGATCCGAATACATGGACCGCGTCCTTGAGCAGCCGGGTTCTCGATCCCTGATCTCTAACCTTTCGATTGTGGAGTTGGAGTCCGTGCTCGCCATCAAGATGAGGACGGGAGAGATCAATCTGCAGTCCTTGGAAATCGCCCGCCGGCGCTTCCGGGCCGATCTTGCGCGGCAGCGCCTCCTGGTCGTCCCGTCCATGAATGAGGGACATTTCCAGAGCGCCAGGAAGCTACTCGTTCGATACGGAGCGGCGGAAGGCCTCCGCACACTCGATGCGCTGCAGTTGGCCATGGCCCTGGATCTCCGGCAGATGGGGCACATTACAGTGCTCGTCGCGGCCGACCAAAGACTCTGCCGCGTCGCGTCGTTGACGGGCTGTTCAGCCGTAAATCCGAGCAATCGGGCCCCGTCTTGGTTTGAGGACTGCACTCGGCGCGTGCTACGCGGCAAGCATGTGTTCGCAGGAGTGCGGACACGGCACGCTGAGAGCGTGCGCCACATCACCGCGTGGCACTGGCCTGCACGAACGCGCTGATCAACGGATGCGGCCGGCCGGCCTCCGACGACAACTGCGGCTGAAACAGCGTGGCGATGAAGAAGGGGTGCAAGGGCAGCTCGGCTACGCGGATGTCCCCATTTTCCGAGAAGCCCGACAGCGCCAGCCCCGCGGCCTCCAGCGCCTCGCGATACGCCGGATTCACTTCGTAATTGCAGAAGTACCGCTCGGAAACTTCGTCGCGGCCGTAGATTTCCCAGGCGCGCGTGCCGCGCCGCAAGCGGATGGTCGCCGCGCCGTGCAGGTTGGGCGCGCCGGCCGACCGGTCGGGCATGGAACACGCCACGGCCGTAAGCAGCAGGTTCGAGGAGGGCACGCCATGCTCGGCCGAGTCGGCGTCCGCCAGTCCCATCACGTTCCGGGCATACTCTAACAGAGTATGTTGGAACCCGCCTCAAGTGCCGATCAGCGGCCAGCGTTGGGTGCGCGCAAAACGGATAGCCGCGAATGCGCCTTTCATGCTGCGGTATGGGCTGCCCGACGCGATGAACAGTCCGTCGTAATTCCGGAAGATTTTGTCCGCGTCGCGCGCCGCGCATCCGGTGGCCACCCATTTCGAATCCATGCGGCTACCCAGCGCCTCCGCCGCATGCCCCAGCGAGCGGTTGATGGCGTGGTGCGTTTCGTGTTCCGGATTGAAATCGCCCACAATGGCAATGCGGGCGATGCGTACTGCGTTGTTCATGCGGCCTCCCATCATGCTACCGGGTGGCTAAGGCGAATTGCAACTCGCCGGACGCGACGCAACGTGACAACCACACTGGTATACCGTATCCTGGATGAAGCAGAAGGAGCTGCCGAGTGACCCTAACCATTGACCTTCCAGACGAGTTGGAGGCGGCCTTACTGGCAGAGGCTCACGCTCAGGGCATTTCGGCCGATCGCTTTGCGCGCCGCGTCCTGGAACAAGTTCTCACTTCGCAAATCACACATTCGGGCCGGCCGTTTGAGACAGGCCGGGGAATGTTGGCCAAGTACGGCCCGGCGCCTTCGGCGGAAGAAATCGACACCAACCGGGCCGAGAATGTTCCGCGGCTTCGCAGAAGACTTCCGATGATTGCCGGAGTAGCCGATACCCATGCAGCCATCTGGCACCTGTTTGACGATCCCCAGTTGTCGGTTGCCGCGAGAAAATTCATCGATGACGCTGCTGTAGCGCGGCGAAAGATCGCTCTTTCGCCGATCGGTTTGGCCGAAGTTGTTTACCTCATTGAAAAGAACCGCCTGCCGATGGCTGCATACACAGATCTGCGAAAGGCCCTTAACGATCCAAACCACGTTCTGGAAGAAGTCCCGTTTACGATGGAAATCGTGGAAGCCATGCAACGGGTGGCCCGCAACGAGGTGCCCGATATGCCGGATCGCATCGTTGCAGCTACAGCGGTTTATCTCGGGGTACAGGTCACCAGCAGGGACCGCCGCATCCGCAGCGCCGACCTGCATACGGTTTGGTAAGAGAGGCGCCGCCCGCTCCCTTTGATACACTCGAAGTTGGGATGCGGAATGGCATCGCAGAACAACCATTGGCGCGCACTTGATCCAACCTGCCATACGTGACCTATTCCTTAGCCTGAGCCGTCACCCGGCTTTTCAGGAACTGCTCAGACGCTTGCCATCCGGCGGCAACCTGTCCCTTTCCGGCCTCACCACGACCGCCAAGGCCATCTACTCCGTCTTGCTGTGGCAGATGACCGAGCGCCCTCTGGCGATTGTCGTGGATGGCAACAAGCGGGCTGAGGAGCTGTTCGAAGCGGTGGAAACGTTTTACACGCTGCTGATCGCCAGCCGCGAGGCTGCCGGCCCGCAACTGCTTCCGGCGCTTGATGTTCTGCCGATGCAGGGCATGTCGCCACACGCCGAAATCTGCGAGCAGCGGGCTATCGGCCTGTGGCGCTTGGCCACCCGTCGCGTGCCCATCACTATCATGCCGGTGGCGTCGGCGCTGCTGCGCATCGAGTCAGGCGACTTCTACCGGCAGCTCGCTCTCAACCTGCGCGTGGGCGACGAGGTTCCTTTGCAGGATGTAGTTGCACACCTGGAGAGCGTCGGATATGAGCGCCGCGAGCCGGTGGAAATGGTCGGCGAATACTCTGTACGCGGCGGAATCCTGGATGTATTCTCGCCCGAGTCCGCCAAACCGGTCCGGGTGGATCTGTTTGGCGACCTGATCGAATCCATTCGCCGCTTCGACGTGGAATCACAGCGGTCGATTACCAAGATCGAAGACGCGCTGCTGCTACCGCTGACGGAATACCAGAAATCGCGAGCGCTGCTGGTGGAACTCGCCGAGCGCCTTCAAGAATCCGGCGTTCCCGCGCGCGATCTGCCGCCGCTTGGCGAGCCTTTCCCCGGCTGGGAGCTATTGGTTCCCATGGTCCGGCCGCGCCGCCAATCAGTGTTCTCCCTGTTCGACCGGCCGGTAATCCTCTGGGACGAACCCGCGCAAGTGGCCGGCGCCGCCGAACGCCTTTGGAAGCGGCTCGAACAGACCGCGGTCTCGCCGGCGTACGATCCCGCCAGCGTCTTTTTCCACGGGGAGGATTTGGAGGGCCAAGCCGCTGGCGTCCCGCACATCGCGCTGGAAGAGCTCGAAGTAATCGCCGGGCAGGACACGGCCAGCTTCTATATCCCGACCCGCCCGTCGCTCGCCTTTCACGGCAACATGCCGGTGGCCATCGCGGAGGCGCGAAACCTGGCCGAAGCCGGCTCGCGCGTGGCATTTTTCGCCGAATCCACCGGCGCGGTCGAACGCGTCGCCGATATCTTCAACGAGTACGGCGTGCCCTACCAGCTTGGGCTTGACCAGTCCGACTCGACGCCCGAATACTTGGCCGAACGCGCCTACATGGCCGGATCGGTTGCGTCCATCTACCTGATCCGCGGCGCGGTCCGGCGCGGCGTGGTCTTCCGCGATGCCGGTCTCGCCATATTCGGCAGCGGAGATCTGTTCGACACCTCCGAATTAATCGCGCGCGCGCCGGCCGGCAAATCCGCGCTGGCCACCTTCTCCGCCAACCTGATCGATCTGAAGCCCGGCGACTACGTGGTGCATGCCGAACATGGCGTGGCCCGCTTTCTGGGCCTGCGCGAGATCGACCACGGCGAGGCGCAGGGCGATTACATGCTCCTGGAATACGCGGCCGGCGCCAAGCTCTACGTGCCGCTCACCCGCATGGACCTTGTGCAGCGCTTTCGCGGCGCGGGCGAGTCGGTCCCCGCGCTCGACCGCATGGGCGGCGCCACCTGGACCCGCACCAAGACCCGCGTCAAGGCCAAAATGCGCGACATGGCCGATGAGCTGCTGAAGCTCTACGCCGGTCGTAAGATGGCCGAAGGCTTCGCCTTCTCGCACGACAGCAACTGGCAGCGCGAGTTCGAAGACGCTTTCGAGTTCACTGAAACCCGCGATCAGCTCACCGCCATCAAGGACATCAAGCGCGATATGGAAAGCCCGCAGCCCATGGACCGCCTGCTGTGCGGCGATGTGGGCTACGGCAAGACGGAAGTGGTCATGCGCGCCGCCTTCAAAGCCATGGGGGACGGTAAGCAGGTGGCCGTGCTGGCGCCCACCACTGTCTTGACTTTCCAGCACTTCGAAACCTTCAAGCGCCGCTTTGAACCTTTCCCCATACGCATTGAGATGTTAAGCCGTTTTCGTACCGCCAAGGAGATGAAAGCGGCGCTGGCGGATCTGGCGGAGGGCAAGGTGGACCTGGTGGTGGGGACCCATCGCCTGCTCTCGGCCGACGTAGTCTTCAAAGACCTTGGCTTGGTCCTGGTGGATGAGGAGCAACGCTTCGGCGTGAAGCACAAGGAACGCCTGAAGCACCTCAAGCAGAGCGTGGACGTGATCAGCATGAGCGCTACGCCCATTCCGCGAACACTACACATGTCGTTGCTTGGCCTACGCGACATGTCCGTGATCGAAACTCCGCCCAAGGACCGTCTTTCCATCCAGACCATGGTGGCGCATTTCCAGCCCGAATTGATCAAATCGGCGCTGGAACTCGAAATAGGCCGGGGCGGCCAAGTCTATTTCCTGCATAACCGGGTGGATTCCATTTGGGCGCGCGCCGCCTTCCTGCAACAACTTGTTCCCACGGCGCGCATCGGCGTCGGACATGGCCAGATCGGCGAGACGGAACTGGAGAAGACCATGCTCAAGTTCATGCAACACGAATATGACATCTTCGTTTGCACGACAATTGTAGAGAACGGTCTGGACATTCCGCTGGCAAATACTATAATCATCGAAAATGCGGAACGCTACGGCCTCGCCGAACTATACCAGCTTCGCGGACGCGTGGGCCGCTCGAACCGCCGCGCCTATGCCTATCTGCTGGTGCCGCCGGATACCGAACTGAGCGAAGTGGCCCGCAAGCGTCTGGCGGCGCTCAAGGAGTTCAGCGACCTGGGCGCCGGATTCAAGATCGCCGCACTTGATCTGGAACTGCGCGGCGCGGGCAACCTGCTGGGCGGCGAGCAGCACGGCCACATTAACGCCGTGGGCTTCGACATGTACGTTCGCCTGCTGGAGGAGACCGTCCGCGAATTGAAGGGCGAAGAGGTGCCCGCGGAGATTCATTCCAGCCTGAACCTGGGCCTCGACATCCGCATTCCGGCCGACTACATTTCCGACGAAAACCAGCGTCTGCGCGCCTACCGCCAGATCGCCAACGCCGGCACGCCCGCCGACTGCGAGCGCGTGGAGAAGGAATTGGAAGACCGCTACGGCCCTGTGCCCGACGCGGTGCGCAACCTGCTGGAGTATTCCGGACTGAAGACGGCGGCCGAGAAGCTGGGGATCGAAGCTATCGACCGCCGTCATGCCCAGCTTAGCGTGAAGTTCCACCCGGAGACCCACATTGACCCGGCGCGCCTGATGAATCTGGTGAGTCACACGCGCGGCGCCCAATTCACGCCCGCGGGCGTGCTGATCCTGCCGCTGGATGGAGCCGCTGCTCCGGGCGAGATTTTGGAGTTCCTGAAACAGCGATTCGAGCAGTTGCAAGCGTAGCGCGACACCTCACCGTTGGAAGCCGGGTTGCGCAGTCCAACGATTGAATGTGTTGTTTCGCCAATTCCCAGACATAGGATATCGTGCGGGTGCTACAATACATCCGCACAGCACTCAAGGCGAAATCCCGCACGAACCAGTGGGATTAAGGAGTCCTTTCCAACCCAGCCCCGGGAGCAAGTTCGCTGGCGAAATGGACTGCGCAATCACTGGCTCGTGGCAAGGCGGCGTTTCCATGCGAATTCTACTCTACAACCCCGACAACGGCGTGACCGCGAACTTCATGCCGCATCTTTGGATGTTTCTCCTCCAGGCGCTTACGCCCGCGGGACACGAAGTGCTGCTAATCGACGGCAACACGCAACCGATGAGCGATGCCGAGATCGTGAGTTTCGTGCTCGCCAAGGGTATCGGCTTGGTGGGGATTGGCGCGATGACCCGCATGATCGCGAAGGCATACCGGGTAGCCGACGCCATTCGCGCCGCCGGGGTGCAGGTGGTGATGGGGGGACCGCACGTCACCGAGCTGCCTGAGGAGGCGCTAGGGCGCGACGGGGGCCCGCGGCATGCCGATGCCGTGGCGCTGGGTGAGGCGGACGAGACTTGGCCGAAAATCGTCGCCGACGCGGCACGCGGCGCACTGAAGGAAAGGTACGTGCCGGTGGATGCGTTCGGACAAGAGCGCAAACCGGACCTCCAGGGTTACCCGAAGATCCCTTGGGACTCGCTCGATATCGACCAGTTCAACCGTATTCCGGGCTTCGTGCGCCGGATCATGGAACACTTCCGGTGCGAGTGGGAAACGTTTCACATCATTCCGATCGAGTCCGGGCGCGGCTGCCCCTACGGATGCGAGTTCTGCACGGTTACGGGATTCTTCGGCGACTCGATCCGGTTCCGATCCAACCAGAGCATCGTGGACGAGCTGCTACTGTTAAAAGCGCGCGCGCGCCGGACCAAGGGGCAGGTGGCCGTGTTCTTTGTCGACGACAACTTTGCCATCAACGGGAAGCGCACAAAGTCGCTGCTGCGCGACATCATCGCGGCCCACGCGCAAGTATCGTGGGTGGGACAGATCAGCGCCAACCTGTTGCGCGATGAAGAACTGGTGGACCTGATCGCGGATTCGGGATGCAGGTGGATCTTCATTGGCATGGAATCGCTGGACCCGGCAAATCTGGCCAGCGTCAACAAGAGCTTCAACAAGCCCGGCGAGTATGCCGCAGTGCTGGAGCGGTTGGCGCGGCGGAATGTCTATGCGATCACCTCATTCATCTTCGGCTTGGACAACGACCGGCCGGGAGTCGCCGAACGCACCCTGAGCCAGATTCGCGAATGGCCGCCCGTGCTGCCGGTCTTCGGACAGATCACGCCATTTCCGGCCACGCCTCTTTACACACGTCTGGAGAAAGAGGGGCGGCTGACGCGGCCGAAGCACTGGCTGGATTTTGCGCCGTTCCACATGGCGCACACCCCCTTGCACATGACCGTTTCCGAGGTGCAGGATGAAGTCCGGTACGCCTGGGCGAACGCCTACAGCCCCGCGGCCACGCGGAAGGCCATCGATTCGATCGCTAACGAGCCGGCTCCGTACAAGATCAGCCATTTGATCGCGCGGCTGTTTTTCGGCGGCATTTACTTTCCGCGGAGGGGCGCCTGGGCGTGGCTGAAAACCATCGCGGAAAACCGGGGCACGGTTTTGCATGTCATCAGGGAGTGCTTCACCAACTGGCGCGGAAGTCGGGCGACGGCTGGAGACCTGAACTTTGAAGGGCGGCTAGCACCCCCTGTGCTGATCCCGGAAGCTCCCGCGGACGTCTCGGCGGATTAGGCCGTTCCGATCGGGGACCGCCGCAATGCTGTCTCGACATCTGTTGCGGTTGCGCTTGTATATACACGCACGAAGATAGGGTAGTGGTTCAGTTTGAACCATCAGTGGCCACGGCCTGCTTGCGACTTTCCATCAATCCAATGATCTTCTTCGAAGATATATAGCTGACGATAACACCCCACATACTCTGCGGCTTTGGAATCGTACTGCAATTTTCCGAAATTCATTGCCAGTGAGCAATCGCGGGGTACAATCTTCACACCGAGCCGGGCCCAGAGGNNGGCACCCCGTCAGGGAGCGGTCTTGTCACTGTATTGTGCGAGCCTCAATAGGAGGGACGATGTCCAAAAGGAAATGGCATGTGGGAGAATTGCCGGCCATCGGGCAGGTGCACCGGAACGGGTGGCAAGTCCGTGTGGGCCGGCCGCCTATAGACGGTCTGGCGGCCGTCGGGAGACCAATGCGCCCCGGTTACGACCAGGTCGCCGAGGCGGCTGCATCCCAAGGAGGTGCTTGGGATTCTGAAGAAACATGTTGCCACTCAGGTGGCCCAAGTCGTGGAACATTAGGGCGACTTGGGCCGGTCCTATCCAGGTCAACCTAAATGGGAGTTAACATAATTATGGCACCGAACAAGGAGGTTGCGCGACATGTTCGCCCAAACAGAATTAGCGCGAGCCGTCTTGCGAATGCTTATGGCCGGTCATGCCGTGCCTACGCATCACGCTATCCAGTTGCGCAACTGGGCAGTTCGCTCAGAAGACTCCGTACTCCCACTCGAAGAGATTGCCCGGCGCATTTTGGGCCGAGCTGGCAGCGTGGCCGATGCCCCGCAAGCCGGTGATTGGAGGCGGGCCGGGGCTGAGTTCATAGTTGCGGACCTTGAATTAGCTTTCACGTTCCTGGAAATTGCACGTACTTCATTGGTCACCGAGACCGTTCGGCGCAATCAAAAGAATGCGCGTGCGGCGTATAATGCAGTTCTGCGATTCTTGCCACGATGCCTCCCAGCATTCTCTGCCGCTGAACGGCAGGCCGTCGAGGACAACCTACGGAAGCTGGAAAACCGCCTTGAAGAGCTTGGTGGATTTTCCTGGAGTTCAAATTGACTCACTTTGCCGAGTAGCCATCTCCACGCTAAAAACCCACTACTTGCCGCCGGCATGAGTGCGCTCGGCGTTTGAGATGCCCTCAGCGCCCTCCTGGTAGCAGCAGGCGAGAGCAGGAGGAGGCTTTTGGGACGAGGCTACGTGCGGGCATTCTTTTGGGGAACGGGACTCGGCACCCGCTCTACCAAACTGCGGCTCACCAGCGGCAGGCGCCGGGGCTGTCCCAATGCAGGTGTGGCGATCGGTAGTGGCGGGGTGCTTTGACCGCTACGAAGTTGGCCGTGGTCTATCTGTCTTCCCTACCTGCCAGCCTTGCTCCCTATCGGCTGGTCGACCAGCCCGGAAAAAGCATGTCCTCGGCCAACCACTTTCTCGATGTCCAGCGCCCTGTGCAGTCAGCCGAAACCGGGCCCGAACGGGGCCGCCGACCCGTCTACGCAGCCTGGCCGGCAGCACGCGCTCGATTCGAAACTCCAACGCCTGAGCCGCGTACATCCCAGACCCAGCGGGCGCCGCCCCATTCACGTTCCCATACCTCCCAGTGTCCCTCCCATCGGAAGTCGGCCGGCATTTCGGACTCGGTGCGAGTATCGGAGCATTGGATCGATGCACGTCTGAACAGATCTTCGCACTTCACGACGAGTGCGTTTTTGAGCATCGCTTCCGCCCGCAACCAGTCTTGTTGATCCGATGCGGTGGGACCGCCCCTCTCTAGCCATAATCGATACGCAACTGTGGCGATTTCACTTTCAGTTGGGCTAGCGGTTGCGGCGGGTTTCACGGATTCACTTACGGTGCTCATTTCAGGCGCCATCTTTGTTGCATCGCACAACGGCGGACTCGCACGCCACAGCTAAAAGGCCCCGGATATAACAAGACCTTAAGCGCTGATAGAATTATGTAGCGACTCTTTGACATATGTCAAGGGGAAGAAACCGGGCTGAGAAGTTGAATGTACCGGTGAGTACAACTGCTGCACTTTGCAACAAATCGGATTCAAACTCCCATGGTTTGCTCGATGATCCCAATCGGCGAACGCGCAACATGTCAGTCGAGGAACCGATGGCGGCCGAACCCAAACAAAAGATTGGTGATAACCACACACGGCTGGCCCCGGACTGCTTCTGACGGCGGGCAACTTTGGCCCAACTATCGGCTGCCGNNAGTCGCGCTTCTTCAATTCTTGAGCATGCAGGGTAGTTTCAGATCCTGGTGACGCACCGCCCCGGTTCGTCCACGCTGAAGACTGTGCCACCAGGCACACAAAGGTTAGGGTATAATCCTCGTCGTGAAAAGTTACGCGCGCGGCCCCGTGCTACCGCTTCTCGAAAAGACCATCGGCCAAGTGCTCGCCGATTCCGTGGGACGCAACCCATCCGGCGATGCGCTGGTCGCCCGCCATCAAGGACTGCGGCTCTCGTACAGCGAGCTGCAGGATAACGCAGAGCGTGCGGCGCGCGGTCTGCGGGGGCTCGGCATACGTCCGGGCGATCGCGTAGGGATGTGGGCGTGCAACTGCGTCGAGTGGGTTTACCTGCAGCTTGCGACGGCGCTCACCGGCTCGGTGCTGGTGAACGTCAACCCGGCCTATCGCGCACACGAGCTGCGATACGTGCTGCGCAAGTCCGGCATGAAGGCCATTTTTCTAAACGAGCGGGATGCGCGGGTGGGGTACCTGGATATCCTCAATGAGGCGCGCAAGGGCCAGGAGCTGGCGCTCGAGCAAGTGGTG
>PKYZ01000818.1 GCA_003132865.1 Bryobacterales bacterium
AGGAGGAGTCTCTGGACGATACGCGCCTGACGCTGCGGCTCATCGCGCGGCATGCCGCCGCGGGCGCCCGCACCGCGTTCGAAGAACTCCTCCGGCGGGACGAAGAGCCTGTACGCCAGCGGCTTCTCGATGGCTTGGAGCGGGAGTTCCCGGCATGGACTCGTAGCCTCAGTGTTGCGATGGAGCGCTTCGACGAATGGTTGCGCGCCGGCGTGACTCGGGAGATGGCCGCGCTCTCCCGGCAGCATCGCGGCGAGTTCCNNGGAACCGGCCCGTCGCGCCAGCCGCCAGCTCTCTCAGTCTCTCCAGGACTTCCGGAACCGGCTGGCGAAGCAAACCCTGGAGGCGCTGGGCGTGCCTCTCCAGACCACTCAAGTTGAACTCGCAGCGCAGGACCCGCGATCGCCGGATATCCGGATAGGCCGGATCTTCGATCATAACTGGGAGTTACTTTCGGTGGCAGTTCCCATGTCACTGTTACAAGGCGCGGTGAAGAGGCGCTTCGAGCACAGAGTGGCCGATGTGGTCTTCATGAACCTCTCCCGCCTCGCGTCTCAGTGGGAGGAGGTTGTCAGCGCCGCGCTGCTCGCCTCGGAAAAGGATGCGATCAAACGCCTCGATACTCTGGTCGCTACCATCGAGAAGCTGATCGCATCGGCCGGCCAGGACGCGCCGCGAATCCGCGAGGATCTGAACCGGCTGCAATCCCTGTAAATGGAAACCGAAAAACCGGCTGGCTGTTGAAAGCAGCGCCTGGCAAGGGGTCATTGGCCGTTGCGTACGGCGTTGAGCGAACTCCACCGCTGCTGCCATCCTTAATATAACGCGCCTCGGCGCGCGCGATGCATCATGCCCAACCGGACCGGCCGTGTCCCGATCTTTAAGGGTGCCGCGGGAGGCGTGAAGCAGCCCCTTGAAGCGGGCCATTCGGTTTCGTATAATCGATTTGAGCGGTGGAGTCCGCACAAACGCCGTAAAGCGGCCAATGACTCCTATGGCGGGTAGCCGTAGGAGCTTTCGGTGAAGTTCCCTCCTATAGCGCCCCGAATCGAACCAGAAGGACTGCCGACTGATCCTTTCTGGAAAGCGGAGGATCGGTTGCCGGGAGATGACGAATCGCATGGGTTCCGGATTGCCCGTAGTTGGTTTGTTGCGTGAGCGGCAGGCTCTGTTGAACGCCATCCAGCACAGGGAATCCCTGCTTCTGCTTGGCCCCGGCGGCAGTGGAAAAACGGCTCTCGTGAGATCCGTGCTGGAGTCTGAATTGCGCGGCGAGCCCTTGGTTCACGTTTCCCGCTTCCAGACGCTTCACGATCTTCTGGTCATGATTGCCTGGGGGTTGCTCCAGTCCGGGCACAGATCATTCCGGCGTTCCGTCAAGGTACGTCCCGCGGCGTGGGAGCCCTGGCTGGCCGATCAGACCAGTCTCCATTTGAAAGGGCTATTGTGGAACGCGACGGAACAGGAACCGACGACGATCATTCTTGAAGGCATAAGCCGGGCTGGTCACCAGACCTACCGTTTCCTGCAACGGCTTTACTTTGCTCCGGGGATGACCATGATCGCAACGGCGCGAGATCATGTGCACCTTGGTGCATTGGGCCGTCTCTTCTGGGATCCAAGGAAGACGTATCACATCCAGCCTCTATCGGACGCAGAAGCTCTTCGGTTGTTTGAGACCGCCGTAGATCATTTTGGACTCCGTGACCTGAGCCTGGACGACTTTCGTGAAAGGGCGCTGGACTCCGCTAAGGGCAATCCGGGCCAAATTGTCGAGATGTGCCGGTTCGCCGCCAACCCGATGTATGTGAGCGGCGGCCATTACGTCAAATTTGCGCCCCTACGGATTGACGTCATGATGACGCTCCTATGACTCTCCCATTATGACCCAACCGTTAAGCAATCCACAGAAGCGCGGCAACTCCGTGCCTTTTCACAGCATCCTATTCGACGAATCCGAAGCCGGCACAGATATCGGCGGGCGGGAAGCGNNGCTTCACCGACCTGAATCTCGACCAGATTGTTGCGTCCATGACGGCCGGCCGCGACGAATACAACTTAAAGCCCTTCTTTTACACCCCGTTGAGCCGTGTCGAGACCATCAATTATCGCTACGACATACTGCGGGACCTCGTAAACCCGGCGCTATTCGGACATATCCGGTCATTCGCCCAGGAAATGCGGACGATGCGCGGCTACCTCGCTCAAGCAGACAAACTTCACTACAAATACCAGAAGGAATGCTGGTTCCTGGACGCGGCGGACGTCTATTGCGGCGCCGTCAATCGTCTGACCCGTGACGTGACCCTCACAGATCTACGCTCGCGCGGCTTCCTGGCCTTCCGCGAGTATCTGACGAGCTACACCGAGTCCGGTGACTTCGCTTCGCTTGTCGCCGAAACGCAGAAGCTCACGTCCGATCTGTCCGGGGTCAGATATTCTCTCCACATAGAGGGTAGGCGCATCAAGGTCGGCCGATATGACTCCGAACCCGACTACGGCGCAGATGTGATGCGGACATTCGAGAAGTTCAAGCAGGGAGCGGCAAGGGAGTACCGGTTCAAGTCTTCTTCCGCGCCGGACATGAATCATGTTGAAGCGGCCGTACTGGACCTGGTTGCGCAATTGTATTCCGGCATCTTCTCGTCCCTCGACGAGTACTGCAGCCGCCATCGCGGCTATCTCGATAGCACAATCGGCGCGTTTGACCGGGAAGTACAGTTCTACGTCGCGTGTCTCGAGCACATCGAGCGCTTTAAGCCGGCCGGGCTGCTCTTCTGCTATCCCACCGTCACCGACCGATCCAAGGAAGTCTATGGCCGTGAGGTATTTGACCTTGCCCTGGCCAATAAGCTCCTCCGCGAAAACGCACCCGTGGTGACGAACGACTTCTACCTGCGGGACCCGGAACGTATATTGGTCGTATCCGGACCGAACCAGGGCGGGAAAACGACCTTCGCCCGCACCCTTGGACAGCTCCATTACCTGGGAAGCATCGGCTGTCCCGTGCCAGGCAGGGAAGCGAGGCTCTTTCTCTTCGACAGACTGTTTACTCACTTTGAGAGGGAGGAAGACATCCGGAACCTAAGCAGCAAGCTGGAGGACGATCTGCTCAGGATTCACCAGATCCTCGAAGGGGCCACGCCCAACAGCATCCTCATCATGAATGAAAGCTTCGTGTCCACGACGCTGAGTGATGCGGTCTTTCTCAGCAAACAGGTCATGCAACAGATCGTCCAGCGCGACATGCTGTGTGTGTCGGTGACGTTCCTTGATGAATTGGCGTCGCTAGGTGAAACCACCGTAAGCATGGTCAGCACGGTGGATCCGCAGGATCCGGCGCTGCGAACATTCAAGATCGTCAGAAGGCCTGCCGACGGCCTTGCCTACGCCGTGGCGATCGCGGAGAAGTACCGCCTCACCTACGACAGCGTAAAGGGGCGCATAACGTCGTGAAGGCTTTTCTGATGTACAGAGATCGGGATTTCGATCTGAACGGGTGCCTGCCGCCGAACGCAGCGGAGTTGACGCAGGACCTGGAGCTCGACACGCTGTTCGGCGCGATGGCCGCCGGGGACACGTTCTTGCTCGATGTGGCGAAGGAGGCTGTCTTAGCGAGCCTTCATGAACCGGAGGCGATCCTCTATCGCCAGCACATTCTCGCCGATTGCCTGGAGCGGTCCGACATTGTCAGGGAGATGTACGCCATTGCCGTGGAGGGAATCGAACGCGAGAAGAAGCTCTGGGGCTGGTCGCGTCAGTCTTCCGAAGGAGTGCTGCATCGATCCGTCGAGGTGCTCCAGCTTTTTGTGGGCCTGCTCAAGAGGCTAAGGCACACTGCCGATGAGCACGGCGCCAAATTTCGCTCCGAAGGATTTACCAGACTCTTCGGCATGCTTGCCAAGGAGGTTGACGACGAATACCTGAGTATCGTCGAGGACCATCTACGGCAACTTGCATTTCGAAGCGGCGTCCTGATGAGTGCCGAACTCGGTAAGGGCAATAAAGGTACCAACTACATTCTTCGCAAACCGCCGGATACCAGACAGAGCTGGACCGAGCGGTTTCAGGGCTGGCTGGAGCAGCTAACTGGCAGAAATGGCTCCAGCTATGTGTACGAGATCGCCGATCGCGATGAAAGCGGCTTCAGGGCGCTGGCGGAGCTGAAGGGACTGGGAATCGGCCATGTTGCCGCCGCACTCGCACAGTCGACCGACCATATTCTCAGCTTCTTTAGCATGTTGCGCTTGGAACTGGGATTCCATATGGGTTGCTTGAACCTGCGTGACCAGCTAGCCCGAAAGGGTGAGCCCATCTGCTTTCCCGAGCCCTTGGCGGTGGGCAAGGCGATGCTCTCCTGTCGGGAACTATACGATGTCTGTCTGAGTTTGAGCATGGAGGATAGAGTCGTCGGCAACGATGTGAGCGGTGATGACAAGGTGCTCGTGACGATCACCGGCGCCAACCGAGGCGGCAAGTCGACGTTCCTGCGTAGCATTGGACTTGCCCAACTGATGATGCAATGCGGCATGTTCCTGCCGGCTGAGTTTTTTCGCGCCAATGTCTGCGATGGCATCTTTACGCACTTCAAGCGTGAAGAGGACCCCAGCATGAGGAGCGGGAAGCTCGACGAAGAACTGAGCAGAATGAGCTCGATGGTCGACAACATGACCCCGAATAGCATCGTTCTGCTCAACGAGTCATTCGCGTCGACAAACGAGAGAGAGGGGTCGGAGATCGCGAGGCAAATTGTCCGGGCGCTGCTGGAAACGGGCATCAAAGTGTTCTACGTAACCCACATGTTCGATTTGGCGCAAGGGTTTTACCTCGCGAAGATGGACGCCGCCCTGTTCCTTCGTGCGGAAAGGCTCGCCGACGGGCGGCGGACGTTTCGACTTGTCGAAGGCGAACCGTTGCCAACGAGCTATGGCGAGGACTTGTATGGGCGGATCTTCGGGGCCGTTCGCGATGCCGCGAAACCGGCGGGATCGCAGCCGCACCACGGACAGTGTTCCAGTCCCTCTGGGACTTGACGCTAATAGCCTGGGCAGTAAAGCGTCACTCGGTTCTCCACGGTGCCATGACGTTCCGGCGGCCCACCAGGCGGGCCAGCCACTCGAACTTCAGATCGAGCGGTTCGCCGAAGGCGCCTGCGGAAGGGGTCTGACGCGCGCCAGCCCGTGCTCGTCTGAGGAGTCACCCGGCTACTCCTCCCGCGCCGTGCTTCTTTCCGCCGGCCTCAGCGAGGCGTGAGTTTTCGGCAATTAACCGGCCAACGGCGCACGCGACAGCTTCCAGGTGGGAGGC
>PKYZ01000412.1 GCA_003132865.1 Bryobacterales bacterium
CACTTTTCGGATAGGAGCCCTTCTGAAGTAGGG
Organism: Bryobacterales bacterium; assembly: GCA_003132865.1. Next base: position 34 of record PKYZ01000412.1, read on the forward strand.
GGAACTCCAGATAGATTGCGTCAGTATGTTGCAGGATTGGCCGGAGATCTTTTTGCTGTCCTAATAGAGGTCGGGGAGAAACTGGAAGCTCCGATCATAACCTCTGATCGATACATGGAGACATTATTGCGGGACCCAGACCCGAGAGTCACGACCCGCGCATCAGAGCGAAAGATTGAAGGTCGCCTAAAAGATGCCTATTTGCGCGCCAGAGACATCGGCGTACTACCCGGATGTGTTTCATGGTCAACATCTATTGAAGATGTGGGGGAGGTGAGAGCTAGAATCTGGGACCTCGGAATTTTGAGCGAAGCGCTTAGGGAGCGCTTTCCTGATCTTCCCGTCGGCTCCGGGTGATAGACTCGGGCGCGTTGGCGAGCTTCGCAAGTGTTGACCGGATCAATCAACCCCGAAGCAGAACACCGCTGGCCCATAGGGGTGCCCGGCGGCGTATTCTCCGGGCGCAAGCCCGGTGGTGGTCATTTTCAACGATGAGGTTCCATACTTGGAGAAATCGACTGGTAGCATGCCTTCGGCGGGAGTTGTGGTGGTAGAGGCCCCGAGCGGTGAGGCGTGGCCCGACATCATTACCAACTCCCGCGTCTTCTTCTTGGGCTTCAGCTTACGCAGGCAAAAGATCGTATTTGGGTCTATTGCCGAGACAGGCATTACGGAGCGCACGATAAAATCCAGCTTTTCGCCGCTGTTGAATCGAACTGGGGATTTCGCTCCGGGGAACTCTGAAGCGGTCTTCATGCTCATCACAATAAATCCGTGGGCGCCGCCCTTGATCGCGGCTGCCTGCCGCTCTAGGGGAACAAGGCTTCCATTGTCGAGGCGATAGAAGATATCGGCCATGTCGGGTTCTGGCGGCTGCTGCGCCACAACGGGCGCGCCACAGGTCGCAATAAGCAGGCAAAGCAGAAGCACCGCGTGCTGAAGTGTACGCACGGGCAAAGTATAGCACCATTCGCCCGTAACGGGTGGTGTCTGAAACTTGCGTTGACGCAAGTTTCGCCGTGGCTTTTAGGTCTCCTTTGGCGTCGTGACCACCCGGAATATAGCAACGCTCTCCTTGCCAATCTTCACGCGCTTTACCAGTGTGGCTTTGAAGGCATGCCCGGTTGGGCTGAGAAGTCGCCATGCTCTTCCGGTTCGCATCTTTTCACCGCGCTTGGCCGTAACGTCCTGGACGTTCGTTTTGATCTTCGCCATTGGCAAATCGTACCACCCGACGCAAGTTTTTGGCACCTGGTGCCCGCAACGCACCAGATCCGGCCGCCCCCGCTGGTGTTACCTTTGGGGGTGGCGGATGAAAATCGCCCATGAATTGACAGGTATTTCTTTTGGGCGATATCGCCAAGGGGTATCTGTGCCATTGCGTGTCTATTTTGATGGAAGCGGCAAAGAAGAGAACGACGCGGTAATAACCGTGGCAGGATTCTTCGCCGACGCGAAACTCTGCGAAGCGGTAGAGGATGACTGGGAAATCGCCACCGGCAGCAGGGTATTTCACCTTGCGGACTTCGGCACGAGATCTTGCCAGTTGGGATCTGGGCAGTGGAACATCGGAAAGCGGGTGGAATTTCTGAAGCGCCTAGCGGGCATAGTCAATCGACCTGGATGTAAAGTTGTTAGCGCCTCGATTGAGATCGCGCCCTACTTGTCCTTTATAGCCAAAAGCCCACATGCCCACGTGAACGGTCCTGCATTTTCGGGCTGTGCTCAGGCCTGCGTTCAAGTGACAGAACTGCTGATAAACAGACTTGGAATGTGGAAAGATCGTGTGGCATACGTCTTTGAATTAGGGGATCGCCAGCATGAGATACACAAAATGTTTAGTGATTGGATGGACACGAAAAGCAGCCTGAGCGGTTTACGTGGAATATCTTTTGAGTCGAAACAGACTACGCTGTTACAAGCGGCTGACTTAGCAGCCGGGGTTGTGCAGAAATGCCTGATATCTGCTCATGCAGCATTGCCGTGCCTGGACGGCGGAAATAGTAAGACCTATCTATACGTTTATGAGCACCATTACTCTGCTGACGGGGTGACGTCGGCGGTTGTGTCTGGACACGACCACGACGGTTGCCAGATCATCAACCAAAAGACCTTTGCTGTTTTGGACAGGGCAAGCACGGAGTTTTTTCAACGGCACCCAGAGGTAGAGAAGAAGCGGCTTAAGCAGTCACCATACAGACCGAAACCAAAGAAGCGCTAAGGGCCAACCTACGCCGGCAGTTCTTTGGGCTCCCAGACGTGATCGGTGATCCCGGCTTCCATGGCGGGCGTGATGCGAAGGTTCCACACGGGTCCACATTTCGGGAATGCAAGCGTTCGCTGTTTTCCTATCAACGCAACTTTCAGACACTACCCAGATGCCGGAACAGCGCGCGCAACGCCGCGCCGCGGTGGCTGACCGTCAGCTTACGCTCCGGCGCCGTCTCGCCGAACGAGCAGCCAAACGGCGGATAGTAGAACAGCGGGTCGTAGCCGAATCCATGCGGCCCGCGCGGCGCCTCCAGGATCTGACCCTCCACCGCGCCGCGAAACGTCCGGAGCAGGCGCCCACCATCCACCAGCGCAATCACGCAAACGAATCGCGCGGAACGGCCGCGCACGCCGCGCATTCTCTCCAGCAGCAGCCGGTTGTTTGCTTCGTCGGTGGCGTCGGGCCCGGCGAACCGCGCCGAGTAGACTCCGGGCGCGCCGCCCAGCGCGTCCACTTCCAGACCGGAATCGTCGGCGAACAGCAGCCCCGGCGCGTGCCGGCCGTAATACTCCGCCTTCAGGATGGCGTTGGCCTCGAATGTGGCGCCGGTCTCGGCGCATGGTGGCAAATCGGCCAGACCAGGCATGGTCTCGACCTGGATGCCGCCCTGCTCCGCCGCCAGCCGAAATTCGCGCAGCTTGCCGGGATTGCCCGTGGCGCAGTAGACGGTCACGCGATGCGGACCACGCGCTTCTGAATTTCGACCAGCTCGGCGATGCCGCGCCGCGCCAGCGCCAGCATGCACGCCATTTGCTGGTCGTCGAAGGCGTGGCGCTCGGCGGTGGCCTGAACCTCCACGAAGCGGCCAGCCCCGGTCATCACCACGTTCATGTCGACGGCCGCCTGCGAGTCTTCTTCGTAACATAGGTCGATCATCGGCTCGCCGCCGAGGATGCCCACGCTGGTGGCGGCCACATAGTCGATCAACGGCAGGCGCTTGATCATGCCATACTTGACGCACTGCTGGAGAGCCAGCGCCAGGGCCACGAACGCACCGGTGATGGAGGCCGTGCGGGTGCCTCCGTCGGCCTGCACTACGTCGCAATCGAGTGTCACGGTGCGCTCACCCAACAGCGCCATGTCCACCACGGCGCGCAATGAGCGACCGATCAGGCGCTGGATTTCATGCGTGCGGCCGGAAGGCCGGCCTTTATTGACTTCCCGCGGCGTGCGCTTCGTGGTGGCGCGCGGCAGCATGGAGTACTCCGCGGTGACCCATCCCTTCCCGCTTCCCCGCAGGAATTGCGGCACGGAGTCTTCCACGGTGGCCGCGCACAGCACGCGCGTATTGCCCACGACGATGAGCGTGGATCCTTCCGCGGTCTGCAGGTATCCGGTGGTGATTTCGACCGGACGCATCTGGTCCGGCGCGCGGTTATCAGGTCGCATATTTCATCACGAAGTAAATAAAAAAGAGCACGAGAACGAAGCCCGAAGCCAGCAGGATCACGCACGGAAGGCCGCCTTGCGGCGCGGCGCGGCTCTTCGATTTGGCTTTTGCGGGTTTGAACTTCGCCATCCTAAGCGGCCATCCTAAGAAATGGTAACATCCAGCGGATTCGCGCACCCTCTCGCTCGAGCCGCGACGCTACCGAGCCGCGACCGTCAGGGAGCGACGCCCGTCGGGTGTGCAAGAATGTGTAGCATGGCACGCCGCTATTGGATTGTTCTTGCGCTCGTGTCGAGCGCTTGCAGCCAGCCTCCCCGCAGTGCCGGGAGTGTGTTGCCGGCAAGTGTCGGCGGGGTCTGGCAAAGAAAATCGCTACGCGATATACCGCCGCCGCGGCCCAGCATCGTCCGCGCCTTCGAGGCGGACTACGAGGGCGCCGGCAAACTGACAGTGACTCTGTACGAAACGAAAGTCTCCGGCACGGCCTTCGAGATGACGCAACATTGGAGAGCGTCCCCGGACACGGTGTTCTTCGATAAGAGCAGCTACTTCGTGCTGGTGAAGTGGGAGCAGGCGGACCGCAAAGCGCTCACCACTTTCGTGCGCGGGTTGCAGAAGGAACTGGAGGAATGAGCGGACAGCCTCACGCGCAGCGATAGACGTTTAGACACGACTGGACTGTGGGTGGCACTTCTCCGACATGGGCGTTCGACGGTACCTGATTCCCGGCATTGCCGACCAGACGGGGCCGTAGCTGCTTCCAAGTTGCTTGGCGAGCAAGAAAGTTCTGGACATTTCGCGCCGGATCGGTTACTGTAGTCTGGATGACTGGGCCGGAGCCGGAAGACAACTACCAACGGATTGAGGAACTCTGCGCGCATTGAGTTGCAGGAATGAACCGATGGCGTAGTTCGCGCGCCGAGTCCGAGCGAGTCACGCAAGTTCAGTCATCCCTAATTGACTGAAAACAATCGCTAAGCACGATCGATTCCCGCGAGTTCCGGAAAACCTCGTGCTATTATTCATGTCGAGCGAAGAGACACTCACGCTGTCCGAAAAGGCTCCCACACTCGCCGCAAGGTGTTCTGCCGGGGCCGCCCTGGATCTTTGACAATTTCAACCGCAGCCGGAGTGATCGCATCGGCTCAAGTAACCGCAATGGCCGCAAGATAACCAATACTCTAATTAAACTCCATAACTACAACAAATCAACTTAGATATTTTAGTCGTTTTAAGAATTGGCTCTGTTCGGCAGATTTTATGTGGTCCCAATTCGTGCACAATAACGCCCAACGATGCATAACGATGCACAATCCAATTCCGCCCGGCCCAACGTGGAACCTCACCCCCACCAAGTCTCTCCCGGCGCGAGATGCGCCCGCGCCACATCCGGATTCAGCTCGATACCATAGCCGGGCTTATCCTGAATCGTCAGATAGCCGTTTTCCCAAATCGGTCCTTCGTGGATCACCAGGTCCGGCCACCAGTCCACGTAGTTCGCCAGTTCGTGGATGCGGAAGTTGCGCATGGACGCCGCGGCGTGCGCGGACGCGATGGTGCCCACGGGGCTGGCGGGATTGTGCGCCGCCGTCCAGATGTAATAGTTGTCGGCGAGATCGGAGATGCGCTTGGATTCGAGCAGCCCGCCGGACTTCGGCACGTCGATGTGCACCCCATCGCAGCCCTGCAGTTCGATCAGCTTGAGGAAGCCCTGTCGCGTGTACAGATTCTCTCCGGTGCAGATCGGCACGGGCGATTGTCTGCGGACGAATGCCATGGCTTCGGGGTTCTCCGGGGGCACCGGATCTTCGAGCCACATGGGCCGGACCTTCTCCAGAGCCTTGGCGAGATCGATGGCGTCGCGTGTGTCGAAGCGCCAGTGGACGTCGATGGCAAACTCGCCATCGGGTCCCAGTTCCTCGCGCACAACTTCCATGAGACGGACGATCTGACGGATATCGCCGGCTTTCAGTTGGCGTGTATAGGGATCGTGACCGGGTTCCTGATATTGCGGGTCCAGGGCGCGCGGAATGCCGTCGCCCTGAAACTTGAACGCGGTCCAGCCCCACCGCTCCGCGCGCGCTTGGTGCACCAGGTCGCGCCACGCGGCGGGGTCTTCGACGTGTTGCTTGGGAAGCTGCATGGTGCGATAGAAGCGCACACGGTCGCGGAAGCGGCCGCCCAGCAGGTTCACCGTGGGCGTTTCCAGGATGCGTCCGGCGAGGTCCCACAGGGCGATTTCCACGCCGCTGGCGGCCTCTACGGTGACGCCGCCGATGGCGCCCGCGCCTCCATTGCGCATCAGGATTTTGGTGTACAGCTTGTCCACGTTTAACGGGTCTTCGCCGATCAGCAGTGGCTTGAAGATCTTGGTGATCACGTCTTTAACGCCAGGCCCCCAATAGGCTTCGCCGATGCCGTAGAGGCCGGCGTCGGTTTCAATCTTGACGAGGTTCCAGTCCCAAGTGCCGCGGACAATCATGCACTTGACGTCCGTGATCTTCGCCTTGCGGCGCAGGGCTGCCGCGAGCCGTGAGTATGGCGCCGGGAACAGCGGCGCGGCTGCCAGCGCGGAGAGTTGTAAAAACCGGCGGCGATCGAGAGCGGGCATGGCACGATTTATAGCACACCTTTGATACGCTGAGTGGGTGGCGCACGCTTTAGCGTGCAGCGGCGAACTTCAGTTAGCCGTGCCGGCTGAAAAGCCGGCTGCAGCCGAGATTGGCTGCCCCACAAGATGGTGTTTGGGGGATCGGTGATTTCAGTTAACGGCGTTTCGAAGACCTTTGACGGCAAGCGGCAGGTCACTGCATTGGAACAGATCGACCTGCAGATTGCGCGCGGAGAGATGCTATCCATTGTGGGCGCCTCCGGGTCGGGCAAATCCACGCTGCTGAATTTGATCGGCGGCCTGGACCGGCCCAGCGCGGGCGAGATCCGCATCGATGGGCAGAACATTGCGAGCCTTTCCGACGATGACCTGACGCGCTTGCGCCGCGACAAGATCGGGTTCATCTTTCAGTTCTTCAATCTGCTGCCCAGCCTGAGCTGTATGGAAAATGTCGCACTGCCCTTGCATCTGAAAGGCATGCCGAGACAAAAGACCACGGCCCGCGCGCGCGAGCTTCTGGATCTGGTGCAGCTCGGCCACCGGCTGGATCACCTGCCCGACGAGCTTTCGGGCGGCGAGCGGCAGCGCGTGGCGATTGCGCGGGCGCTGGCGTTTTATCCTCCGATCCTGCTGGCCGATGAGCCGACCGGGAACCTGGACAGCCACACCGGCGCGGAAATCCTGAAGCTGATCCGCGATTTGCACGAGCGCCTGGGCGCCACGGTTCTGATCGTGACTCACGATGCAGGCGTGGCCGGGATTTGTCCGCGCATGGTCACCTTGAGCGACGGACGTGTCGCGGGAGATGTGCGCCGATGATCCTGCTGCGGCTGATCAGTTGGCCCTACGCGCGCAAGCATCTGGTCCGCTGGGTGCTGACCATTGGCGGCATCGTGCTGGGTGTGGCGTTGCTGGTGGGGATGTACACAGCCAACCAGAGCGTGCTCGAAGCCTTCAACCGGACCGTCGAGCACATCGCGGGCAAGACGCAGCTTCAAGTCTCGGCGGGCGACGGCGGCTTTGCGGAGGAAGTTCTGGAGCGCGTGCAAAGCGATCCCGATGTGCGCGCGGCAGCGCCGGTGATCGAGCAGGTGGTCGATAGCGGCATCAAAGGCCAGGGCAAGCTGCTGATTCTCGCGGTGGACATGACCGGCGACCGCAGCCTGCGCGATTACGATCTGGAAGGCGGCGACGAAGAAGTAATGGACGATCCGCTGGTGTTTCTGGCGCAGCCGGATTCGCTGATCCTGACGCGCGACTTCGCGGCCCGCAACGGCCTCGCCAGCGGCAGCAAGCTGGCCATGAAGACCATGGAAGGCGACAAGCAGTTCAGCGTGCGCGGCATTCTGCGATCGGGCGGGATGACCTCGGCGTTCGGCGGCAACCTGGCGATCATGGATATCTACGCCGCGCAGAAATTCTTCGGCATGGGACGCCGCTTTGACCGCATCGATATCGGCCTGAAGGACGGCGTCACGCTGGAGCAAGGGCAGGCCTCGCTGCGCAAGCTGCTGGGGCCGGGCTTCGAAGTGGATCCGCCTTCCGGGCGCGGGCAGCATTTCGAATCGCTGATGGGCGTCTACGCGATGACCATGAACGTCGCCAGCCTGTTCGCGCTGTTCATCGGCACGTTCATTATCTATAACTCGTTCGCTATTGCGGTCACGCAACGGCGCCCCGAGATCGGCATCCTGCGCGCGCTGGGCGCCACGCGCGGCCAGATCCGCGCGCTGTTCCTGGGCGAAAGCGCGGTGGCGGGCCTGGCCGGCTCGGCGGTGGGTATCGGCTTCGGCTTGTTGATGGCGCAAGGGCTGACCGCCAGCACCAACGCGTTCATGGAAGGTGTGATGGGTGCATCGGCGAACGCGGACCACATGCTGGTGCGGCCCTGGCTGCTGGTGACAGCGGCCGCGGTGGGCGTGATCGCCAGCATGATTGCGGCCTTTCTGCCGGCGCGCAACGCGGCGCGCGTGGATCCGGTCAAGGCTCTGCAAAAGGGCCAGTATCAGGTGCTCTCGGCGGGCGAGAATCGCAGAAGGCGCATGGCGGCGCTGGCGGCCATTGCGATTGCTGCGGGCTGCATCGTGTTTGGGCGATCTACCGTTACCTTCTATACCGGCTATTTTCTGGCGGTGCTGGCCATGCTGCTGCTCACGCCGGCGCTGTCGTTGTATCTTTCGAAGCTGTTGCGCGGGCCGCTCAAATGGCTCCGGCCGGTGGAGGGCGCGCTGGCGGCCGATAGCCTGATTCAATCGCCGCGGCGCACGTCCGCCACGGTGGCGGCGCTGATGCTGTCGCTGGCGTTGGTCATCGCGCTGGGCGGCATGGCGCGCGCCAGCTATACGGAGATCACTCAATGGATGGACATCACCATGAGCCCGGATTTCTTCGTCACCCCTTCGGAACTCCTCTCCACGCGGACGTATCACTTTCCGGACAGCATGGCGGATGGACTGCGGCAGATTCCGGGCATCGCCGAGGTGCAGCCCGTGCGCATCGTGCGCATCAACTTCCGGGGAAAGCCGGTGATGCTGGTGGGCATCGATTCGTTGAGCATCGCGCGGCGCACGCGTGGGCAACGGGTGACCGCCGGCGATTTCGACGGCATGTATCGCGCGGCAGCCGCGCAGAAGGGGCTGATCATCGCGGACAACCTGGCGCAGTTGGAAAAGCTCAAGCTGGGCCAGACGCTGGAGATCGCGTCACCGGCTGGCGTTCTGCGGCTGCCCATAGCCGGCATTCTGGAAGATTTCTCGAACCAGTTGGGCACGATTTTCATCGAGCGCGCCCTGTACCGGCGGCTGTGGAAAGACGACGCGGTGGACGTGTTCCGCATTTATCTGGCGCCGGGCGCCGTGGCCGCGGATGTCAAGAGCCGGATTCTGGACCGCTTCGCGCACGAACGCCGCATCTTCGTGCTCTCGAACAAGGAGGTGCGTAGCTGGGTGTTGAAGGTAACCGACCAATGGTTTGGCATGACCTACTTACAACTGTTCGTGGCGGTGCTGGTGGCCATTCTAGGCATCGTCAACACGCTGACGGTTTCCATCACGGACCGGCGGCAGGAACTCGGCGTGCTGCGCGCGGTGGGCGGATTGCGCAACCAGATCCGTCACACCATCTGGATGGAGGCGTTGGCGATCGGCGTCATCGGGTTGTTGCTGGGAGTGGCGGCGGGGGCCGTGAATCTGTACTACCAATTGACCATTGTTCGGCAGAGCTTCGCCGGAATCGCGCTCGATTACACATTTCCCTTTGGCATCGTGGGACTGCTGGTGCCCGTGATTCTAGGCGCAGCATTCGGCGCCGCGCTGTTCCCCGCGGAGAGCGCGGTGCGCAGTTCATTAGTGGAGGCGCTGGAGTATGAATAGACGGGTCATCTCTTTGGCGCTGGCGATTCTTCCGCTCGCCGCGGCCCCCGCCAAGGCCGAGGACGCGCGCCAGATCGTCGAAGAATCGCAGCGCCGCGGCCGGGCCGACTCCCAGCGCTACGAAGGCTCGCTGGAAGTGATCGGCGCGAATAACAAGGTGTCGAAGAAGCACTGGCAATCGGACAGGCTGGGTTCCTACGGCAATAGCAAGGCCATCATCCGCTTCACGGAGCCCGCCGAGGTAAAGGGCGTGGCGCTGCTGGTGATCAATCACCCGGATCGCTCGTCGGATCAGTGGATGTGGACTCCGGCTATCGGGCGCGACCGCCGCATCGCGCAACAGGATCGCTCCACGCGGTTCTTCGGCACGGATTTCAGCTTCGAAGATCTGGAGGAGCGCGACGTCAACCAGTTCGATTTCAGCCTGCAGGGCGAGGAATCCATCGACGGCGCGGCGTGCTGGCGCATCGAATCGAAACCCAAGCAGGGCAAGAGTTCGCAATACACTTCCTCGCGCGTATGGATTCGCAAGGACAACTACGTTCCCGTGCAGTATGAGAACTACGTGAAGGACAAGCTGGTGCGCCGCCTGGTGGAGAAAGACATCCGGAACATCCAGGGGATCTGGACGGCGCGCCTGCTGGAAATGACCGACCTGGGCCGCAACAGCCGGACGATTCTGAAGCTGGAGAACGTGCGCTACAACGTGCCCATGAAGGACGACGATTTCACGGTGCAGGCGTTGCGGCGGCAGATGTGAGGCGGGGGAGGGTTCTGGGTGCTGGGTTCTGGGTGCTGGCTTTCGCGGCGGGGGCCTCGGGGCAGAGCTTTACGCAGCGCGGTTTTTTGGAGACAGACTTTATTGGGTATCCTCAAACTGTGCCGAACGACAGCGGGCAGGCGGTCGGCGAGGCGCTGTTCCGCTATGAGGCCTTCTACAAGCTGAATTCGGACTGGCAGTTTGCCGGCGGCATCGACGCGCGCGCGGACACGCATGCGCAGGTGGATCGCGCTTGGGAGCTTTCCTGGGACGATCGCGAACGCCGGCGTCCGTCGTTCGAGGTGCGGCAGCTCAACGCCACTTACGCGAAGAAGAAGCTCACGGTCGTATTAGGCAAGCAATTCATCCGTTGGGGCAAGGCCGACATACTGAATCCCACGGACCGTTTCGCGCCGCAAGACTACCTGACCGTTGTCGATACCGATTTCCTGGGCATCACGGCGGCGCGCGCGACCTACGGCGGGCAGTCGAACACCATCGACGTAGTGTGGGCGCCGCTGTTCACAGCCAGCCGCGTGCCGCTGCTCGACCAGCGCTGGAGCAACCTGCCGGCAGGCATCGCGCTCACCGAGCTACCGCCCTCGTTTCCGGGCGGCTCGCAGTTCGGCGCGCGCTGGAACCACATCGGAAGCGTGGCTGAGTATTCGCTCTCGTTCTACGACGGGCACAATAACCTGCCGCTGTTCAACTTTCAGGAACCGCAGCCGCTTACCGCGGATGTGGAGCGCTACTATCCGCAGATGCGCATGTACGGTGGCGATGCGGCCATTCCTTTGAAGGGAGTGACGGTGAAGGCCGAGGCGGCCTACTTCACATCCACCACCAAACTGGAAGACGAATACGCTCTGTTCGTGGTGCAAGTGGAGCGGCAGGCGGGCGAATGGTTCTTCATCGGCGGATACGCAGGGCAGGCGGTAACCGAGCACCGTTCCATGCTCGATTTCGCACCGGACCGCGGATTGACGAGGGCGTTTCTGGGGCGCGCGGGTTACACCATCGACACCAACCGCAGCGTGGCGCTGGAGACCGCGGTGCGGCAGAACGGGCAGGGCGTGTGGGCCAAGCTCGAATACTCGCAGGCGTTCGGGGCGCACTGGCGGGCGACGGCGGCTTTGACGCTGATCCGCGGGGATGAGTCGGACTTCCTGGGCCAGTACCGGCGTAATTCGCACGCCATGCTGGCGCTGCGGTATAGCTTTTGATGGTGGGACAGGCCTCCGGCCTTTCCGCCGCGAAGTCGTGCCGCGCCTGACATGCGCCTGCGCCTCCCGTACCTTGGGGGCAGGAGACTCACATGTCAATAGACCAACCTGACGTGGTTGACATCGTGAGCGTTGACAGGATGACGGGCCAGGTTGTTCTCACAAATCAGCGACCACCTGGACTGGTCCGACAGCACCGCGCATCAGTTGCTCCTACAAAGCAAACTGAACCGCTATCTGGCTTTTGTTGAAAGCGGCGAGATCCTACAGAGCTGTCCCAAGGCGAAAGACAGACTGGTGGCACTTAGAGTGGTCTTTCGATTCCAGCCGGATGAAGCAGGCCGAGCTTTCTTAGCCAAGACGAGGGCGATTGTCGAATCGGCAGGTTTCAGCCTGTGGAATCTGTGGAATGAGGTCTTCACGGGTACGCATTTCAACTGAATTGCAGCACGGCGGCGCCCCAGCATAGGTTCGCAGCACCTCAGCGTCCCACCCCGTTTGCGGCCGGTCCTGCTGCCGTCTGCCCCTCCACCCCATGGCACGGTAATTGCTCCCCCAGCGCTACCGCTGCGAAATAAGCACCGAAAAACGGCTTTGCTTGCGGAATCTTACGCTATGGTGGGGCAATTGACGCAACAGGACACTCTCCGAAACCACGCTTTCATGCGCGGCCTGGCGGATCGACACATCGCCAAGCTGGCCGCGCTCGCCACGGAAGTCACCTTCGCGGAGAACGAGGTGATTCTGATGGACCGCCAGCAGTCCCAGTACTTCTACCTGGTCAGTTCCGGCAGCGTCAATGTCGAGTTACACACCCCCATCTTCACCGTATCCGTGCTGGCGGTGGGCCCTGGCCAGGCATTTGGCTGGTCCGCGCTGTTGGACCATCAGGACACGGTTTTCCAGGTGCGCGCGCGGGAGCAGACGTCCGCGCTGCGCATTGCCGGCCCAGACCTCACCCAAGCATGCCGCAGTGACGGCGAACTGGGCGTTGAGATCCTGCTGCGGACGCTGCAAGTGGCCGCCGGACGCATCCAGGCGACGGAGGCAAGGTTCGCCGAAATCTGTGGCGTGCGGATCAAGTCATCCGTCAAAAAAGAGCACTCACTCATGTGAACGAACAATACGATGTTGCCATTCTGGGCGCGGGTTTCGCAGGGAGCATGCTGGGAATCATCCTGGCCTGCAATCAAGAGCCTGTCCGCTGGCCTCCTGGGCGACTTCGGAAAAAAGCTGCATCCGGCATAACACGCCGTGGCTGGTGGTTGGTGGCTGGTGGTTGTGCGGGCCACTATCTGCGAAAGCTCTCAGGCGGTCCCAAATAACTCGGCTTGAGACCTCCTAAGTCGACGACTATCTTCTGTACCACGATTCCTGGGTCCACCATCCCATACTTCAGCACATGATAGCCGGAGCCTGCCAGCGAGTGAGCGGATATGACCGTGCGGACACCGTCTTTCACGGACTCCTCCCAATCCCGTTGCGAGTTTTGCGCCAGAGCATCGACGATCTGGGGCGGCTGATCGTCAAACGAGACGGCGAATCTCAGCCCGCGGCCCGGCACGAAGTTCAGCGTCGGTGCAACGATGGTGTGAACCTGCACGGCGCCGGGATCGAACAGATACATGCGGTATTCGAGCGACGGAGAGTCCCGGGGCGGAGTGACGCTGGCGGCGGTACAGGGCAGGATGGTCATTGAGGACAGGGTCCGCCCATAGTCGGCAAGCTCTTCCCAGTGGACCGCGCCGGCATCGGTCTTCTTCGTGTAGTGCGCGGCTTCCATCGAAACGTAGCCATCCGCTTCCACGAAACCGTGCAAGGTGTCCCGCGTGACTTCCCGCGGACGGAACGACGTTACCTTGACGGTGACGGGATCTGTGCCGGCTCCGGAGATCTTCACGACGCCCTCGGGGGCGCCTGTAGGCGCTTTGCTCCAATCCACGCTGACCCACAACCCCTCGTCCTTCTGCACGGTTCCGCGGGCGTCGCTCAATACGATCCAGGGGGCGCTGGCGGTGGCTGAGAAATCAAACGGCGCGCGGCCCCGATTGAACACTTCGATATACCGGCGGGGTCGGTTGAACGCGTCGAACTGTAACACGGCCGGCGTAACGCCCATCTTAGCCGGCTCGCCAACTTGGATCTCAGTCACCTCGGGCATGATATTGGTATCCGGCTGCTGCCAGCCCGTGTAACCAATGTGTGTCTGATCCATCATGTGGTCCCACTTACCATTGGCCAAAGTGTGATTGTAAGCCGCGGACAAATCCGCATCCGCCTGAAACAGCTCGCGGACGCGGGTGGCGTAATCGTTGGCGCTGCTACGACCCTGGCTGGCATAGAGCCGGTTCTTGGCGGCCGCGATATAGAGCTCGTTCACCTGGGCGCACGCTTTGGTGGGATACAGAACCAGTTCGAAGAAGGCGTCCTTGGCGTTCTCGGGCAGCCGCAGGTAAATTTGCTCCGCCCGTTCCGTGAGACCTTGCCACTCGGCCAGCACGGTATCCGCTTCCCGATAGTTCTCCAAGCTGAACGTGCCGGGCTCCAGAAGCTCCGGCTTGCGCCTGCCGTTGTACTTCGTGTATTTGGAGACGATATCCGCGATTTCAGTTGCATAGGTTGGACCGAACTCGCGCTCCGCCCACAGCCTGCCGAATTCCGCAATCTTATCGTGCGGCCATCGCTCCGGATTCCAGGCCAGGCTTAGGAAATACTCGATCGGGAACTCCATGGGCTTGAGATCGCCCACATTGACGATCCAGATCCGCCTGGCATCGTAGTGATACGCCAGATTCATCTGTTCCCAAACCTTGGCGATAGGGACCGTATTGAGCCATTTATAATTGCGTGGGCCGCCCACATAGTCGAAGTGGTAATAGATGCCGGCGCCGCCGCTTCTCTTCCGTTCCTCAGCGGTCGGAAGCCGGCGTAAATTACCCCAGTTATCGTCGCACCAGAGTAAAGTCACATCGTCCGGGACGCGCATTCCCGCTTCGTAATACTCCTGCACTTCCTTATAGAGGGCCCAGTCTTGCGGCACGCTGGACACATCCGGTCCGATGCGGTGCGCGATGATTGCCCGCTGATCGGCGACAATCTTTTCCAGGAGCGCCTTGTTGGCCTCGATATCGCCATCGGCGGCCATTGGGAGATCTCCATCTCCACGCATGCCCAGCGTGACGATGCTCTCATAGGCCTTATTGCGTTCAATACCTTCGTCCCAAAACGCGCGCAGCACTTCGGAGTTGGTGGCGTAGTTCCACGGACCTTTGCCATGCCGCTTCCACTCCTGCTGGGCGCGGAGCATGGGCTCGTGATGGGACGTTCCCATGACGATGCCATATTCATCGGCGAGCTTGGGATTGAGCGGATCGTCCTCGTTGAAGGCGTTGCCCCACATGGCGGGCCAGAGATAGTTGCCCTTCAGGCGAAGTAGAAGCTCGAAG
>PKYZ01000785.1 GCA_003132865.1 Bryobacterales bacterium
GGGGTACCTGAACTGTTACGCCCAGGCATCGACCTGGCCCGCGCCGATCGTGAAGATGTCGTGGTTGGCGGTGTAAGTGGTGGTGCTACCATCCGGATTCGTGACGGTGGTGGACGTGGTGGCCGGGAAGCCGCGCCACGCGCTCTGCATTAGCTTGACTTTGACCTGGTCGGGGGTAATGGCGTTATTCTGATCGATGAGCATTGCCGCCACGCCGGAAACCACCGGAGTCGCCATGCTGGTGCCCGACAGCGTCAGAAAGTAAGGTGACGCAATCGGCAAAGCGCCGGGATCGTATGCGGAGACCGGGATCAGATTGGCGGGATATTCCATGGGTAGAGTCGAGAGGGCGGCTTGATAGGACACCACGCGATTGCCCGGCGCAACTAGATCGGGCTTGACGATATGATCGATGGCTGTGGGGCCTTTCGAACTGTAGGTTGCAATCACGTCATTGGCGCGAACGAGGCCGGCTTTGTCGTTGCTGGCGCCGACCGTAATCACATATGGATCGTTACCCGGAGCGGTGATGGTGGCGTAGCCCTGTGTGCCGTGCGAATTGTCGCGTCCGTCATTGCCCGCCGCGACCACTACGACGATGCCTGCTTTCCAGGCAGCTTCCACAGCCTGGCACAGCGGATCGATCTTGTAAGAGGTGGTAACCGGACGCCCCAGCGAGAGGTTGATCACGCGGATGTTGTACTTGCTCTTGAGGGAGATAGCCGCGTCGATGGCTGCAATCACGTTCGAGTCCTGACCATTGCCCTGGCTGTCCAGAACCTTCAGGTTGATCAGACTGGCGTCCTGGGCGACACCTTCGAACCACCGGGTATCGTGGCCCAAGAAGTAGGCGACGTTATCCGCGCCGGCTGCAATGCCCGCGACGTGCGTGCCATGACCATAATCATCGCCAGTATATCTGTCGGTTGGGACAAACGACTGGCTGTAGACGACTCGAGAGATAGCCGTCGCGAAATGAGCGAGGTCGGGGTGCGACATATCGATTCCGCTATCGATGATGGCGATTCCGATGCCGTAGGCTTTGCTCCGGCCGATCGAGACGTAGTAGCTGGTGAGCGGGTTGACGTTGGCGTTGGCCATCGCGTGGTCGAGATTAGCGGACACGGGTAGATTCGGGTTGATCGACACCACATCGGGGTTGGCTTCGAGATCCGCAAGCGCCTCCGGAGTCACGTCGTAGTGAGCCACTGGGACGTGACTAAACGCGGCCCGTATGCGGCCGTTGCGATCGGTCACCCTTTGGTGCTGCTCTTCGGTAGGTTGAGTCGCATATTGGACGAGAACCTCCACCGTTTCGCCGGGCTCCGGCCGTCTAATTCCTGTTGCTGTCGCTCCAAAGGCTTGGAGCCCATAGAGCAGCGCGATACCGCAAACCGCGACCGCCCGATTTAACCAAAACTGATTGTTCCGCAAGTTATTGTTCATGCCCCCTCAATTGCACTCGGGTCTCCAACCCAAATAAACCGCTTAAGCTATTGATTACGCTACGCTTAACGTCGACCGGCACAATTGAGTCAGGAGACAAGCTGTCCCATTTGGAGATGGCTCAACGCGAGCAAATTGTTAAGCGTCAATGAGATGACCGCGTGGGCGCATCGTTGGGACATTTTGTCCACCCGGGATGCGTCGCCAACGGATTGATGCTCTACCCAAAAAGTTCGGGGGGAAGTGGGGGTGGAGAGGATGGTGCGGGTCGTGCTTGAGGAGAATCATGCTGGCCTCGCCGGGCGGCGACTGGCCCTATATGCCTGGAGCTGGAGCAGGCACCTCGCTACACTTGGGGTTGCTTATACGTGCAACGACCGGGATGCCGCGAGTGAACCACATGCACCTGCGCGGCAAGGATGCGCGCTTCGAAGCGACATATCCCGACGGCCGGAAGGAGACCCTCCTCCTGGTGCCGCACTACAATTTCAACTGGCAGATCACTTACCGGATGGAGGAGCCGAAGTTCTTACCCAAGGGCACGCGCATGGCCATCATCTCGCACTTCGACAACTCGCCAAACAATCCGCTGAACCCCGATCCGGCGAAGGTGGTGCGCTGGGGTGAAGCTAGCGAAATGGAAATGATGGATGGCTGGATCGAATACCTGGACGCGCCGCGCGGCGGAACCGCTCAACCGCAATTGCACGCGGACCTGCGTTAGCTGGGCCTTCGACTCCGCGGCGTGCGCTACTCGCGCCAGGGAGGGTACGGTACACCGTCCCTTCCGGTGCTCCTCGATCTGAACGGCACCCAAAAACGGTACGGTGGCGTGACGGCCCTGCGCGACGGCAATCTGAGCGTGGCGCCGCGGGTCACGTTGTGGTTTCTCCTGCACGTTTGCTACGCGACTGACAAACTGCATCTCGCAGGCCACTCCGGAGGTCTCACCTAAGTCTCATGGAATCGGTCGCTTATGCGCCTGCCGCACGGGAGCGCCTTGGGACACTTATGTCTGCGCCGCCCCCGGCGCCGCGGCTAACTCCAACATCTGGCGGGAGATGACACGTTGGGCAGCCGGATGGGACATTATGTCCCCTCGTTCCAGCCGACGCCCCCTCGGTTATTTGGCGCGGAACGCTCCGGCTTAAGCCGATAAGTGCTCCGGAGACCTCTTTCTTGGGCCCGCTTCTCAAAACCCGCACTGCATATCCTGGCCACCGCCGTACTCGGCGTTCTGCTGGCAGGCGCCTTGATCCGCATGGCGCCGGGATTTGGGATCGACGAACGGGAATTCGACCTTCGGCTGAACGACGACTCGGTGCGCCGCATTCGGGCGGAGGCCGGGGCGGGCCGTAGTTTGTGGTCCTTTTATATCGCCTACGGCCGCGGCTTGGCCACCGGCGACCTGGGCACTTCACGAGCTCTGGGACGGCCCGTGAGCGAACTCCTGCGCGAGAGGATTCCGGTTACCCTAGGCGCGGCCGGCGCGGGGCTGCTAGCCGCCTGGGCGGTCGCGCTGACGCTCGCCATGGTGTGCGTGCATTGCCGGAACGCCGTTGTGGACGCGGCGTGCGGCGGGTTCAACGCGCTGCTCTTATGTCTGCCGGCGGCCGCGCTGGGCTTGTTGACGATGCTGGTTTCGGGCCAGTCCGGACGCGCCGCGAATCGTCGCCGCCACGATTGCCCTGGCGGTATTGCCGCGTCTGTTCCGTTTGACCCGCGGGATTCTGGCCGAGGCGTGGTCGAGTCCGCACGTCGCCTGCGCCATCGCCCGCGGCATCTCACCGGTGCGCTTGATGGTGCGGCATATCCTGGCGCCCTCGGCCGGACCCCTGCTGGCGCTCGCCGGGGTCTCCACTACGCTGGCCTTCGGCGCCGCCATTCCCATCGAAGTGGTTTGCGATTCGCCGGGCCTTGGGCAACTGGTCTGGCAAGCCGC
>PKYZ01000746.1 GCA_003132865.1 Bryobacterales bacterium
GGAGCGGATGCGCAATTACTTATGGCGTTCTGTTTAAACTCGATCCTTATTGATTTTGACCGCCAGGAAGGTTGCCCGGGCGAGTCGCAACCGAGTGCTGAAACCCATCGCTGTTTCCGGCCCGAGAAAGAAAGCGTTGAGCGCGCCCATTCGCGGCTCATACTCGTCGCAGCCTTAGATTAATCCCCTCAACCGAGAGTCGCTCGCGGTCCCGAGGTAGGAAATACCACTGGGATATATCACTTTATCCCTCGAATTTTCCCCGGTCCCCAATCTGCGTAATTAATTTCCCCCATCGTTTGAATGGTTTAGCCCAAATCACCTTGGGGTCCGGTTCAGACGGGCCGATATCTTTGAGGCAGAAAGGGAGGTTCCGCAAGACCGGGAACCTTAAGGCACAACGAATGCACGAACCGATTATTATCTGGATGATCCTCTGCGGGTTTTTGTCCTGGATCACAACAAGCAAATGAACTCGGCGCTTAATCTAGCGCGTTAAAACACAAATCGGCGAAAATGATTGCCATATCCACGGCAAAAAAGTGGTATTATTCTTTGGGGGTGCTTTCGGAGGGTATCCCCAAAGAATACCAGACCGGAAATACCTCAGACGGCAAGGCAGGGCAGGGATTGATGAAGACCAGGTTTTTGGTCTCTTTATTATCGATAATCCCGCTCGCCGGAACGCTGGTGCGCTCCGTTCCGCCGCCCAGGCCGCCGCCCCTGGCAACACCAGGCCAGAAGACTGTTCGCAAAGATCGCCTCACGGCACAGCTCGAACAATCCCGTAAAGTGTCCCGTACGGGCGATTTCCATGACGCCGCCGCCCTTTTCCAGCAGGGCTATCGCGATGCGCTAGGCGCGGGCGAACCGCAAATTGCGGTGCGGTTCCTCAATAATCTGGGCGGCTGCCGGTTCGCCCTGCACCAATACCAGGAGGCGCTTCAAACATATCTGGAAGCGCGCAAGCTGGCGGAAGCCTCGCGTAATAATGTTGCCGCCGGAGAACTGGACTTCAACATTTCCTCGCTTTATTCTCATCTCGGACAAATGGACGCCGCCACCGAGGCCATTGGCCGCGCGACGGCGCGCTTATCCGGCCCGGAGCGCCTCAAACAGATGCCCCGACTACTGACCCATCTGGCTGTCTTACAGGCCGAGCAGGAGCGCATGCCCCAGGCGTTGGATCTGTACAGGCAGGCAATTGCGGCCGCCGACCGCGCGGGCGACCAGGAAATGTACGCCTTCGCGTGGAACGACTTAGGCTATGTATACCTCGAACACGGACAACTACCCCAAGCCGAGCACGCTCTCCTGGAAGCCTATCGCGTGCGCAAACTCAACCATCTGCGCAGCGTCGAGGTTTGTTACCAGAATCTCGGCATGCTGCGTTTGGAGCAAGGCGATCTGCGCGCCGCGGCCGTGCTTCTGGACCGGGCCGTGGCCCTTTCCCGGCAGCCGGGCGGCCTATTGCCGAACTGGGTGGTCTACTATGAGCGCGGCCGTGTCCGCCTGAAACAGAACCATCTCCAGGATGCCCTGGACGACCTGCGCATAGCCGCGCGCCTGGCCCGCAACTGGCGCCGCGACGCGTTCCCCGACGACGCCACTCGGGTCAGCACCGAGAACATGATCCAGAAGGTTCATTCCGCGCTGGTGGAAGCCGGAAACAGGCTGTATTTCGCAACTCACCGCCGCGCGCTCGCGCAAGAGACCTTCGAGTCCGCGGAGGCCAACCGGGCCGCCAGCCTGCGCGCGCTTTTGGCGGAGCCGCGGGATTGGCGCCGCAAGCTGCCAGCCGCATATTGGGAGACGCTGCGGAAGCTCGAATCCGCCGAGGTGGAATTGCTGCGATCTCCGGGAGCGCCTTCCGGGCCGGCGGGCGAACGTGTCCGCCGGTTGCAAGGCGCGCTGATCCAGTGGGAGTCGCGCGCCGGGTCGAACACCGATATCGAGCTGCCCGATCTTCTCGAACACACGCGCCGCAGCCTCCGTCCGGACACGGCCTTCCTGGCCTTTCATCTGGCCTCGCCCGATTCCTATCTATGGGCGGTATCGCGCGAGAGCTTCGCGCTGTATCGCCTGCCTCCCGGCCCGGAGATCGGCGCGCTGGTGGCTGGTTTCACTAAAGCCGTTCGCCAGGGAAGCCCCGAAACTCAGGCGGCCGGCTCTCGGATCTTCCGCATGTTGTTTGGACAGCTCGATCCGGCTTTCCTGGAAAAACCGCGGTGGATGCTGGCGCTGGATGCGCAATTGTTCGAGCTGCCCTTCGCCGCGCTGACCGTGGAGACCCGCGCGCAGGCCCCCGTATTCCTCGCCGAGCGTCATACTTTGCAGATTACTTCCGGCACCGGGATGCTGTCGCTGGTCGGAGGCGGCCGCCGCTTCTTCGACGGTCCGTTCGTAGGCGTCGCCGATCCCGTTTACAACATGGCCGATCCGCGGTGGAAGGGTCCCCAGCCCACCTCCTTCCTTAGCTTTTTCGCGGCGCGCGCTGCTGATTCCACGGCCGGCGACGACCTGCATTTAGTGCGCCTCGCCGGTAGCGCGCGGGAGGTGTCTGCTTGCGCCTATGCGTGGAACGGTTCGCGAACACCCACATTGCTCGAAGGCGCGTCGGCTTCCCGCCAGCAGCTACAGGCGGCGATCAACGGCCATCCCGCGGTGCTGCACTTTGCGACGCATGTCCTCGATTACAGCGTCGATTCCAGCGTCGGTTCCAGCCATGTCGCGCGATCCGGGCTCATCGTGCTGAGTCTCACCCATGGCGGGCAACACGAGGTCCTGAGCCCGCTCGAGATCGCCACTTGGAATCTGGATGGCGCGCTGGTATCACTCAGCGGCTGTAGTTCCGGATCGGCCGATGTGCTTCCCGCCACCGGTTTGATGGGCCTGACCCGTGCCTGCCAGGCTGCCGGAGCCAGTGCCGTGGTGGCCAGCCGTTGGCCGACTCCGGACGACGCCGGAGCGCTCTTTCTCTCTTTCTATCGCCATTTGCGCGCGGCCCCGCAGGCCGGGCCGGCCGTCGCGTTGCAACACGCCCAGATCGACATGCTCCGATCTCGCACATGGCGCGCAAACCCGCTTTATTGGGGCGCTTATTTCGTTACGGGAAACCAACAATGATCGCAAACGACGTGGCTGAAGACACTGCGGATGACCGGCCGGTTTCCGCCCAGCCTTGCTGGGCCGAACTGGTCGAGAAAATCAGGCAAAACGATCCCGATGGATTGGAAGAATTGTATCGGGTTTTTTCGCGGGGTGTGCGCTTCTATCTGTGCAGGCAACTCGGCCCCCAGGATCTGGACGACCGGGTCCACGATACCTTCCTTATCGTGGCGCAAGCCATTCAGCGGGGAGAGTTGCGCGAACCCGATCGCCTGATGGGGTACGTGCGGACCATCGTCCGCCGGCAGGTGGCCGCCCAGATCGAGGATAATGTACTCAGCCGCAGGCAACAGTTCGATCTGGACTGGGGACTCGCCGTGCGGGACACCGGCAGCAATCCCGAACAAGCGGCCATCCGGCAGGAGAATCAGCAGATAGCCGTCAAAGTTTTGAAGAGCATTGCTCCCAGGGATCGCGAAATTCTGATACGCTTTTATCTCTGGGAGCAGCCAGCGGACCAGATCTGTACGGAGATGGGGTTGACGGATACCCAGTTCCGGCTGCTCAAGTCGCGTGCCAAGGCCCGCTTCGGCGAGCTCGGCAAAAGAAAGGTTACAAAACGTCTAGTACCTTTCAGTGAGAGTAATTGGAGGGAAATACCACTTAAGCGGTAATGGTCCTCCGAAAGGACGGTGCAGCCGTGCAGTTCGCCGACAATCGTCATGCCGCTGACGAGGTGCTGGAGCGGTATTCAATGGACAGCCTGTCTGGGCTGGAGTTGGCCGGGTTTGAGGAACACCTGCTGGTGTGCGAGTCCTGTCAGGACAGACTTGCCCGCGAGGACAGCATCAGGCAGCGCGTGTGCGACGGGGCAGCGGTACTGCAGCAACCCCGTGCCGCAGTCTGGTGGCGATTGCCGAGATTAGCTTGGGCCTCAGGCCTGGTTGCGGCGGGCCTGGTGATCTTTGCCGGAAGCGCATGGCAGTCTTTACGCCATTCCACTGCACCGCCGGCCGTGATTCTGCTCCAGACCACGCGCGGAACGGAAAACCCAACGCTAGCCGCCGCGCCCGCTGGCAAGCCTCTCACCTTAGTGCTCGATTTAACCGATTTACAGCAATCCGAATATACGCTGGAAATCGTGGATGCCGGCGGGCATCCCGCCTTTCAATCCAGCGGGGCCGCCCAGAGCAACAAACTGCAAATCACGCTCGCCAAGAGCTTGGCGGCTGGCGCTTATTTTGTCCGGGTGTACGCTCCCACCCGGGAACTGCTTCGCGAATACGCCCTCACCGTGCAGAAAAACTAAGCCACAGATGCACACAGATATTCCGATCTGCGTGCATCTGCGTGCATCTGCGGCTGATTTCCCCGATTCTGCTTGACAGCCACGGGGTGTTCCCGCTACACTTAAATTATGCTGCAATGCAGCATGAGAAGGAGCACCATCATGACGGACACAAGCAAGTCTATCCCCACCTCCAACGCCGCGCTTTCCTTGCTGGCGGCTTGGGCGCGGCAGGGAGCCGAAAGCTTCGCCGCCACCCAGAAGATCCTGCTGGATCTGGCCGCGCAACAGAATTCCCTGGCTCTCGGTTTCGTCCGGGAGCGCGTCAGTGACCTGCCATTTGGGCCTGTCAGCGGGCTGGTGGAGTTCGCCGGGCAGGGCGCCGCCAACTTTATTGCAACGCAGAACATCTTGTTGGACCTGGCCGTCCAGGAGAACGCCATCGTGCTCCTGGGAGCCAAAGACGGATTGGGCCTGACGGGACCGAGGGCGGCCCTCGCCGATATAGTCCACGGCGGTGTGGACGCTTTTGTTGCAATGCAAAAGAAATTCCTGGATTTGGCAACCGAACAGGGCCAGACGGTGGTCCACTCGGTGATGGCCGGCTCGCCCATGGCAGCCGCCGCGAGTCTGGCGGAGAAAGCTCAGGAAGGCCTGCAGACCTTCGTCGAAACGCAGCAGCGCTTTCTCAATCTGGTCGCCGAACAGGTTTCGCCACAACCCGCCAAGAACGGTAAGAAAGCCGCCAAACCGGCGCAGCGCAGGAAACTGACCGAACTTGCCAAGGACGGCATCGACGCCTTTGTGGCCGCCGAGAAGCAGCTTCTGGACCTGGCTTCCGCGCAGATTTCGGCCACCGTCAAGGCAGCCCGGCCCAAGTCCGCGGAGCCTTCCACTTCGTTGGGCGAGGTTGCCCGCCGCGGTGTGTCCAATCTCGTGAACGCCCAAAAGGCGCTGCTCGACGTGGCCGCCAAGCCGTTCCTGCCGCCGCCCACGCCGCGCCGGGCCGCCCGCAAGCACTAACGCGCGACGGTGCTTTCATGTCCCGCCAGACTGCCCAACGAACCTTTCCCTGGGTTGCCAGGATCGGGGGCGCAAGTATCGCCTTGCGCCTCATGACCTCCCAGGATCGCGGCGCCTTTCAGGCGTTCATCAAGAAGCAGCCGGAAGACGACTTGTTCTTCCTGATGATGGACCTGGCCGCGCCGGAGGGTCTGGCGCGCAAGCTTCGGGGAATCGAAGCCGGCCAGGACACCACCGTGCTCGCCGGGCAGGATGGCAAGTTGCTCGGCTATGGCAGCCTGCATCACGGCGAAACCCGCTGGTTCCGGCACCTGGGCGAGGTCCGCCTGCTGGTGGCGCCCCACCAGCGCAGCCACGGTTTGGGCAAGGTGCTGGCGCAGGAGGTGTTTTCGATCGCGCGCGAACTGGGGCTGCGCAAGATCGTGGCCCGCATGGCCTCCAGCCAGAAGGGCGCCCGCCGCCTGTTCGAAAACCTGGGATTCCAAATCGAGGCCTTGCTGGCCGATTGGGCCATCGACCGTCACGGAAAGACGCAGGATTTGGTATTAATGTCCTACGACGTGTCCGGCTTCCACGACTAAAAAACGCCTAAGAAAAGCCTAGGAAAAGCCTAGGAAAACCACCATGCCCCCACGCGAACTCCCCCAACAGTTCGGGCCGCTCGATGCGGTATTTCTGAATTTCGAGCGCAAGGAAATGCCGCTGCACATCGGCAGCGTTTCCATTTGCGACGGCGCGCTGCCGTTCGACCAGTTTGTCGAAAGCATCGAGCGAAAACTGGATCTGCTCCCGCGCTACCGGCAGAAGGCAGTGCGGCCTTTCCTGGACATCGGGCTGCCCACCTGGCAGTACGATCCGAAATTCGATATCCGCCGCCACGTTTTCCACGTGACGCTGGAGGCGCCCGCGGACGAAGCGCAATTGCGCGAATTGACGGGCCGCATCTTCACCAAGCTGTTGGACCGCGACAAGCCGTTGTGGGAAGTGTATGTCGTCGATGGGTTGGCCGGTGGCCGCTCCGCCATCGTCACCAAGGTGCATCACTGCATGGTGGACGGCGTCTCCGGTGTGGGGCTGTTGAACCTCATGTTCGATACGTCGCCCGATACGCCCGCCCTCCCAAAGGGCGCACCCAAACGCAAGCGCTACCGTCCGCCCCAGCCACCGGACGAGACCCAGTGCTTCACCGGCGCACTGAAAGGCGCGTTCCAATTCACCCTGGACCAACTGGCCGGCGCGCAGAAAAACCTGGCCGCCTGGGGCATGTCGCTGTTCCACGATCAGCGGGCGCTCGCCGGCCTCGAGCGTCTGGTGGACGTGCTGCCCCAGGTGCTGGGGCCGCTGGAGCGGTTGCCGTTCAACCGTCCGTGCTCCGGCGAGCGCAGGGTGGCCTGGAGCGAGCATTCTTTCACCCACGCGCGCGCCATCTGCACGGCTTGCGGCGGCACGGTGAACGACGTGGTGCTGACCGTGCTGTCCGGCGCGGTCATGCGCTATCTGAAGCTGCACAAGGAGTCGATGCAGAACCGGTACTTCCGCGTGATGGTGCCGGTCAACCTGCGGCAGGCCGGCGATCGCGGCACGCTGGGCAATTGTGTTTCGATCCTGCCGGTCACCCTGCCGCTGTTCATCGAGGATCCCGTCGCACGCCTCCACCGGATCTCGGCCCAGACCGAAGCCATGAAGCACGCGCGCGTGGCGGAATTGATTTGGGCGGGTATCTCGTGGCTGGGCGCGATTCCGGCGCCGTTGCAGGCGCTGGCCGGCCGCCTGCCATTGCTTTCCACGCCCGTGCCCATCGTGCACATGGTGGCCACCAACGTTCCAGGGCCGCAGGTTCCGCTCTACGCCAATGGGAGGCGGCTGTTGACGCTCTATCCTTACGTGCCCGCCGGCTGGGACGTCGGCATGGGTCTGGCCATCCAGAGCTACGATCGGAAGCTCTTCTTCGGCTTCACCTTCGACGCGCAAGCCGCGCCGGATGGCGAGCGCATGAAAGAGTTTTTGGACGCTTCGTTTACGGAATTGTGCAAGGCGGCCAAGGTGCCTGAATCGGAACCGGCCGCTAAGGCGAAGCGCGCGCCGCGCCGGCGCAAGCCGCAAGGGCAGCAAGCGGCGCCCGCCAAACTAGAACCTGAATCTCTTCGACATAGTGGCGTCCATTGACGCCTAATCGAATGCCGTTGATCCGGTACAGCGTCGTATAGCCTCTGGGGTCCCGACGTTCTGAGGGGGCTGGGCCGGAAACTGCCGGAGAGGATCGTCGGCCTTCATCCCGTACAAAAACGATGCGACGAATTTCGACGTGCCTAGCGCCGTGGCCATGCCAATCGCCAGCCCACCTGCCGCCATCGCCAAAACTTCACGTAGAACCATCCGCCCCACCCTGCCATGCCACGTTGTGCCCCCCAGCGCCATCCGGATGCC
>PKYZ01000752.1 GCA_003132865.1 Bryobacterales bacterium
GAGCACGCGCGCCAGCCAGATGGTGACCGTCATGGAGACGATCATGCAGATCACGGTGATGAGCAGGGCGGTCGATCCCACCGAGGCGACGCGGAGCAGATTGAGGCCCGCTCCGGTCAGCACGATGGTTACTGGAATGACCCGGCGCGCCAGGCCTTTGGCGCTATCAATGACTGGCGCCGGCAGCGGAATCAGGTTGCGCACCAGCACGCCGGCCACGATGGCGATGATGGCGGCGCTTACCGGATAGCGTGCGCCCGCTGNNGCAAGTAGTGCAGCCCGTACGCCAGTGCGGTGACCAGGAGCGCGGGCACATAGGCCCACCAGGGCCGCGCGGGCGCCTTGGGTTTCGGCCCGGCCGACTCGGGCAACTGGTGGATGCCCTCCATCGAGTCGAGGGACAGCAAGGCTTCGTCGCTGATGTAGCCGTACGCGGAACTCTGGTGCAGCGGATCCCTCCGGATGCGGTGTGAAGAGAACAGTATAGCGTGGGCGTCCGGCGGACTCCGGACTCCTTCGGGCTAANNCCGCTCCTGACGGTCGCGGCTCGGCGCGATGCAGTTCTTCACTCACGGATTCCGGCCCTCCGCTCCTGACGGTCGCGGCTCGGTTACGGAGCGGTCGCGGGGCACGGCGGAGGACGCAAAAGGCGCTCTTTTGGATTAACATTTGTTAATCTCCGGCGACCCCTCATTTGCAATCGGATGGCAACAATGGTAACAATATACCCAATCAACACTTATAACCAAGTCGTTCGCTAGCCCTGTTGCATTTTGTCGTTAATTGAGAATTTGCTATTCGAGGTTAGTCCAGGACCTGGGAGGGTCTTAACATGCGGGGTGCGCCGTTTTTCAGACGTTTATGGCCGGTATTTGCCAGTGTAACGGTAATGTTTGCGCTCGCCGGGGCTCCGGCGGCGTGGGGTCAAACAATCACCACCGGCGACGTGACCGGCGTGGTGAAGGATTCGAGTGGGGCCGTCGTGCCTGGGGCGACCGTCACACTCAAGAGTACGGAGACCAATGAAATCCGAAAAGCTGTCAGCCAGGACAAGGGGGAGTATCGCTTCTCGCTGCTGAAGCCGGGGGAGTATACGATTACGGCGGAGAGCCCGGCCCTGAAGTCGCCGCTCGAAAAGCTCAACGCCATGGTTGGCCAAGTGTCCGAGGTAGACATCACGTTGATCGTGAAGGGAACCCAAGAACTAGTGGAGGTCACGGCCGAGGTCGCGCTGGTCCAGACGGAGAACGCCAACATCGCCACCGGATTTGACACCAAACAGGTGGTGGATCTTCCCATGGCCGGAGGAGATCTAACCACGCTGGCGATGACTACGCCCGGCATCCGCGTCAATGTGCACGGCGGCTCGGGAAATATGAACGCCAACGGAATTCCCGGATCGTCGGTGCTGTTCACTCTGAACGGCAGCGACGAAATGGACCCCTACAACAACCTCAACAATTCCGGCGCCAGCAACAACCTGCTGGGGGCGAATGAGGTGGCGGAAGCGGCCGTGGTGGTGAACGCCTACAGCCCGCAGTATGGCCACATGGCCGGCGGGCAGGTCAACCTGGTGGGCAAGTCCGGCACCAACGCCTTCCATGGCAATGCGTTTTACAACTACAACGGCGAGTTTCTGAACGCCAACGATTTCTTCGCCAACCGCAGCGGGACGCCTCGGACCCGGTCGGACTCCCACTGGTTCGGCGCCTCCTTTGGCGGTCCGATCATTAAGAATAGGACCTTTGTCTTCGCCAATTACGAAGCGTTTCGGTACGTTTTGCCGGCTTCCGGCGTGATCGCGGTTCCTTCGCCCGCGCTGGAGGCCTATGCGCTGGCGCACGCCGGCCCGGCGGCGCAACCGCTATACAAAGACATGTTCGCCCTGGTGAACGCCGCTCCCGGCATCAGCCGCGCCGTAGCGGTCACCAACGGCGCCGGCTCGCTGCAGGATTCCAACAATCACCTGGGCTGCGGGACCCAGGGGTTCTCGGGCACGCCCACCGGAACGGGTGGAACTTTCGGTGTGGACACTAGCTGCGCGCTCGCCTTCGGCACCAACAACACCCAGATCAATACAGAGGGCCTGGTGACAGTCCGCGTCGACCAGNNTCGTTTAATCACACCTATGTGCTGAAACCCAACCTGGTCAACAACCTGGTCGGGTCGGCCTTCTGGTACAGCGCCATCTTCGGCGTGGCGGACTTCTCCAAGACCACGGCCTTAATGCCGGAGAGCATCAGTGTCAGCGACGGCGGCGCCAACGGGGGCGGACTTGCCGGTGTCGGCGCCGGTTTACCCACCGGACGCAACATTGGCCACGGTCAGTTGATCGACGATCTGGCGTGGACTCACGGCCGCCACACAGTCAAAGCCGGCACCAGCATCCGCTACGACAAGGTGACCTACACCAGCATCGCCAGCAGCACCGTCAAGGGCAGCTACTCGTTTGCCGATTTGCAGGATTTCACCACCGGGCAGATCAATAGCGCGACGTTCGGGAACCTGGGTGGCAGCTTTAGCCAATCGTTCACGCCCTACGGCGCGGTCCATTTCCGCAACTGGGGGTTGAGCTTCTACGGCTCCGACGAGTGGGCCGTCTCGAAGAACCTCAAGCTTACGTTCGGCATGCGCATCGAGCAGGACCGGAATCCTACTTGCATCGAAAACTGCTTTGTGCTGTTCAATGTGCCGTTCAATAGCTCCGCCTACCAGGGAGGCGCCAGCGTACCCTATAATTCCACCATTAAGCTGGGGCTGCATAGCGCCTACTACAACCTGGAAAAGGCCATACCGGAGCCGCGTTTCGGCTTCGTGTGGTCGCCGTTCGGCAACAGCAAGACCGTGGTCCGGGGCGGCATCGGGCTGTTCTCGACGGTGTTCGCAGCCAGCTCGGCGGGCACTTTCGCGGGCCAGGCTCCCAACAAATTCTCGCCGTCGGTGACCTTTGGCACGGTGGGAATGCCGACCGATGCGGGCAGCTCGGCCAACGCCTCCTATGGTTCCAATCAAATCTTCCAAAGCGGCTTCTCGCAGGGCTTCACGCTGGCGCAAATCAAGTCGGCGCTCGCTCCCATCTCCTTCGGACTGCCGTCTTTCACCTCGATCCCGAGCAACTACGCGGCTCCGAAGTTCACCGAGTGGAGCG
>PKYZ01000656.1 GCA_003132865.1 Bryobacterales bacterium
GTTCGTCCGGCTCCGGTTCTTCTTCGGGCGGCTCCGGGCTGAACTGGGTGTAGTAGTCCAGGTCGGAGACCGCCGTCCACATGCTACTCATTGTTTTCCTTTCGCACTTTAGAGTCTCAGCGACTTTGCTCACACTTCCATTATGCTTGCATGCAAGCATAAGCACAAGAGTCTTTAGTACTATTCTTGCGGGCTAGTATCCTATGCTTGCGGGTTAGGATAAAATGGAAGGACGATGGCAGAAGAAAAGTTTACTGCAGCGGAATGGGCGCGGCGCGGCGCCCTTGCTCGGGCGGAAGCGCTCACGCCTAAGCGGCGCAAGGAGATCGCGCGCAAGGCGGCAGCGGCGCGCTGGGGGAAGGAGAAGGCGAAGGAGAAGAAGAAGCAGCAGTGAAGCCCACAAAGGCCATGCCGCCCTAGAACAGATTCAGCTTTCGTTGGGCCATGCCAGCATTGTAACGACAGAGAAATATCTGGGCGTCCGGCAGGATCTACAGGACGCCCCCTGCGATCACCTGGGCTTGCATGTGCCATCCGAGTAGGCTCTCGGGTGCTATAGGACCGGCTACGACGAGCTGTGGCCTACTCGGCGCCGCTACGTCGGCCTCTCGAGTTTTCGGCGCCCCGGCCGCTTGCTATGCGGATTCTGAGCGGTTCGCTCGCGGTCACGAGCTTCTGACGGAGCCACTGGTCTCCGGTGTAAGGTGTGGTTGGCAGACTACTGCCGTCATCAAGTGCAGGCGTACGACACGCGACCACGTAAAGTGGCCGAAGATTGCCTGGCCAGACTGTACCGGGCAGACAGGGCAACTCGGTAACGGCTCCTCCGAGGCCGCATCAAAACAAGCTGCCCGCGTGCTACACTCGTGCTACACTCCCGCCAGGAGAGCCTGGGACGAGGCGAGAAAACGGCACACCGCATGGCAATAGAATGAGATAGTTAGCACATGATGCGCCTGCCTGGTACGTCCGCTATCGGGTTCGATTCCCGTTAGCGNNTTACGGGCAATGCGCTGTGACGCGCTGTGACGCGCAACGCGCCAGGAAAAACCTTTCCCGCCACCGTCCGTTTGTTCCCGGCGCGCGCCAAAGCCGCCACCCGTCGCGCCACGTTCGCCCACGTTGCGCCGGCGGCGCCTACCGCGACCAATGTTGCCGCCGGTGCCCAAGGGCGCGCCCCAGGCCGAAAACGCCCACTGCGGGGACGCGGCGCGGAAGGGCAGTTAATCGGGTCGGCCACAAGACCGCCGGATCATAGTACGGTCGATGCGGCGTCTGGTGGGTGTTTGAACCGGATTGGGCGGCGAAGGGATCGCACTGGACCTCCTGACCCAGTTCGGTCTTCTTGAGACGGCCCGGCGTCGTCGTCTGGCCTATGCTGGAGTTTGAGGGGACGACGCACCGGCCGCTGGGCGCCAACGGCGGCACGGGATGCGCGTGTTCGAACGCGATCAACTTCGCGGTCGCGGTACCGTCGTTTAACGTGGCCCGTTGCAGGAGTGGGTAGAGATCTGAGTCGCACTGCCCTCGGCGGTAGCCAGACCGGAGGAATGGGGAGTTCCAACAAACATGTTCGTCGCCGCGCCAATCGGGATACGTCAGAAGCCCTTACCGGGAGACGAAGGAGATTCCAAAGGGACTGGGCGCGAAGCATGAGGCGGAAGGGTCTATAGAAATACGCCCGGAATTTGAACCGGGTCTAACGGACATCGAGGGTTTCTCTCACCTGTTCGTCCTCTGGGAATTTGATCGCTCCGAAGGATTCAGCCTGGTGGGAACACCGCCGAGCGATGATCGGCCGCACGGCGTATTCGCGACCCGTTCCCCGCGGCGCCCGAATCCGATTGGGTTAACGGTGGTCGAGTTGCTCCGCCGAGAGGGTGCGGTGCTCCGCGTCCGGGGTATCGATATGCTGGACGGAACCCCGATTCTCGATATCAAGCCTTACCTGTCGAAACGTGCCGCCGGAACGATTACGGCGCGGCTGGCTGGCAGAGGCCGAAGCGCGTAAAGCAGTGAACCCGTGAGCGCGATTCGATCCGGGACACATTCCACGAGCGCGTGAACGCTTCCTGCGGCGATCAGGACCGATAATCTATTGTCCGTTCGCGTAATAGCGGCGGAGGTGTGCCAGCATCTCTCGACGGTTCCGCCGCCGTCGGGCATGCACCCACCACGGCGTCAGCGGAATCGCCGTCAAGACACGCAAAATCCAGCGCACCGATATAAGTCTGCTCCTGCGAGATTTGGGTGTCAATCGCCCCACGTACCACGCGTACCAGGCAGCCGAACAACTTCTTGAGGCATCAAGTGGCCGATTCGTCTCCGCGATCAATCCGAGCGCGCACTGCCGGCCGACAAAGAACCACACCCTGACCCAGACCGATTTGATATCATCCTTAACCAAACGACCATGAACAAACGAACCTTCCTCAAGCTGCTCTCGGCCACACTCGCGCGCCCTGCCATCGCGCCTCTCTCCGCCTGGATGGCAAAGCAGAAGCTGACCAACTGGGCCGGCAACCTTTCCTACAGTACGGACCGTCTGCGTGAGGCCGCCTCTGTCGAGCAGATCCAGTCCTTTCTGCGGTCGCAGGACAAAGTGAAGGTGCTCGGTACTCGTCACTGTTTCAACGCCATCGCGGACAGCCGTTACAACCTGCTATCGCTGAAACCGATGCACGAGGTGGTGGCGCTCGACCCCGTCGCCCGCACAGTGACCGTCGATGCCGGCATCACGTATGGCCAGCTCTNNAGAAGAACGGCAACCTCGCCACCGCAGTCTCCGCCCTCGAAATCGTCACCGCGGCAGGCGACGTGGTGAAACTCTCTCGTACGGCTGACGGCGAAGTCTTCCGGGGAGCCGTGGTCGGTCTCGGCGCTCTCGGCGTGATCACTCGGATCACTCTCGATATTCAGCCAACCTATGCGGTGCGGCAGTACGTGTACGAGGACCTGCCGCTCGCTCAAATGAAGGACCACTTCGATGACATCCAGTCGAGCGCCTACAGCGTCAGTCTGTTCACCGACTGGCAGAAGCAGCGCATCAAAGAGGTCTGGATAAAGAGTCGTGTCGGCGACGGGCAGGCATTTGCGGCATCCCCGGAGTTCTTCGGCGCGAAGCTCGCA
>PKYZ01000768.1 GCA_003132865.1 Bryobacterales bacterium
TTGCGAAGCCTTGCGGGCCGCCGGCCGTCTCCTGCGGTGTGTAACCGCTTGCTTGCGGCCGGGGGGTCCAATCCTCACAAGCGGGGTTGTGGTCCGTATTCGCACCACCCGCGCGACGTTGTCCTACGGTGGTTATCCTTGATGGCGACTTCAGTGACGGCGAATTCAGACTCCAGCGGATACCCAACTTCAGCCGTATGTGGCCGGCTGCGCTTACCCGGTCGGCAATGCCATCGCTCACAAGCCTTGCAGCCACTTCCGGCGCTATGCGTCTCTGGTGCTCGCCATCGTAGTCGCGCAGCCACACCTCCGGTGCTTGGGCGGCGGGTCCCTCCGCCGAGGTTGAGAGCAGCCTTACGGCCGGCGGCGGACTCACGAACGCCGCCAGGCCCGAAGTGTCCACACAGACACGGTCAGTATGTCCGCCACTTTTGTTTCGGTTAGCAACTCGGTTGATCTTTTCTGGTATGTGCTGCATCTGTTCGTTCCTACATGTATGGTGTGCAATACACAGAAAGGGTTGCTTTACATAGCTTTACATAAACTACCCGAAAAAGGGAGGGTTTTACTAAACAGAGAAACGGTGGCGGGGGAGTTTCGTTCTAAGGTCAAGCACCTGCATCGCGTCCTGAAGCCAATTGTACATGGCCTCCTTCGCAACGTGAGTGGATTTAAGGCGTTTCACCAAGTCCGCACGGCTCACGCTGCAGAGGAGATACGAAGCAGCGCATTCGATCTTCAAATCGAGGCCTTTGGGAATGGTGATTCGGCTACTCGCGCCGAATTCCGGGGCGTGCCTGAAAAAGTCATCGAGTGCGTCATCGAGTCTTGCATGCATGCGCCGGCGAAAGGCAGTCTCATCATCTTCTCCGGGGGTTCCAACACGCAGAGGCGTCGCCACCGAAAATGATGCCGTGCTGGAGCTGTGCGAGGGGCGTGCCAGTGAGATGGCACGAGAACAAGTCCGCAGCGGTGTGGCCGTCGTCGGGTGACGGATACCACATGGTCAGAACGCCGGATTCGGACACGGCCGGTGCCGGGTAGCGTATTCCTTCTCGCCACGCGTCGAGCACGTCTTGCGCCCACGCCTCGACCCATGTCCCAGCGACGTTGAAGGATTTTGCCCAGGCATCCAAGGTCATTTCGCCACGCCATACGTCTGTAGCGAGGAGATGCAAGGCGCGGGAACCGTGGCGCCGAGCGTATTCTATGAACCTGGCGCGCACGGCTTGCTTAAACCCAGGTGGCTCGAATGTGGGCTGTTTCTTGGGCCTTCCGGCCGGCCTTCCTGTTGGTCTTCCCATCGCCAATTCCCTTCAATGGTCCTTGCCGTGGCCTCCCCGGGTCATGTCGTCTCCATAGACCTGCCGCTCGTACTCTTTTCTGCCCAGAAAGAACGCTGCTATTGCTTTACTGTCAGCGAACAAACGCGTCGGCGATGCGCTCTCCAGGCCCATCGCCCAGCCGAGCGTGTACTCAATAGCCCAAGCAACATAGGCCTCAATTTTCTCGTCGGCGTCGAGCAACACCGCGTTAGACCTGGCCCGTTCCTTCCGAATTGCAGCGACAGTCCTGAGTTTCGCCTGAGCAGCGAACTCGCGTGCAATCTCTCTCTCCACCGCCCTCATCTCTGGGCTACTAATCACAGCCATATATCTGGACCGTAACGACACGATGTGCCATTTCCCCTTTTCGCCGCTCTGTTTTTGGGGGGCGGCGGGTTCGGACATCCGCCTCCATTATGCCCAAACAAACATTCACCGTGCAATACTTTCTGGGCCGTGAAGTCGTACGGCCTGAATGGCGCCCGCTTGGCCCAGATTCGTTCAGAGAGCCGCGTGGAGACCTTCTGCTAATCCCGCACAATCGGGCAGCCTGCTCATCTCGCTACCCCGGGGCTTGTTTCATCATCGTTGCAAGCAGTATAGAGAGGGATTCCTTCTGCCAGCGTCGATTGAGCGTTGTCAATTGCGAGCCGCCTTGCTTCGGTGGCCGCCCTCGTGCGTTCCCATTCTATCCCGAGCGTCTTTAGATCGCGCCATAGCGTGACGTGACTGACCTCGAATCCCCTAGCCGACAGGAGTGCCGACAATTCGCGCACGTCTGGGATAGCGTCAAGGCCTGCAAGCAGTTCCCGGACGGCCGCCCGCCGCTTCAGGATGGCTTGTCGCTGTACCTGCCGGCGCATTGGAACCACAGCCGCCCAATCATCGGCCACGCGGTTGCCCGTAGCCGGCGGGAATGCCTCAAGGATTTCGGCCTCCACCGCGGTGATGCGAAGCCAATCAGCGATGGTCTGATCCCGCATACGGCGCATCTGCTTGGAAAACTTGACAGCGTCTCTGACTGCCGCCCTCGGCAGCGCCGGACGGCATTCCCCCGCCATCGCGGCAACGAACCCGTACACATCCGATCCGCCGATTGCGTTGCACCGTAACAGCCAGGCGACTCCGTTTGATCTCATGGACTTCATTTAGAGCACCGTTCGGTAAGACCGCGAACCTCATCTCGGCCCAAATCCGTGACGCCGGGGCGCCACAGATGCCCTCGTCTATAGCGGCGGCCCTGGAGATTCCAAGAGAGCGCGCCAAGAAGGCCGTGCAGAGGATGGCCGGTGAGGGAAAGTTGGTGAGCACGCCCGGGGGCTACAAACTGGCCTGATGGGTGGGGACATTTTCGTGTATCACTACTCCTTAGGGGCAGATTGAATGTTATGAACGGGTTGCGGACGGCTGACGCAAATCCCAACCGGGCCGCCCCGCCCGTTACCCTCAAACCGCGACTGCGGGGGGATTGCCCCAGTCCGATCCCCCGTCCGCTCGGGTCGTAGGAAGCTAATCACGCGAGCCATTCGGATGTCGGCGCCAGGGAAGGGGGCGCGCGGCCGGAGGAATATGTTCCTAGATCATGGCGCCCCCGAAGACTGGTGCGTAGGCTTGGGGCGCGGCGAGGCGGGTTGAGGACGATATCCGCAGATAACGTGGCCACCCAAGCCGCTCGAAACCGCACAGAATTGGTCGAAATCGGTCCCAAAACAGGCAAAACGCCCGCTGTATCCCAACCGAATCTCGCAGGTTGCGGGTGAGTAGTTGTAAGTCTATGCGTATGATATTAAACTACTTACCTAATCATTACGGAATTACGGATTTCTAACCGAACTGGGTCATCTGGGCTCATCTGGGATCAACTGAGCATGGCGGAAGGGGAAGGCGGAAAAGGTTCGAGTGCATGATTTCGTGATTCCGGAACTGGGGCGCGCCGCGCCGTACGGGGTCTATGATCTGGCGCAGAACAGCGGATGGGTCAGCGTAGGAGTGGACCACGATACGGCGTCATTCGCCGTGAAAACCATCCGTCGCTGGTGGTACGCGATGGGTCAGGAGACATACCCGCAAGCTGAAAAGCTACTGATCACCGCCGATGGCGGCGGCAGCAACGGGTCTCGTGTCCGGCTGTGGAAACTAGAGTTGCAGAAACTGGCCGACGAGACCGGACTGGCCATCGCAGTGAGCCACTTTCCGCCTGGGACCAGCAAATGGAACAAGATTGAACACCGCCTGTTCTCCTTCATCAGCAAGAACTGGAGAGGGCAGCCCCTCACCAGTCTGAAAGTGATCGTCAGTCTGATTGCCGGAACCACCACACGGAAAGGGCTGAGAGTCCATGCGGAAATTGATGACCGGCGATATCCGGCGGGGATCAAAGTCCCGGATGCGGAGATGGCGCAAATTCACCTGCGGCGGGACGACTTCCACGGTGAGTGGAACTATGAAATCACGCCCCACACTGGTATTGTTATTTCTTAACACTGCCTAAGTTTCGGCGAGTCAGGGCGGTCGGACGTATCAATCGACCGTACTGAACGGGGCCAATTGATTGTCTTTTCAATCGCTTGACCTGTGAATCCGGCTGTGAATTGCGGCCGGACTGCTGCTTGCATTCCGCCACCTTGTGGCCGATCCAATGGGATGCCCCGGCAGGAATCGCCTCGCCGCCTCTCTGACGACGCCCAGGGTTGCGGTTTGATCCGGTTTCATCGCCGCACCTCCAAAAACAGCCCACCAGCCGCGGCCAGGATTAGCCCGGGCGAGACTTGTGCTCACAATCACGTGGTAAACGAGTTTGCTGTGTGTTCTTCGATTTCATCGTCACTCCAAAAGAAAAAGACAATCCCGACAAAGTGAGATGGCCCTTTTTTGAAAACCGGCGGCCAGGATTTGTTACGGGGCCTTGTCTTGGGCACTGGGCACTGGGCACTGAGGCTAAAGCCTGCTCGCCGCTCGCCGCTCACCGCTCGCACGGGCCGCTCGATGGTTCCTGGAAACCAGCGCGCCGGTCTTCATGACTATAGTGGCTTGTAAAAATTGTTTTTGAAACTTTCGGAGGTTGAATCCAAGAAAAACGGGCTTACCAATGAGTAGCTGTGACTTGCGGGACGTCTGCGGAAATTAGGAGAAAGTTCCTGGAGCGAGTTGGCCTCGCTGCTTTGCTATCTCAAGCCGGTATTCGATGGCCTTGATGATGAGAGGCCGGTCCAGGCAGTCCGCCCACCGCCTGCAATTCCGGTCTTTCTTGCGCCACGTCTTCGGGCAGGGGATCTGCGCGTCATCCAGGAGTTCGCAGATGTCGTCAACCTTCGAGCGCCAGTCGTTGTCAGGTGCCCCGCGCGCCACAATTTCAGCCACACGCATGGCGCCGGCGTGGTCTGGCTTCGGCCCGCGCTTTCGGCCTCGATCTTTGGATTTCGAAGGTGCTGCCGCACTCCCGTCCCGCTCAACACTGGCCGCTGTCGGTTCGGCTGGCCGCGCGGGTCATCCAAGGAACGGTCGCGTGCCCGTAGAGCCTGTCCGCGCGCACAGGTACACCGCGTCCACAATCCGTCCGGACCTCCGATAAACGGCTCGCCCTTACACCGATTGCAACCGGGCGGAAGTGGATCTTGCTTGCGTGTGGCCTGCGCAATGATAGCTATCTCGGCTGTCAGGTTCTGGCATTCAAGTACGTCGTCAAGTAGCCGGGTCACTACCAGCCGCGCGTGCTCCGCGTCCTGGCAGTTGCGCATCAGGCACTCGGTCACCTCGTTGCGGCCTTCGTCGGTTTGCGGTGCCAGCGCTGGACACGCATCTATGCGGGCCGCCTGGCGTTTTGCATCGTGACGCGCCAAACGTTTTTCCATGGGCATTCCTCTGGCTAACCGTGCCGTTGTTGCGCTTCCAAGCCAGCAGCAGCGTCCCCTGGGTGCCGTTGCCACCTTCGCCCGGTCCATGAGGCCGGGACTAAGGCACCAACAACAATTCTACCCAGATCTGCTTGGAAAACAGGCCAATGGCGGCAAACGCCAGATAACGCTGTACGAGATCCTGAAGGGACATTCTTTTTTGGCTGGGTTGCCTGAGTCTCAGCTCGCCCGCCTGTCACTGCTCGCCCGGGAAGTGAGCTTCCAGGAGGGCGACGTGATCTTGTCGGCGGGGCAGCATTCCAAACATTTCTACTTGTTGCTGAGCGGCAGCGTGTGCGTGGAGGTCTGCGGGCGGGCGTACACCATCTGCGTGCAGGCCCTCGGTTCAGGTAACGCCTTCGGCTGGTCCGCTCTGCTGGATCACCACGATACACTGTTCCAGGTGCGTGCGAGAGAATCTTCCACCGCTTTGCGTCTGGACGCCGAGGATCTATGCACCGCCTTCCGGCAGGATGCCGAACTGGCCGCCGAGATTCTGCGCCGCGCGCTGAACCTGGTCGCCGGCCGGGTGCAGGCGACCGAGACGAAGCTGGCGGAGTTCTGCGGCGTGCGGGCGTTGAAAAAAGGTTGAGCTGGACAACAC
>PKYZ01000193.1 GCA_003132865.1 Bryobacterales bacterium
CACCGGCGCCGGATCGGTCTTGGCGGCCGGGGCGCCATTCGTTGCGGGTAATTTCGTGAGCGCCACTTCCGGCGCTACGATCAGTTCGGTGAAAGAACGCTCGGGCGGTGGGGCAAGGAGCGGCAAGTCCCGCAAGGCAGGAAAGGCCAACTGCACCAGATGAGCAGACGTCAGGCCGGTTCTCAGCT
Organism: Bryobacterales bacterium; assembly: GCA_003132865.1. Next base: position 189 of record PKYZ01000193.1, read on the forward strand.
CTGGCCCCATGTCAACCTCGCTCCCGCATGGCCTGGATGAACATGGTCAGTCCAATGGCCCGGATATCTTCGCTGGTGAACTGCAGCGAGTAGTTGCGTATCCGGGCACAGGACTCGACCCGCTGCGCAACTTCCGCCGCGCCGCTCATGGCCAACTCCATGGCCGTAATCCCAGCGCCGGTTACCGGAACGGGAAGCAAGGTACCGTCGGGAGAGGCATGCAAATCCAGCGGCCTCGCGGGTTGGTGTGTGCTACCATTGCGGTGGTTCTGGGCGTTACTGTTCGGACCACTCGCCGCGGCTTCCGGGACGTTTCCCGACGGAACCGGCTGCCGCGGTTCCTCTAACCTTCTGACGCGCCACTCGATCCAGCGCTTGTTCTCTTCGCGCAGTTCGGCTTTACAGATCTCAAAGATCTCGCGCGCCCGGATTCCGAGTTCGCGAATCTGCTGTGCCACCACCGGCGGCACGTACATCACCCGATCGCCTTCGAGCGAGTACATAACCTGTTCGCCATAGCGTCCTTCGACGCGTTTTCCGTCGTCCCAGCGGAGGGCTACTTCGACTGGGGAGTTTGTATTAAATCGCAGAATTCCATTCGTCATTGTTGTTCTCCTTGTTCTCCTTGTTGTTCTTCTTCAGGCGGTTCTAATCCATCGTCTGGAGGTTCCGGAAAATCGTCCGGGGGTTCCAGTTCTTCTTCCTGTTCCTCTTCCTCTTCGCTGAATCCGGACTGGCACAGCTCGATGTTGGCCTGCGCTCGTTCGCGGACCATAGCCGCCCATGGCGTATCGAGCGAGGCGGCCTCTGGGGAATGTACGCCTAGTTTCTGCTTCAGTTGCTCGAGTTCGGCCGACTTGCGAAGCTGCCATTCGAGTTCCGTGGCCGGAAGCGGCTGCGATCTATCGGCGGTGCGACTTGCCGGGGCGGCGAAGTGGCTGGAACTGCGAACGTACCGTCCTGCTGCGCTCCGAAGGTCCGATCCACCGCGCGCTTGATGCCGGCGCGAACTGCGGAAAATGGATCCGACTCTTCGGCCGCGCGCGTCTTCTCCGCGTTGACGTCGAGCCAAACTTCCCAAATGCGCGGTGAACCTTTTTTCCCGTCCCACTTGCAGTTGATCCAGAAAGGCTCCCCGGTCCGCACCGCCGCCGCGATCTTCTCCGCCACTCCCAGATCCAGGAAGCATACCCGGCCGTCCGTCAAGGTGAACATGGCCCGCTCGCCGTAACGCCCCTGCACGATTTTGGGCCGCGGGTACTTGATCGCCAGCAAGACAGGCGATGAATTCCACCACGTCCGATTTGAGACTCGTGCCATTCGCGCTCATCGCAAACCTTCACAGAGATACATCGCAAGCGCGATCGCCAGGCCGATCAACGCACCAAAGAAAATGCCGATCGTTCGGGCTCTCATCGGTCCACCTCCGCCGCGGGTAATCCGGCATAGTCGGAAGCGTCCTCCTGATGAAAACGCTGCGCATCGGACGGCGACTGTTCCGCCTGTGCCGGATTTTCTATCGTCGCTTCGCTCCCGTCCTCGCGTATCACTGTAATCGAGCTATATCCGCTTGCATCGCCCACCCCCAGCAGTTGCGCCCGCAATGCCCGCAACTCCCGCAGACGTTCGGACATGGATTTAGGCCGCTCGCTATATTCCTTGCGTGGCACGTCAAGCCACCTCCTTTACCCCGATGGCCGCCAGCTCGGATCGCCACCAGTCGCTCAGCCGCGCCACTTTCACCGCGATGGGCAGGACGGGCATCGGCGGCTCAATAGTCCGGATGGCCGGCTGGCGCAGGATGTCTTCCGCGGGTCCGTCCCAGCCGCAATGCCGGCATTGCGCCCATTCGCAGTCCTCGTCGCCCGGGCCATCGGCGTAGCGCATGGCGTAGGCAATATCGGCGCTGTCGCAGGTGGGACAGGATGGATCGGTGTCGGTGTCGTCGATATCGGGCAGCTCTTCGTGCAGCTCGCAGGGGTGGAATTCAACGGCGTACATTTCGTCTTCGGTCATGGGTTCCAAGGGCATCTTTTATCTCCACCTTCATTATGCAATAAGCGCTTGATGAATGCAAGGGAAAAAGGTACTGTAACCGCTTATTGGAAGGCCTTAGTACGCGGGGTACCTGTACAACGAACTAGCGTTTATGGTATAGAAGAACTGATGGCAGAGCGGAAAGATCCGGGGGCGGTGAGGCTGGGCAGGAAGGGCGGCCTGGCAAAAGTGCCGAAGGGGCTGGCCAAATTGTCGAAGAAGAGAAGGCGGGAGATTGCCCGGCAAGGTGCCGAGGCCAGGTGGGGAAAGAAGGGGGAAGGAAAATCGTGAAGCCCGAACAATTCCAATTGCTCATGATGGCCATCGGGCCGGTAGCCACCTTATTCGGCGTTTTCATAGCTCTGCTATTGCAGAACCATCACGTCGATGTGCGCGTCGGGGATCTCAAGGACTTGCTGCGAGCCGAGATGCGGGCGCACCAGTCCGAATTGCTGGCGAAGTTCGCGGAGCTGGATACCCGGCTCACACGCATCGAGAACGAGCGGAGAATCGTGCAGTGATCAATCCCGAGGAGTTGGCAATCTGCAAACGGCGCGGGCATCAACCGCAAGGGTCCTCGCTATGGGACGAATACTGGAAGAAATGCAGATGGTGCGGAATGTGGCTGCGCGAGGTCCGCACTATCACGATAGAGGAGCGGGAAGACGAGCCGCCCGAAGGCGAGCAGCACCATCCTATCGACGTGCGTCTGAACAAATTGGTCAAACTAGCGGAGGCTGGGAAGGGGAAGAAGGCGGGCGGCCGACTTCCACTCCGGTTGGGATGAACCGAATGCCTTGGTTAAGTTAGTCCCGTGGCTGCCCAGCGCAGATAACTTGGGAAACTCCGAGTTGGCGTTGCACGAGTGGCTGGGCATCGCCATATACCGCCTGCGGGGCTGGATGTGAAGGCTGGCTGCGACGGTCACGGGGCGGCTTCGGGGGCATCTTGCTGCGGACGATAGAACCGCTGGCCGCAACTGCGGCAACGATACGGCACCAGCCCTACGATCCTCACGGTGCGATCCAGAAAGCCATGCGGCGTGGAGCGGCGCACATCCATCCAACCGCACATAGGACAGCGCGGGCCCTTCCCCCTCTGACTCTCAGGCGCGGCGCCTTCCACCTATTGAGTATGCCCAAAGCCGCATCTTCAGCGTCATCAGCCACACCGCGCCCGAAGACCGTTGCGGTATACCTGCCGGTCGTGGATCTCGGCTCGGCGCCGCGCGGGATGACTTGCCGGCCGGAGCGGCTTGGCACAGGCACGTCTCTTGCCGGCGCGCGACTGTCTACTATTGTGGCGTGCTGCACCGATTTCTCGAAGGAACCACCGAGACTTTTGGCGCGGCAAACACACCAACTATGCAAAGGAGCCTGATGAGTCGTGTTTCTGCCAGCGAAAACCCGCGATTCACCGAATGGCGACCCACCAATCGCGCACAGAACGGATTCCG
>PKYZ01000916.1 GCA_003132865.1 Bryobacterales bacterium
GTGGTTCAAGTACGGACTCCAATTGCCCGAGCGGAAGAACAGCTCGCTTGCTTTGGGCTTGGCTGTGCACCAGGCCCTCGAAGTCAATTTCCGGGAGAAGCTGGAAACCCGGGAAGACCTGGAGACCACGGGAGTCGTCATAGTCTTTCGGGAGGCCTGGATGGAACAGGTTCCCCACACGGAGTTCGCCTCCGGCGAGAGTCAAGGAGANNTGGACGAAGTGGCGCCAACAGTGGAACCCGCCGCAGTCGAGCTCGATGTGCAGGGCGAGATCTCCGGTGTCGCGGTCCGGGGCCGGGTGGACGTGCTGGACGTGGAAGGGCGGCTGATCGATTTCAAAACGGCCTCCCGCCGGCCTTCCTATGTCTCGCCCGACTATGCATTCCAGTTAGCCACCTACCGGCAGATCACACCCGGCGCCAGCGGTGAGGTGCGCATCGACAGCCTGGTGAAGACCCAGACTGTGCAGATCGTGCAGCAGGCCTACACCGGTTCGGACAATACATCCCGGTTCCCATGGCCTTCTGCGCCATCGGATACAGGACCTGAGTGGCCCGGATATCCGGCTCCTCCACGGCAGTCCATGCTTTGCAGCCAGAAGCACTGCAGCTTTTGGAAGCACTGCGAAGAGGAGTTCGGCGGCCGGGTCCGGTGCCATTGCCCCCCATCCCTTCAATAAACCATGACAGCTGGGATGTATTGCAACGTTTTGAAAGGTTCTGCAAGCTTCGGCAGAAGTCGCATCCGCCCGGCTACGCATCGCGTAACACATTGAATACAAACCAGTTATTTGCCTAACTGGCTCCGCCTCAGCCTCTTTCTGCCAGAGCCTGCCATTTCCCCGGCGGTTCGTTTACCGGCAAGTCTGCCGGTGCCGGGTGTTGCCGGAGGCGTTGAAGATCTGCGGCCCCTCGATTTTCATAACGTAAATCTTGCAGGTCTTCCTGAGTTTTGCGGAAGAGGCCTGTCAACTGGGGTTAGACAAGGGGTAGAGCAAGTCGAGCGGGAGGCGCGCGAGTTTTCCGGATGACCATCGAGGCCGCAGGGGAGAAAGTGTAACCCGCCGCGATTCTTGCCCTCGTCTCGGGCGACTTTTCTCAGATTGAGTTCGGCGGGACCGGAAGGATGTGCGCGAAGGGGACGGAGATCAATGTGACCGGCGCCGGCCTGGGTATCCGGCCGTCAGGCGCCGCAGCACTTTTTGAACTTCTTGCCGCTGCCGCAGGGGCATGGCTCGTTCCGCCCGACCTTTTGCCTGGTGATAGGCGGCATCGGTGTTTCACGCAGTATGCCAGCCAGGTTCGACATCTCGCTGAGGGGCAGCCCTGCGCCGCCGAAGTTGACCTGGGTCTTGCGGCGTAGCACCTTGCCAGCCGAGCTTACGGTCCGTGAAAGCTCCACGGTGGTGGCGCGCCGTTCGGACTGCCGCCGAAACTCTTTCGCCTCCTCGTCCCGTCCCTGCTCTTCGCAGACATCGGCGAGGCGATCGGCGATGTCGGCGTGGTCGCGCACGTCGGCGATCGCAAAGCCTTCCCGCAGAATCTGCTCGCACCGGTTCAGGTCCACCCGCTCGGTGCGCGTGAACCGGTAGCAGTCCGACCACCCGATCCAGCCCCATCCCCAGGATGGATCGGCGTCCAACCACTCCCGGTAGAGCGCTTCCGCTTTCGCCGCCTCACCCACTTCGAAGTGCGACTCCGCCAGCGCGCGCCGCCGGTTCTCGATCATCAGAGCGTCGTCGGATGGAATTCGCCGCAGCCCTTCTTCGCACAGCGCGATGCGGGCGCTGAGGAACTGCCGGTCCTCCAGCCCCGCATTCCACAATTCGCTCTCCAGGTCCTGAATCCAGTTGCACAGGGACTGGGTGCCGCGGAACCGATCATCAAACTCTTCGATCGACTCGATGCCGGCCTTGTCCAGGAGGCGCAGCACGTCATGCCACGCTTCCAGCCAGATGCGGCAGGCGGCCACAGCACCGCTGGTTTTCAGCAGCTCGTAGCCGGCCTGCATCTGGTCATCCAGTTCCTCGAAGGAAGGCTGGTCGGGCAACCAGCGCCGCCACAGGGTCACCACGCAGATCCAGATCCAATCGCTTTCCAGGCCGCGGCTCTCGCTCTGGTCCATGAGCGGACCGGCGATCTCCTGGGCCGAGAGGGCCCGCTCGCACTCCCGCTCCAGCCAGGTGCGATCCATCTCGATGCCGAAGGAGCACAGCTTGGCCAACAATTCTCCATCGGTGAGGTGTTTGGCATGGACGCGCAGTGGCCTTGCCCCGGCCTGCTTGCGGAGCTTGGCATCCGGCAGAACCTCACGTTCGTAGATTCGTTCCATCGCCACCCAGGAGAGCATGCATATCCTTTCTCGGCTTGGCGCCACTACAGTAGACCTCAGCCCCATTTCCGAGGAGGTCTTGTGCAAATCCTACACCCTTTCACCGGTTCCGCCCAACAGTACGCCGAGGAGATCTTCACCCCGGATCGGTTGCGGCCCGACCAATGCCCCCAGTGCCAGGCGCGACAGCCGCTGATCGCGCACGGTTTCTACAGCCGCACGCCGGTGGAGGCGGGCTTTGACGGCTCCATCCGCGTGCGCCGCTATTTGTGCCGGTCCTGCAAGCGCACGGTCTCGCTGCTGCCGCAGTTCGCTTTCGTGATTTCACTGTTTCCGGTAGCCCGCCTGCTCGATGGCCTGCGGAGTGGCGGCGCTTTACCGATGAGTGGCTCGCGGTGGCGGAGCTCTAACAGTTTTCCTTTTTTTTGCCGATT
>PKYZ01000767.1:0-13425 GCA_003132865.1 Bryobacterales bacterium
GGACTTCCTCAGCACTGAAGAATGAGATAAAGAGAGCATAAAATCCTTTAATATATCGTTTGTCGCGTGGCGCGCGAGCATTTCGAACCATTTCTGTTATCACAGTGGCCCGAAGTGCCCGAAAGTCTCATCGGCCAAAACCCGCGTCCTTTGCTCTGGTATAACAGCGAATCTCGCATATATTTCCCGCGTCAGTCAATAGTTACTTTAGTGATTGAATCCTCCGAGTGGACAGCTCAGGCCTGTGGTTGGCTTTCAATCGTTGGTTCAACTCCAGCCACCAGCCACACTTCTCTTTCTGGGATAAAGTTGCCTAGCAATTCGGCAGCGTTTCGGATTTCAGGCGAGGATTTCCTGAAATTAAAGGATTTCCCAGCCGGGCATACCGGCTGGCGCCTAAAGGGTTGACAAATCTTCCTGGAATTCTTCAGACGCCTGGAGGTCGTAGTTGAGCGCGCCAACTGGTGTTGCCGCCTGCTAACAGGCCCGGATCAGGCCAAATGAACGGTAATAGATGGCCGGCGAGGATTCCGAGCAGGCCGGGAACAGGCGCGTATCACGGTGGGAGCAGGCCGGCGTCAGCAGTACCCGAGACCCGTCCGGCTCCTGGATGAAATTTTCTTCAGAAAGCCATTCATCTGGGGATGACTGTTATTTTCCCCTGTTAAGGGCCGGTATCAGACCCGGTTATTTCCTGATAGGAGGCACCCTTTTACATTTCTCGTAATTGTCTTTCATATACAAGTATCCTGGAATGTGAACCTTAGCCTGCAAAAACGAACCTGGATTCACTGTTTCGTCCCTGTTTTACAGGTCGCACGTGCCCACGCGCTGGCGAAGTTCATGTTGATCTTCTCCGTCGACGCGAATGCCGGTTCGATTCTTGCTGCTGCCGCCGCTCGAAATGGTCGAGAAGCGGAACGCGGGTTTGCTGGAGCTGATGCAGTACGCGGGCGCGCACGCCGCCGGAAAGATCGGCGCCAGCGCCTTCATTTTCCTGGTTGTCGTTGCGGTTCAGGCCCCCTTGATCAAACCACTGGAGCTTGGCAGCGCAAAGCCTGAGATGCCTGGGGACCGGCCCGCAAACTATCCGACTCTCCCTACCCGTATCCCGAGGCCCACCAAAGCCGCCGTTAAGGCTCAACACACCGCTTGCCGACGCGCGCGGCTCTAGCAGATCTGGCCTCAGCGCTGGTTGTACAATCGGGGAATGCGCAAGGCGCTCAAGATCCTGGCGGGACTCGCAGCGGCCTATCTGCCGCTTTCCGCCGCCCTGCTGGCGATCATGTGCCAGCCACCGGTGCGCTTCGCCAAGGCGATCGCCAGAGTGCCCGGCCCCATGTTCCTGCTGTTCCCCTTCGAGACGCTCTGGTCGTTGGCCCGCGGCGGCCACGTGCGCCCCGGCGATACGGCTCCGGATTTCGATCTGGAGACGCTCGACAAAAGCGCGCGCGTGCGGCTTCGCTCGTTCCAGGGCCGCGAACCCGTGGTGCTGATCTTTGGCAGCTATACTTGACCGCCCTTTCGCCGGGAGGTTCCCGCGCTCAACAAGCTGTACGAACAATATAAGGATCGGGCCGCCTTCTACATCGTGTACATTCAGGAAGCGCACTCGAGCGATGTCTGGCAAATGGAATCGAACGTGAAGCAACACATCGTGATCGCGAGCCCGCGTAGCGCCGAGGAGCGCGCAGCCGTGGCGGACTCTTGCGTGCGCAACCTGCATATCGCGATCCCGGCCCTGGTGGACGATTTCCGGAACACGACAGAGGCGGCGTACACCGGCTGGCCCGACCGGTTGTATGCCATCGACCGAAATGGCCGCGTGGCGTACAAAAGCGGCCCCGGCCCGTTCGGGTTTCATCCGAAGGAATTGGAAACGGCGCTGGCGCGATTGGTAGCGGGGCGCGCTGATCTGCGCTAGCAGCCGGCGCAAACGCGGCAACGCTTCCCAGACAAGCTCGCGCCGACCCGCGAGGGCTGCAATCTATCTTCGGGGATGAAAGTTGCGTCCTTGACCCGTGCCGGCATATTTTGGGCCGCCCGGACAGGATCGCCGGATCGCGGCCGATCGGACGTCCGATCTCCGCGGCGCCAGTCATAATCCGATTTATTTATAGCCGGCGCAGCGTTTAGTTGCTCACCGCGAGATACAACGTCTGCGTTCCGGCCACGCCGCCGACCGTGAACGTCAACGGCAGGGCGCCGGTACCGGCGTTGGCCGGCACCACGATATTGAACTGATACAAGCCCGTGTAGCTCGGCGCTAATCCCGCATAGGGCACGTTGGTGACGGGCACGCCGCCTATGGAAATTTCAAAGGTCGACGCCAGCGTGTTCGCCTGCTGCACAAGCTGGCCCGCCGGTATCTTTGGCGTGACCGGCCCGAAGCCTATGCCATATAGAACGATCTCGTCGCCCGGCTGGGCGGGCCGCGAAGTGAGGCCCGCAATCGCGCCCTCGGGGAGGACGTACGTGCCATCGGCGAACAGCGCCACTACGTATTGGAAGCCGCCGATTTTGAACGATGGCGGCGCGTCAAACCCGGGTTGAACCGCATTCACGTTGATGTTATACGCCGCGCTTGTGAGGCTCCCGACCGTAACCGTCATCGACTGCGCGCCCGTTGCGATGTTCGACGGCACCAGCGCATTCACTTGCCCCGTGCTGATGAAGTCGATAAAGGCGGCCTGCCCGCCGATAGTTACGGAAGTGCCGCCGAGCGAGGTGGGAGCATTCACGCCGTTGAAATCGGCGGCCGCCCAGGATTGCGTGCCAACCGCGAGGTGCGATCCGTAGATCTCGATCCAGGAGCCCGGCGAGATGGAAGCGAATTCTCCGAAGGCGCTCGCGCTCACGACGCCGCCGGCGAAGATTGCGGGGGGCTGATTCGTAAGCGGCGCCGCCACGNNTTCCCGCCACCGTGGTAATGACCCCTCCACTCACTTCGCGGATCCTGTTGTTCGAGTCGTCCACGATAAACAGAGCGCCGGTAGGATCCACCGCGGTCCCGCCCGGGTAGCCCAGGCTGGCCGACGTGGCCGGTCCTCCATCGCCTGCAAACGCATTGTCTCCGTTCCCCGCCACGGTCGAAATCGTCCCGCTGGCGGCATTGACCATCCGGATGCGAAAGTTGAACTGGTCCGTCACATAAAGGTTTCCCGAGGCATCCACGGTCGCCCACGTGGGGTTGTTCATGTCCGCCTGCGTCGCCGGTCCTCCATCCCCGGAGAAGCCCTGCGCGCCGGTGCCCGCATAGGTCGTGATGATGCCGCTCCCATCCACCTTGCGAACGCGAAACGCGCCCTGGTCCACGATGAACAGGTTGCCGCTCGAATCCACCGCGCAGCGAATTGGAATCACAAATCCCGCGGCCGTGGCCGGGCCGTCATCCCCGCTATTCACTGTCGATCCGTTGCCGGCCACCGTGGTAATGGTCCCCGAAGGCGAGATTTCGCGTACCCTTCCATTGCCCTCATCGTTCACGTAGATGGCGCCAGATGGCCCCACGCAGACTCCCAGAGGCCCGTTGAGCTGCGCCTGCACCGCCGGCCCGCCATCCCCGCTGTATCCGGCGGCGCCCGTTCCGGCGAATGTCGTGATCGCGCCATTGGTGTCCACCTTGCGCACCCGGTTATTATTTTGGTCGGCCAGATAGATGTTACCGGCTGCGTCTACTGCCAGTCCCACCACGCGGTTGATTTCCGCCTGCGTGGCCGGTCCTCCGTCCCCCGAATATCCGGCCGTCCCGTTTCCCGCAAAGCTGCTAATCGTCTGGCCGGACGCGATAGCCGCCGCCAGCAGAGGCAACAAGAGTCTCCCGCGCGTCACAGTCTCCCTCCGATCTCGGATCATGGAACCAGTATAGGCACATTCCTCTATTGTGACGCCGGATGCTTCAACCTACAGTACTACGCCGCATTGAAGGATCTCTGCTGTCGAAAACGTACTCTTCCGGTAGGGAGAGCAGTTGTACAGAGTGCATGATGCGGCGCCCGGGGTGATCCAATCGGTATCTGTCCGGCAATCCCGCGGTCGAGGACCTAGATCCGCCTCAGCAGCAGCGCCGAATTCTTACTCCCGAACGCAATGCAATTGGACACTGCGTGCTCAATGTCCATGCGGCGGGCGACATCCGGGATGTAGTCCAGGTCGCACTGCGGGTCGGGCTCCTCAACGTTGATGGTCGGATGCACCACGCCATCCCGCATGGCCAACAGCGTAGCCGCTATGCCGGCCGCACCGCACGCTCCTTGGGGATGCCCGATCAGGCTCTTCAGCGACGATCCCGCGAGCTTATAGGCGTGGCCGTTGAAGGCGAGTTTCACGGCGCGCGTCTCAATGCGGTCGTTCAATTCCGTGGCGGTGCCGTGATAGTTTACGTACTGCACGTCTCCCGGCGCGATGCCACCCTCTTCCATCGCCATCAGCATGGTGCGGGCGGGCTCTTCGCCGCACTCCTCCAGGCGCACTCGGTGGAAGGCTTCGCAGGTGGACCCGTATCCCGCCACTTCGCCATAGATGTGAGCGCCCCGGGAGCGGGCCCGCTCGAACTCCTCCATGATGAAGAACCAGGCGCCCTCGGCGATCACAAACCCGTCGCGGTCCCGCGAAAAAGGCCGCGAGGCTCGCTCCGGCTGCGAGTTCCAGCGCGTGCTCATGATGCGCATGACGATGAACCCGCGCAGGATCAGCGGCGCGATGGGGGCGTCCACGCCGCCCGCCACCATCATGTCCAGCACGCCCGCCTGAATGTTGCGGTAGGCATAGCCAATGGCGTCGGTGGAGGAGGTGCATCCCGTCGAAATGATATGGCTCATGCCGCGGAAGCCGAACCGCATGGAGATCTCGCTGGCCAGGGTGCCGATGGTGGAGCTCGGAATGGCGTACACGCTGCACTGCTTCTGCTTGCCGGAATAATAAAGGCGGTACTGTTCCTCGGTGAACTCCAGGCTGCCGCCTCCGGATCCGACGATGACGCCGATCTGCCGCAATTCCTCGCGGGTCATCGATCCCGAGTCGACGCCGGCGTCCTGCAAGGCTTCCCGCACCGCGGCGGCGCCCAGCGGCACCACGCGCGACACGTGCGGGCGGTCCTTGGGATCGACGTATTGGAGCTCGTCGAACCCCACGACCTCGCCGGCCACCTGCACGGGGAAGCTGCACGGGTCAAAGCGGGTGATGCGGCGCACCCCGCTTACCCCGTTGCGGCTAGCCTCCCAGAAGGCCTCTCTGCCAATTCCATTGGGGCTCACGGCCCCGATTCCAGTGATGACTACACGACGTTTCATTTGCGCTGACGTTTTGCCTTTGCCAATAGGACAGTATAGGCTGATTTCATGGGCGATGGTGAGAACCCACACAGAAAACGGGAGGCGGACGGCCTCCTGGCGGGCCTCGAAGCCGGCATCATCGCCGCTCTGGTTCTTCTCGGATGGCTGGCGCTCGCTTCGGCCTGGTATCGGCGTTCCATCTGGACTGCGGCCAACATCATGGCCACAACCTTTTACGGCGATGCGGCACTGGGCCGGGATTTTACCTCCCGGACCGTGGCGGGGATCGCGCTCTATCTGGTCCTTTACGGGATCATCGGCGCTCTATTCGGTCTCACCCTCGCAAGCCGTGACGCCAGTCTCCGGATCACCCTGATCGGAGTGCTGGTGGGTCTGGGCTGGTATTACCTGTCGTTCGCGATTCTGTGGCAGAACATCAATCCACTCATTCCACTGTACACCCATCCCGGCCCCATGATGGCGGGCCATGCGCTTTACGGGGGATTGTTGGGCCGATTCCCCCGTTATCTGCACGCACCGGCCGCGGGCAGCGCGGCTCCCCATGCCTGAAACAACGCCTGAAACAACGCCGAAAACAACGCCGAATAAGTCCCGCAAACAGGCCCTGCGGGAATTTCTGACCGCAGGGCGGATTACGGCCATCGGCGAAGCGGAATGGCAGGCCGCATTGCAAACGCTGGCGCCGGTCTCGGAAAGTTACCTGCGCGATCTGCTGCGCGAGACGGGCCTCGCGTTCGCGCAACCTTACGCGGGGGTCCGCCAGAAATCGTTCGCAGAGCTGGAACACGACTTACGCGAGATGCTGGCGATGTATTCGGAAGCCATGCGGGCGGGCGACCGCCAGCGGGCACGCTATTGCAGGCGGCAGGTGATCGCCGCGAAGGACCGCGCGCGCTTCGTGGCGCGCAGCCCCAAGACCTCGCCCGAAAAAAAGGCGCAGAAGGACGAGATGGCGCAGTGGATGCTCGTCTGGCTGGAGAACCCCGAAGTGTTTCCTGCCTGGGTCGAGATCCGCAAGCGCTATTGCAGCTCTACCGATTCGACCTGAACGGTTTCGCCATCCAGGGTGCCGGTGACTTTGGCCTTCAGGTCCTTTTCCTTGCCGGTGGCTTTCAAGGCGGCCAAAGCCTTGGCGTTGCCGGCTTCGTCGAACTTCACGAACTTGCCGTCGGCCAGCACCAGGCCATAGCCGCTCTTGGAGCAACCGATGGCGCACTTGGTAGTGTGGCTGGCCAGGTCCTGGTTCTTGCACATCACGTCCACCAGCGTGCCGTTCCAGGTTTCGGCAAACGCCAGGGAGGAAAACAGTGTTAACAATCCGGCCACTCGTTTCATGGAGAAGATTATACCCCAATAGGACAGGCCTACTGGCCGGCCTCCTGGCCTGTGCCCGCCGGCTTTCAGCCGGCCGCTGGTTGCGTGTCAGTTGATCGTCGTTGGGTTGGATGCACTCGCGGCCGCGGATCTGCCTCCGGACACGGTGACGGTGTTGGTGACTTCGGACGGGGCGTTCGCGGCCACGTTCACCGTGACGGTGATGGTGGGATAGCTTTTACCGGTGGCGAGCGCATCGCTGCGGTTGCAGGCGTTGGCCGTGCAGGCCCATCCGGTGCCCGCCATGGAAACCAGCGTCAGACCGGACGGAATTGTATCGGTAACCGTAACCTTACCCGACGTAGGCCCGGTGCTGGTGGCTAAATTGGTGACAGTCACGGTATAAGTGGCGTTTGCCTGCCCCTGAGTGAAGTTACCCGTGTGGGACTTAGTAATCTTCAGGCTCGGAGTGCCGTATGTGTTCTTCACCAGAACTTGAGTGTAGGCATACGCTCCGCAGGACGAAGTAAAATTGCTGACCTGCAGCAACTGGGCGCCCGCGGCGGCGAGGTCGCCCGCATCCAGTTGGATAGTCGCCCGGGTGGGGGTGACTCCGGTGCTGGTACGAAAATTGTTGTTCCAGTAAGCGTAGAAACTGCCGTTGACAAACCCGGCGCCGGTCACGGTTAACTGCGAGGCGGCGGCCGTCTTGACCGGCGACGCGGGACTGACCGTGGCGGCGTTGATGATCACCGGCACGATGTTGAAGTTGGCGACGGGCAGAAACTCGTCGTGAACCGTGGTGGTCTGCGGGTTGGTGGTTCCGGTCAGGTCGCCGGTCCAGCCCGAGAAGACCATGCCGTTGCCCGTAGTGGGGGTGGCGGTCATGGTGAGCAGCGTGCCATCCGGGAAGCTGCAATCGTTGTTGGGGCAGGATTGCGAATACTCCACCGTGCCGCAAGCGTTTTCCGCATAAGTATAACTGCGATATACGGGAGTATACGACGCGGCGATGCTCTTTACGCCCGAGCTGGAAGCTGTGATGTTGTGAGTCTGCGAGCTGCCATCGCTCCAATTGTTCCAGGAATACGAAACGTTGGTAGTGACGGGAACATCGGGTGAGGGCGCGCTAATCGAATGACTCGTGCCGGGGGCCCAGGCGGCGCCGGAATAATCTTGCGAATAACCTTGCGGCAGATAAACGTAAGGGTTGCTATCGATAGCGGCGTACATCGGCGGATTCCAGGTGTTCGGTCCGGTGATGGTTTCGCCGATGGTGGTTACCGGGAAAGTGGTAAATCCGCCTTGTAGATTCGATTCGGGCGACTGGATCAGGAATGGATAAGGATTGCCGCCCTGGGGATAGGGTGGTCCAAACCAGCCATAGAAGTTATAGCCCGCGTTGGGAGTGGCGCTGACGGTGATTTGCTGGCGATCCACGAAGAAGCTGCCGCTGAAGATGGATTGCGGCGCGGGGGCGACGCTTACCGAGCCGGATCCAGCGGGCGAGGCCGAGATCGCGAAAGGCCAGAGACGGATGTAATTGGCCTCGTAGACCGTGGTGGCGGGCTTGCCGGCGGGAGAAGTGAGCAGCCCCGAGCCTCCGCCGGCGGTGACGGTGTGAGCGCGCGCGCCGCCGTCGTTCCACCGGGCGAATTCATAGGTGGCGCCATCGTTAGGATTGGTCAATTGCGGGTCCGGCGGCAGGTTCAGGGTGTGCCTGGAGTTGAGAGTCCAAGTGAAGGTCTGCGGCGCGGTATAGGTTGTTCCGTCGACGATGATTTTCAGGTCCAGCGGGTTGGTGACAATAGTTACAGTCGAAGGTGTGAATCCGTAGAGTCGCCTGACGGTGTCGATGTCGCCGGCCGAATAGCCGGTCGTGTTACTCAGCGGAATGCCGGGCGGAATGGATTCGAGAACGGGCAGATTATTCTTAGTGAAGGAAAACGCCGGGTAATGCATCACGGATGCGTAGTCGTAGAGGCCGATGACCTGGAAATCGTCAGCGAAGAAATCGAAGTCGCCCAACAGGTAGGGCTTATCGGCGTTGGCCGGAGTGAGCACGATGTACGAATTGCGGTCGGGGCGCTGGTGTTCGTGCAGCAGGCCGATGGCATGGCCCATCTCGTGACAAGTGCCGGTGAAAGAGCAGTTGATCGAGCCACCGATGAACTGCTGTCCGCCGGCCATGCCCTCGGAGGCCTCGCAGTAGCCGCTCAGGTCGCTGGGATCGAAGTTGAAGGTGACGTAGTTGGTTTGGTTGGTTTGCGGGACGAACTGGATCACGCCGCTCAGAGTGCTGTTGACGTAACTGATGACGGAAGCGAGGATGGGCGTGCCGGTCTGGATGGTGTAGGGGATCTGATAGACTCCGCCCACTGCGGGCCAGAGTTGCGAGACATAGCCAATGCCGAGGCCATCGGGGCTGACGCCAGGGCCGGGCGGCGCGGACGCGGCGAGTTGCACGGCTGTGCCCAGCACAATGTCTCCTTCGACGATGGCCTGGCCATTGATGACGGCGTAGGTGACCGGCATGCCATGCCACCAGCCGGCGCGGATTTCGCTCACGGCCGGCCCAAGGGCGGCTTCGCTGTACACGGACAACTGGGCAGAGCCGGACTGATTGCGGCTATCGACGGCAATCACCGCGATGAGGTTGGCGCCGGGATGCACGGGCACGGCGGCAGAGAAGGCGATGGGGGCGGATTGGCCGGCGGTGGATGCGGTCCACTCCGCGGGGCCGGTGTGGCCCTGATGGTCGGTCCAGTAGATGTTGACGATTGCGGAATCCGCGGCGGCGATGCCTTTGAGCGCAACGGTAGGAGCGGCGGTGGCGGAGTTGGCGGTTGGCTCCAGGACTCGCACGACCGGCTGCGCAAACAAGCATGCCGGGAGGGAGACGATGGCGATTATGGAAACAGCGTTTAGTGAGTGCCGAGGCATTCTATTAGTCTAGCGCGTCGGGCGCGCTTGGCGCGCCGAAGGCACCGGGGGCAAGGGCAGGGGGTCGCGCACAGCGCGCAAGCCCACCCACCACCCACCACACCCGTTAGATCCAGCCATTTGGGCTTTGATCGTCCAGGTAGGAAAGGCCTCCTGCAAATGGGGTATCGTTCAACATGTAGTCCTAGTACTGTCGCCGCCCACAACCGGACACTGTCCGAATCTGAACAGCACACCGTGACAAAATTGCCACTACTGCGTCAAACTAATCGAAGGGATGATTGGAAGCTACAGCAGAGCCGGAACTTATGGCGCAGGACGCCCCTGGCGCCGTCGGTGCCAGGTTGAGCCCCAAACTAGATGAAGCCAGCCTGATCCGGGCCGTCCAGCGCGGCGATCAGGACGCTTTCGAACAACTCGTCCGCGCCTACGATCAGAGTGTGCTCCGGCTCGCTGTCAACTTGCTGCGTTCCCAGGAAGACGCACGTGACGTCTTCCAGGAGGCTTTTTTGCGCGTGTTCCGCAGCATCGATTCGTTCCGGTTCGATTGCAGCTTCCATACCTGGCTCTACCGGATCGTGACCAACATTTGCCTGGATTATCTGCGCAAGCGCAAAGTCCGCAAGGAAGAGCCGGCCGTGGTGGATACGCCCGAGGGTCCCTTGGACCGCATGAACGATTTTGAAGAAGTAGCCGCCCATGCCGATCCCGAGCGCAACCTCTGGAACGTCCAGCTCGGGCAGCGCATCGAGGGCGCCCTCGGCGGGCTCACGCCCCGCGAGCGCATGGTTTTCGAGTTGCGGCATTATCAGGGTCTGCGCCTCCGCAACATCGGCGAGATCCTGGGCACCAGCGAGGAAGCCGCCAAGAATTGTCTGTTCCGCGCCACCCAAAAGATGCGCGCGGTGCTGGGAGATTTACAATGAACTGCGAATCCGTAACCAAACTCATTCCGCTGTATTTTTACGGCGAATTGCCGCCGGAGGAGGAAGACAGCCTCGAACAGCATTTAGATACCTGTGCGGCCTGCGCCCGCCAGGCGGAGTCGCAGCGGGTCGTGTCCGCCGCGCTCGACCGGCGCGAAATGCAGCCATCCGCCGCCCTGCTCGCCGAATGCCGGCATCGCTTGATGCGCACCGTCTACCGCCAGGAATCATCGGTCTTGCGTCCGGTCCAGCCCGCGGCGCCTTTGGGACGTCTCGGCGCCTGGCTTCCGTCGCTAGGCGCCTGGCGCATGCCCCTGGGAGCGAGCGCCCTCCTGGCCCTCGGTTTTGTCACGGCGCGGCTGACTGCGCCGGGCGCCGCTGGTCCGTTCAGTCTCGCTTCGCTTACCCCCGACGTTATCTCCTCCGTGCGTTCCGTGCAGCCCGCCCATGAAGGCGCCCAGCCCGGCGAAGTGCAGATCGTGCTGGATGAAACCCGCCGGCGGGTAATCTCCGGACAGTTGAACGACAGCAACATTCAGCGTCTGATGTTGGCCGCCGCGCACGATGAGAACAATCCCGGTGTGCGTTGGGAATCGGTCGATCTCCTGAAGAGCCATTCGGATTCTTCGCCGGTCCGCGAGTTGCTGCTAAACCGCGTCGCCGAAGATCCCAATCCCGGCGTGCGTTTGAAGGCGCTGGACGGACTGAAGACCTATACTGGCGATCCGGAAGTGCGCAAGGTGCTGGCGCAGGTGCTTGTGCATGACGATAACCCGGGCGTGCGCATTGCGGCCGTGGATGCGCTCACCGCGCATGCCGACGACAACATGGTGGGCTTTCTGCAGGGCGTCGTGCAGAAGGAGGACAACACCTACGTGCGCCGCCGTTGCGTAAAAGCCCTGCAGGATATGAATGCCTCGGTCGGAACGTTTTAAGCCATGACTATCTGCACAACGCTCCGGTCCGCCATCCTGGTTTCCGGTTTTCTGAGCCTCGCGCTCGCCGCTGAACCGGCCCTCACCCGCGAAGGTAAGTATTGGGTCGAGGTCCGCTCGGGTTCGGAACCGATGGCTCCCTCGACGCGCCTGCGCATCACATCGCGCGGCGCCGTCACGCTCAATGGCATGCCCCGTCCGGAGCTGTCATATGAACTGAAAATACGGGTGAAGGCCTCCAGCGTTGCTGAGGCGCGGCTGCTCGCCAACCGATTTGGCGTGCACATCGCAAAACAAGGCGGCAACGCGATGTACCTCGTGGTCCAGCGCGGCGATGGCATGGCGGATTTGCAGGTGAAGGCGCCGCGCGCCGCGCCCGAAACCACCATCGCCACCACCGAGGGCGCGGTCGCCTTCTACGACCTGGATGGTGGGGTGCAAGCGGAAACCGGCGGCGGAGCCGTTGCGGCGGACCGCATCAAAGGCAACATCATCGTGCGCACGGCCGGCGGCGATATCACGCTCGGCAGCGTGGGGGGCAATGCCAACTGCACCACGGCCGGAGGCAAGATTACCGCCAGCCTGGTACGCGGCGAAGCCACGTTTGAAACCGGCGGCGGCGATATCTCCGCGCAGGAAGTACACGGGCTGGTGCATGCCACCACCATGGCGGGAAGCATTCGGATTCGCAACGCCGGCTCGGCGGTGATCGCCAGCACGGGCGGCGGACCTATCGATGTGGGCCAGGCGCATGGCGTCGTCACCGCCCGGAACTCGGGTGGACCGGTGAAGGTAGGCTCAGCCGAAGGCGTGCGCTGCGAGAATGCCGGGGGCGGCGTGAATCTCGACAACATTTCCGGCAGCGTGCGCGTTTCGACGGCCATCGGCAGCATCATCGCCAGCCTGTTGGCGGGCAAGCCCATGTCCGATTCCTTCCTTTCCACCGGCGGCGGTGACATTACGGTAATCATCCCGTCTAATTTGGGTGTGACGATCCGGGCGCAGAACGAATTGGCTGGTAATATCCGCAGAATCGTATCCGATTTTCCCGGAATATCGGTGCGGGTCGAAGGCGGGCAGGTGGTCGCCGAAGGGCCGGTCAACGGCGGCGGCCCTATCTTACGGATCTCCGGCACCGGCGGCACCATATTTATCAAACGGCAACATTGAGAGGGCTTATGAATCGCGCTATTCGCACATCGCTATGCGTCACCATTTTGGGCGTGACAGCGGCGTCCTGCTCGTTCGCGCAGGATGCGGCGCCGCGCGCGCGCACGGCCACCAACCGTTCGATCGTCATCCGCAAAGCGGGGAGCAGTTATCTCGGCATCGGCGTGGCTGAAATCGACTCCGAGCGGGCAAAGGCGCTCAACCTCAAGGAGGTGCATGGCGTCGAAGTGAAGAGCGTGGATCGGGATAGTCCGGCCGCCAAGGCCGGCCTCAAGGAATCCGATGTGGTGCTGGAGTATAACGGCCAGCGCATCGAAGGCGCCGAGCAGTTCATCCGCCTGGTGCATGAGACGCCCGTCGATCGTCAAGTGAAACTGCTCGTCTGGCGCAGCGGTAGCGCCGAGACGGTGACGGCCACCATTGGCCACCGTCTGGAACACTTCTCACTCCGCGCTGGCGACGGTGACGACAGCGATTTCACGCTCGAGATCCCGCCCATGCCGGAGATGCCGCCAATGCCTGAAATGCCCCCTATGCCCGAGATGGCTCCGCTGCGGGACCTGCCCCGCGCCTTCGGTTCCATGCGTAGCGGCATGCTGGGCATCGACTGCGAGTCTCTGGGCTCGCAACTGGCCGGCTTTTTCGGCGTCAAGGAAGGCGTGCTGGTGCGGGCCGTGACCAAGGATTCCCCCGCCGAAAAAGCAGGCATGCGCGCCGGAGACGTCGTCGTGAAAGTGGACGGCGAAGCGGTAACCAGCACGCACGAAATCACCAGCCTGGTGCGCGCCGCGCGCAGCAAGCGGACCTTCCCGGTGGTCGTCATGCGCGACAAGAAGGAAGTGA
>PKYZ01000767.1:13439-14190 GCA_003132865.1 Bryobacterales bacterium
CCTCCAGGACCCGCTTCCCCGTGCGTTACAATAAAGAAACCCTCCCCAATGCGCGATGAAGCTTGCGTCCGCACTCTCGCCCCACTTCGATAATGATGTCCGCGCTCGCGGCGCCAGCTACTATCGATTAGGCGCGGTGCGCATCAAGCGGGGCAATGCCACGGGAGTCGAGGCCGGTGTCCGCGGCTCGCGCGTCTACGACGTCGAGATCGCCTGGGACGGCCGCCGTCTGACCTTGTTCTGCGACTGTCCCTACTACGAAGACGTCGGCGCATGCAAGCACATCTGGGCCACGATCCTGGCAGCCGACGCGCAGAACTATTTCACCGCCATCACAAGGCTCAATCCCATGGACATCTCTTTCGACGAGATGCACGATGAGGACGAGCCGGACGAAGATCCCCCCTACTACGCGCCTATCGCCCGCCCTACACCCGTATTCAAACCGCAGGTCCAGGTAGCGCCGCCCGCTTGGCTGCAGCGCCTGAATGAAATCGTACCGGCCGGCTCGTTGGCGAGCACGGCCTGGCCCGCGCAGCGTGAGCTGCTTTATATCGTCGACGCGGCGGACAGTATCGCGCGCGGCTCCCTGATCCTGGACCTGAAGACGCGCGAGCCGAAACTCAAGGGCGGATGGAAGAAGCCTGGGGTCCCGCAGATCAGCCGGGCAGTGTTGGCCGTGCTGCCGAACCCCGTGGATCGCCACATTCTCGGGCTGCTTTCGGGAAGCGCGATGAACTCGGACTGGATG
>PKYZ01000867.1:0-1721 GCA_003132865.1 Bryobacterales bacterium
GTCACCTTCACGAAAGTCGCGACAGGGCAATCGAAGGTGGCATTGCTGACACTGCAGCCAGGGATGAACACCGCGGCGCTGGCCGGTGGCGTAGCGAGCGTCAGGGCGGTGAGATTGCGCATTTGGTCCATGGTCTGCGCGACGTACGAGGCCCGGACGATGTACTCCCCGGTGCTCTGCGCCTGGCGGAGTTCGAACACCAGGGCGCCGCCCGGAGCACAGAAGTCCGGCGGGTAACCCGGCAGAATCCAGTCGAGATGGAACAGGCCGGCGAGTCCTGTGACATTGATGTCCGAAGCGATCAACACGATCACCTTGGATGACGGATTTCCCAGCGCGCCCGTCATCGCATTCCCTGTGGCTGCCTGAACCATGGAGCGCACCACGTGGGAGGCCGCATTGGAACTCTGCACCTTGTCCAGATAGGGCGTGCGGAACTCCAGATCGAGGATCAGGGTGTAGAGGCGCAAGGTCTGGCTGATGCCGCCGGCGGTCAACTGGCCCCAACCGACCTCTGAAGCCGGCAGCCCATCCGCGTACTCCATGAGGAAAGGATCGATCGCAGCCAAAACCGTCAAAAGCCCTCCGATGTCGACCGGCTGTCCGGCCGCAACGTCGATGGGAATCGCGGTGATGTCGACCATACCTGCCGGGGTCCCGGGGGCCGGAGTCTCGCTGGCGGGATAGTTGAACAAAAGTGAGCGTGTGAGGGCGAACTCCGGGGCGTAGGCGGAGGCCAAAGACTGCGGATCGCTGCCGAGACGTCCCGTCACGGCCGCGATCGCCATCCGCTGATCGAGCAGCGCGACGCCCGCGCCCACCGGATCGAACACCGGGTCGCTGCCCTGTTGATAGAGATTGACGTTGACACTGGCCGCCGGGAGCATGCCGGCCGCGAAGGCTTGCGCGGTGACTTTGGTGGTCTTCTCCAGTACGTTGGCCCGGAAATAGACAAAGGCGGCATCGGCCGAGTCGTTGCCGGTCAGAAGGTTCTCCTTCGTGAGCCAGAGACGGTAGTAGCCGCCGAGGATGGTTTCAAGGGCGCTACCGTTGCTAGTCACGAGGCCAGGAGCAACGCTAAACGCCGGGAATGGCCGTACGGAGAAAGTGTTGAGGGTGCTATTGGCCACAGCGGGAGATCGCACACCATGACGCCCGAAGACGATCACCTGCTTGAGTTGCGTATCATCGACGGGCTGAGCAGCGAGAAAGGAAACGGAGAAGAGAGCTAAAGCGACGAGCCGCAGGGAATGAATCTTCATGTTCATAAAGCGAGAGTGCTCACGCCAGAGTTTGCTCTCGTGGATTTCGATGACGCTCGAACCGGCCAACTGCGGAGCGGCGAGATGCAGGGCCGCGCCGCCCCGGCTCTGGCGGCGCCAATCGCGTTCTTGCGGCGCCTCATTCCGAGACGATGCGGCGCGAGGCAGCGTCCCAGAAGCAGGCCGCCATCGTGAGTTGGCGAAGGCGGAAGTGGGTCACGGCCCATAAAGGGCAGCAGCAATTCGGGAGCGATATGGGCGTTCTTGCAAGGTCCGCAGAATGACCGTGTTCAAACCGGCTTGAATTCTGAGGGCGTTACCTTTCCGATCCCCGGGTTACTGCTGCTCTCCCAGCGTTGCATCAACGAGCAAACCTCGCTACGCGTCAGACAACTCAGTTCACCAAGTCGACGGACTGCGGGTCAATCGCGTGGTTCGTCACCTTCACGAAAGTCGCGA
>PKYZ01000867.1:1751-8406 GCA_003132865.1 Bryobacterales bacterium
CAGGGCGCCGCCCGGAGCACAGTAGTTTGCCTGGTATTCCGGCAGAATCCAGTCGAGAGGGAACAGGCCAGCGAGTCCAGTGACATTGGTGTTCGATCCGATCAACACGATCACCTTGGTCGACGGATTTCCCAGCGCGCCCGTCATCGCATTCCCGGTGGCTGCCTGAACCATGGAGCGCACCACGTGGGAGGCCGCATTGGAACTCTGCACCTTGTCCAGATAGGGCGTGCGGAACTCCAGATCGAGGATAAGGTTGTATAAGCGCGAGATCTGGCTGATGCCGCCGAGGGTCAACTGGCCCCAACCGACCTCTGAAGCCGGCATCCCGTCTGCGTACTCCAAAATGAAAGGATCGATGGCAGCATTAACCGTTTCCAGGCCTCCGAGGTCCACCGGCACTTGGGCGTTTCCGGCCGCAACGACGATGGGACTGGCGGTGGCGTCGACCTTACCTTCCGGGGTTGCGGGCACCGGAGTCTCGCTGGCGGGATAGCCGAACAAAACCGAGCGCGTGAGGGCGAGTTCGGGGGCGTAGGCGGAGGCCAACAACTGTGGATTAGCGCCGAGACGTCCGGACACGGCTGCGATCGCCCTCCGCTCATCGAGCAGCGCGACGCCGGCGATCACCGGATAGAACACCGGGTCGCTGCCCTGTGGTACGACATAAACGTTTGGTGGGCCGGCCGCCGGGAGCATGCCGATCCAGAAGTCTTGCGCGGTGTCAACGAGCAGATTCCCCACGCTGGCCCGGAAATAGACGAAGGCGGCGTCGGCCGCGTCGTTGCCGGTCAGCAGTCCCTCGTTCGTGAGCCAGAGACGGTAGTAGCCCCCCAGGATGGTCTCCAGCGTGGCACCGTTGATGGTCAGGTTGCCACCAGAACTGCTGAACACCGGGAATGGTTGCACGGAGAAGGTGTTGAGGGTGTTGTTCGGCACAATGGAAGATCGCACACCATGACGGCCGAAGACGATCACCTGCTTGAGTTTCGTATCATCGACGGGCTGAGCCGTGAGAAAGGCAACGGAGAAGAGAGCTAAGGCGACGAGCCGGAGAGAATGAACCTTCATGTTCATAAAGCGAGAGTGCTAGACGCTAGATTTGCTCTCTTGGATTTCGATGACTATCAAACCGGCCGAAGTGCTTTTGGATCGCATCTGGGTCCTGCCCGAATCGTAGATCGGCGCCCCGGAATCGCCGTTGGCGAAGACCGCGGCCCCGACGCCGGTTCGGCGGCTTACGAAGTTCTTGTAGCGGAAGCTGGTCGCCCCAGTGCCAGACGTGCTCGCGGCTGCGGACGCAGGAAAAAGCAACTTAGCCGCCGATGAACGCGGATAAACACTGGATAAACACCGATAAGACAAGAACGAATTAAGAGCAGGGCCGCGGGAAAATGCTGAAGGATGTCGCCTCGGTGGCCAAGCCAGAGACCATCCTCGGCTGGTACCGCAGGCTGGTCGCGAAGAAGTTCGATGGCTCTAAGAAGCGCCGTTCGCCCGGCCGGCCCCGCATCGACACGGAGATCGAGAAACTAATCCTCGAAATCGTCGACAAGAATTCCGACCGGGGCTACGACAAGGTCGCCGGCGCGCTGGCGAATCTCGGCTACGATGTCTCCGATCAGACCGTGGGCAATGTGCTCAAGCGGCATGGGATCTCTCCAGCACCCAAGCGGAAAGGCGGCATCGGATGGAAGGAGTTCATTAAGGCCCAAGCGGCCGTGACCGCCGCCTGCGATTTCTTCACCGTCGAAGTGCTTACCCTGCGCGGCCTGCTCACCTACTACGTGCTGTTTTTCATCCACCTCGACGAAAGCCGCCGAGTGCAGGTGGCGGGCGTCACGCGCCATCCGGACCAGTACTGGATGGAGCAGGTGGCTCGGAACGTGACCATGGAAGGGATTGGTTTCCTGAACGGATATAAGAAGTTGCGCCAGGATCGCGACCCCAAGTTTTGTCCCGAATTCCGGAGACTGATTGAATCGCCCGGCATCGACAACGTCCGGCTCTCCGCGAGGAGTCCGAACTTGAACGCTGTCGCGGAGCGCCGGGTTCGGACCGTAAAATCCGAAGGTCTCTCGAAGCTGATCCTGCTCGGGGAATCGTCGTTGCGTCGGGCGTTGGCCGAATTCGTCGCCCATTATCATGCGGAGCGCAGTCACCAGCGGAAAGACAACAAGTTACTGTTTCCCGCTCCGGACCAACGCATCGGCAGCCCGGAAGGACCAATTCGCTGCAAGGAGCGGCTCGGCGGGCTGCTGAAGCATTACTACCGAAAGGCCGCCTGACTTCCGCGGATCTCCTCCGCGACTCCAATGGGAATCGGGCGTCTACGGCCTGTCTGTTATGCGTTTCACGAGCTTCGTCGGCTCCGTTGGTCCGTTCTGGTCGTGCAATTCTGGCTCGGAAGGCTCACAATTCCACACCGCAGCGCCGTTTTGGCGTCCAACGTCGCATGATACTCCGCTCCGAACGGCCCGTAACTCTTTCACAGGAAGGCGCTTACGTTTCAACGAGTTTCTTGACCATACGGGATCAGATTCCTTGCTGACGCAGGCAATTTCTCACAGAGACCTCAGAGGGACAGCGATCACTGAAGTACGGCTGACGCGCGGATTGTGCGATAGCGCGTACAGGTGAGCACGTCGATCATTGAGACTCTTCGGATTCGCAACGAAGCGGAATCCGGCGGTGTTCATTCCGGTGAAGGCGGCGTAGTATCAAGCCTCGCCGATCTCAGGCATCGTTAGAAGTCGTGGAAACGCAATTGCCGCTTACGGTTGATCCGGAGGTCCTAAGCGGCACACCTGTCTTCCGCGGGACCCGCGTTCCGGTGCAGCAACGAGTTCCTTTGCGCTGAGCAGGAGGGACTTACGTCCAGACAAGGCAAGAGTCGTGTACCGGCTGATTGAGGAGGACGTCCACAATCCGTTCGGCGGCGCGGCCGTCCCACTTCTCGGGAATGGCCCCCGGGCGAGTGTTGCCATCGAGGATCCAATACGCTTCCCGCACGATCCGTTGCGGGTCGGTTCCAACCAGCACGTTGGTTCCGATCTCGCACGTGATCGGGCGCTCGGTGTTCGGCCGCATGGTGAGGCATGGCACTCCTAACACAGTTGTCTCTTCCTGGATGCCTCCGCTGTCGGTGAGAACCATGCGGGAGCGCGCGACGAGACCGAGGAAGGGCAGGTAGCTCATTGGTTCCACGGTGCGGATGCCAGGGTGCAACTCGACCTCCTTCAGCCGGGACGCCGTGCGGGGATGCACGGGGAACACAACCGGAATTCGATCCGCAATCGCGTTGATTGCCCCCATGATGAGGGCCAGACGTTCAGGCGAGTCCACATTGGCCGGGCGATGCAAGGTGAGGACAGCATACTGCCCCGGCGTCAGACCGTCCGGCAGCGGCAATTGACGAGCCCGGCCGATCTGCTGCCGCAGGGTATCGATCATGGTGTTGCCGACGAAGTGGATTTTCTGGCTAGCGACACCTTCGTTCCGCAGATTCTCGACGGCCAAAGTATCGGTTGTGAACAAAAGGTCCGAAATGGCGTCGGTGCAGAGGCGGTTGATCTCTTCCGGCATGGACATGTCGCGCGAACGCAGTCCCGCTTCGACGTGAGCGACCCGGATGCCGAGTTTCTTGGCGGTGAGGGCGCAGGCGACCGTCGAGTTCACGTCTCCGACCACGATGACCCAATCGGGGCGATGTTCCAGGCACGCCGGTTCAAAAGCCATCATAATGCGCGCGGTCTGCTCGGCATGCGAGCCTGAGCCCACCTCCAGGTTGATGTCGGGTTCGGGGATCCCGAGGTCGCGGAAGAAGTCGTCCGACATGTTCCGGCTGTAGTGCTGGCCGGTGTGGACCAGCAGCAGGTCGGCGGTAGACTGCGCGTTTCGCCGCGAGGAGAACGCCCGGTGAATGGGGGCGATCTTCATGAAGTTGGGGCGGGCACCAACGACTAAGAGGTATTTCGTTGTTTTCGACGAGGACATTGGAAAGAGATTGCCCGACTCTCCGTTGAAAGTTAGCGACTCTCAGTACTCATAGACTACGCGACCCTGGCCCCCTTTGCAACCGGTGCAGCCGATCTCTTCGATGCGGCATTTTCTATTGAGGACAACAAGAGCGGAATCTCCCTATAGCCGATGACTCGCCGAAATTGACGCTCGGCCACCAGCAAGCCCGAGGCGATTCCAGCGCTCGGTGATCTCCCTTCCGCCAGCGTTTCGGCGGGGTGACCCTAATCGAACGGAGGGGAAACTGCCCACACGAACGTCTTGGGCCCCAGAAGACGTCGGACCTTTCCGCAGTCCCGCTTTGTTCTGAGCACCATCGGGCGTGTCCAGATTCTTATCACCGTCTGGGAGAAGAGCGTTTCGTACGGGTGCAGCAGCCTGGATTTGCCAGAACTCGTTAGTGCCCTGAATAGCCGCTTCCGCCGGCTGATCCAAAAAATTGACCCCCGCCACCCATCAAGTTCATGATGTGTGTGTAGCGGAGGCCGCGGAGCAACAATGTTGGACGTCGTAGCCTCAGTTAGGGGGTTGAGAGCCGATCGAAGCGGCTCCTTGGAATGCTCGCACCAATAAGAGATACGGACTCTGGCCCGTGATAAATGATAAATGACCTTTGTGTTCGGACGTGGCGGCAGGCAGTTCGTGTCGGCCCTCAGCCGGCCTTCCGTAGTTCTTCCCGGATGACCCGCCGCAGCGTGCTTTCCAGCGGCTCCCGGGCTGCCGCCACATGTTGTGTCAGCACGTCGTTGATGAGGCTTTGGTAGCTGCCTCCGCCGGCCGCGTGTACCTGGTCACGGAACCAGGCGAGCGCCGGATTGTCCAGCCGGATGGTGATACGCGTCTTACCCGCCGCCGTTTTCACGACTGGGCCACGTTTCGCCTTAGAAAAGTCGTATTCCTTTTTCATCGTTTTCCCTCGTACTGGCGCCATTCGCGCGGGGTGGCCTGACGTGCTGAGATCAGCCGGATCTGGTCGCCGCGCCACGTGTTAGACCACGACCAGCAACCGGCCTAGCGCGTCCATTCCCAGAGTGATCCAGCGGTCCTCTTCCGCGGCGAAGGCATCCCCCATGGTGTGCGCGGATTCGTCTTCGAGAGCGGTGGCTGCATCGGCGAAATCGATGCCGTGTTTCCCCAGATTCGCGTTGGCCTTGGCCGCATTCCACTCGAAGCTCACTGTTTTTATTATATGCACAAAAGTACATATCTGACGGTGAGAGGTCGCGGAAGGTTCGGAGCCCGGGCGCCAGGTAAGCGTTCGCCGGCTCGGTCTGATCACTTTGATGCGTGCCGGCGGTTCGCGGGCAGGAATGTGGCGAGCAGCCCGGCTCGCTTGTGGATGCCCCACAGCGCCTGCGACTGGGCCAGACCTCCCTGCCTGTAAATAACAGGCAAACAACAGGAACGGCGGACACGGCCGAGCCTCGGACGCCGCACTGTTTTCGAGGCAGCCCTCATCGGGCCTCTGGCTGCGCAGTGCAAGGCGGCTCCGGTGCGGTGCTGCATGGCACTGGGCGCTGGGGGCCACAAAGCCCGCGCAGCTTGCTTGCGAGTTCGGCTTCCATCTGCTTACCCTGCTGTTCGAGTTCTTTTCGGGATTCGTCCGCATGGCCGCCTCCACCAGGCGTTGTTGGGTTTCGACGATCTCGGCCAGGACGGCTCCCTCGCCGGGCGTGATTTGACCCTCTCCCACGCCAGTCATAATCGTGGAAAGGGCGGCGGTGGCCTCCTCGGCATTCCGGACTTCTGGCAGCGTTAGATCGATGCGCCGCTCCTTGGGCGCGCGCAACCCAGTCCCCTTCCACAGGCAAGCCAGCGCTCCTCCCTGTGATCGGGCAACCGATGCTGGGCCAACGCCAATCGCCGGTATGGCGCACTGGCATGATCCCGCGGCAAACGGCAGGAGTCAGACCGATGGCAGCCAACTCATGGAACAACATCGCGACCTGGGGCTCAACCTGGAGCCTGCGGCCAAACTGGCGGCGCAAGCTCGCCCCCGGTCCGGATGGGAATCGCTGGTCGAGTTGCTCCTGCGCGTCGGCCTGTCGAGATCCTCCGGCAGTCTCCCGGATCCACTCGTTCCACGGCGGAGTATCGGCCGCTATTGGAAGAAACGGCGATCCACGATGAAACCGACGAAGACGACGACCCCTCTGCGTGACCGGTGTTTGAGTCACTGCGCGACTCTGGGGATTCCGCTGGAAGGTGCATGGCTGGACGAGTTGCTGTCCAGGGCGGAGAAAGAGAGTCTCTCTCTCTGCACTTTCTCGATCTGCTGCTGGGGGCACAGGCCGACGCGCGCCGGGAACGCACCGTCGCGCGGCGCATTCGGGAAGCCCGTTTTGCGGACCGCAAGACCTTGGAAGGGTTCAACTGGCAGTTCAACCCCAAAGCCTTCGACCGCGTGCAGATCGAAGAACTGGCCAGCGGCGATTTCATCCGGCGCCGCAATAACTTGATCCTGGTCGGCTGGAGTGGAATCGGAAAGAGTCACATCATCCAGGCGCTGGGACAGAAGCTCTGCGTCCAGGGCTACCGCGTTCTGTATGGCACTTCCGCCGAGTGACTCTCCGACCTGACCGCTTCCCTCGCCGACAAAACGCTTCCCACACATCTGCGCTACTACGCGCGTCCG
>PKYZ01000426.1:0-1900 GCA_003132865.1 Bryobacterales bacterium
GGAGCTCCGGGCATTCCCTGGCCACACAGGCGCAGTATGGTGTTTTCCTCTACCTTTACGAGGACGAGAACAAGCGTTATGAACATCTTCAAGACCGGGCGAAGTTGTACCTCAGCATCGCGAGCATCTACCTAGGCGCCATCGCCTTCAAGGTGGATGATGTCCTAAGGTTAGTGACCCAGTTTCGCATCCCCGTATGGCTGTGGCTGATGACTGGAGGAATACTCATCGCGGTGGTCGTGCTTATATCGTGGGCAGTCCCTTCTCAAAAAAGAGTCGCCTCTGGAAAATCCAGAAGTGCGTATACAAGTGGCCGTCCTCGAAAAACCTTATCTAGAAGTGCCCATACGATTTGACAAAAACCAGAATTGGGGAGGGTACCTTCAGGATAAAATCGACCACCGGCCACCGGTTCCTAAGCCCACGAAATGAAGCGCGGCTGTTGCGCTCGCTGCACAATGGGCCCTTTGTGAAACGTGCGCCGGGCAGGGAAGGGGCTAACAAATCTCGACGGTGCTGCGCGCCGCCGAGAAACAGGGCGGGGGCTTTACGTCTGCCAGGGATTGAGGATCTCGACGCCAAGACCGGCGAAATCCTTCACGTTCCGCGTGACGATGATAAGGTCGTGTTCAAGAGCCGTTGCCGCAATCAAACCGTCAGGAGCGTTGATGGGCTGCCCCTTCAACGGCACTGCCCTTCGAGTATGCCCCATCTTTCCGCAATCGCTTCGCTCACGGGTAAGATGCGTGCATCGAACCATGGCGAAGCGTGTTGTCGAGCCAGTGCCGCAAGCCGGCTTTGGGATAGGGAATATTGACGATCTTCGGGTACAGGGAGTCGGTGTTGTTTACAATCGCGAACTGCTCGACGCCGGTCAAATCGAACTGCCAAAACGCCAGGCTGCGGCCGTCGGGCGCCCAGCGAAAGCCATCCCGAACGTTGAGCTCCTCTTCATACACCCAGTCGGAAGCGCCGTTTACCAGAGTATCGGACCCATCGGAAGTGAGTGCGCGAATCGCGCCGGTGGCCAGGTCTTCGATATACAGATTGTTCGCGCGGACATAGGCGGCGCGCGCACCATCGGGAGAGAATTTGGCGAACATCAGTGAAGACGCGGGCGCATCGCCGCCTAACTTTTTGAGGGCGCCCGTGCCGCGGTCGAGCACCCAGTAATCGCCTCGCGAATTCGTCCGCCACACCTTTCGCGACGCCGTGAACACCAGCAGGCGGCTCGCGTCTTTATCCCAGCGGTAATCTTCGACGGCGAGCGGCTTCTCGGCTTTCGGCGGCGTCAGTTGCGTATGCGAGACCAGGGTCGCGCGCTTGCCGGTGGCGGTATCGTACTCGACGATGTCTTTCGCGCCGTCTTTCGCGCCCGCCGTGGAAGGCGCGTCTTCGAGCATGGTGAATGCGGCGCCGCCGCGAATCCAGCGCGCCGGGCCGAACCGTTTTCCGGCAAAAGCATTGGAGTCGAAGATGCGCTTCAATCGCTGATTCAGCTCGTCGGAACCGGCCAGGAACGACAGGAAAATGCTACAGGCCGCAAACGCTAAAACGATGGCCGTGCGCCGCTGCATTGGAACATAATAGCGCGACCCGTGCGAGAATACTCCTTCTATGTCGAACGGCAAAGTCAAGGTCGGAATCATCGGTTCGCAGTTTCAAGGCGACATCCACGCGGCATCGTTTCAGATCATGCCGGAGGAGGCCGAGGTGGTGGCGGTGTGCTCGCCCACGCCCGGTCATGCGGCGGACATGGCGCGGAAGTATGGTATCCCGCGGGTCTTCCTGGATCACAAGGAGATGCTGCGGGAAAAAGATATCGAGATGGTGACCATCGCGGCGCCCAATGCCTTGCACTGCGCCATGACCCTCGACATCGCGCGCGCGGGCAAGCACG
>PKYZ01000426.1:2005-21672 GCA_003132865.1 Bryobacterales bacterium
CCGCTCCGGCGGCGGCGTCTTCATGGACATGGGCTGCCACGGCATCGCGTTCTGCTACTGGTTTTTCGATCGCTCGCCGATCAAGAGCGTCACGTGTCACATGGGCACCTACGTCCACGGCGCCAAGACACGCGGAGAGGACGACAGCATTTGCGTCCTGGAGTTTGCCAACGGCGGCGTGGGGCTGGTGGAGAATAGCTGGGCCAAGCGCGGCGGCATGGACGACCGCACTGAGATCTACGGCGAAGGCGGCGTCAGCTACCCCAATCTGCACATGGGCAATGCCATGCCGACTTATAGCGAATACGGTTACGGATACGCCGTGGAAAAGGCGCCCAGCACTAAAGGTTGGAGCTATCCGGTGTTCGACGAGTTGTGGAATTACGGTTCGCCGCACGAAATGCGGCACTTCGCGCGGTGCGTGCGCGGCAAGGAGAAACCGCAGTCCACCGGCGAAGACGGCCGCGTGGTGATGGAAGCGCTTTACGCCGGCTATGCGTCGGCGGGGCAGGGCCGCAAGATCGAACTCCCATTCCGTCCCACGGGTGTCAAGCGGCCGATTGATTTGTGGTTGGGCTAGGTAGGACAGACCTCCAGGTCTGCGCNNCCTTGCCGGCGTAGCCGGCATAGCCCTTATGCAGTGGTTCCAAACCAGAGATTGCCTTCCCGATCCTCACCGAGTGAGAAGAACGAAAGTCTCTCCAGGCGCCCGGATGACGGGTAATCGATGAATCGGAGCAAGTCGTGCCCCTGACCCATCGTCCAGAGATTTCCTCCGCGATCCCGGAAATCGACGATCGCGTTCTTACCGGGAGTATTTGCGTTCACCGCTTCCACATTGCCGTTCGTAATTCTGGCGTGCTTTCCATCGGAGTCTCCAGCCAGATCGTGCCATTCCGCTCTTCCGCTGCGCTGGCGATCCGCAAGCGTGACAGCCAGTGCGGGAGCGGATATGTGACAAATCGTCCTTTGCGGAAGCAGTGGATCCCCGCTGGGTCCGACCCCCAAAAACCACCCTGCCCTTCCCAAAGAAGCGGCCAGTAGGGGATCCTCAGGTCCTTCGGGGTAACGTCGATGAATCGTCCGGTGGTCTCTTGCCATTGCATGATGGAGTCGCCCGCCAAGACCCACAGGTTGCCGGCGTCATCGCCGGTAATTCCTCGAACATGGTTGTGGGGAAGTCCGTTCAAGGTTGTGTACGTGGTGAAGCTTCCATGGCGATAGCGCGTTACGCCGCCGTCTTGGGTGCCGAGCCACAACTCGCCATTCCGGTCTTCATAGAGCGAATCGAACCGATTCGAGTCGATTCCGGGAGAATTGCTCTTGTTGAAGACGGTAAAGCGGATCCCGTCGAAACGGACAAGGCCATCGAAGGTGACCAGCCAGAGGTATCCATCGGGGGTCTCGTGGATTGCGCGAATGCCGTTCTGAGGAAGACCATCGTCCGTTGTCCACACATCCAGCCGGTACTGCGCGCTGGCGGAGGAGACGAGGCAGAAAGCCGCAAGCAGCCAGCTTAGACCACCTGCCCGGCTGGGCTCCGGAGCCGGTGAGAGCCTCAAATCGCTTAAGAAGGACATCCGCCGATCGCTCTATTCTGGCACAACGTATGTCTTCCAGAACGCGGACCTCCCGCCGCCAAATAGCGGGAGCCGCTGGGTTCGGCCGTCCCTGAGTTGTGGATTGGGCACGATCTTGCGTATCCCATGCTTCCCGCGAACGGCCGGACAAGTGGTTGTCTGTCAATCCTGTCATTGGCATTTACTCAGACGCCGCGACCGCCACCACAATGCCACTTAGGCGCTTACAGTATCAACATCGACGAAGACTTGTCGATGTTGAGAAGTCAGAAGCCGGAAGTTAGAATCGCGCCGCCACAACGCGCGCGTTGCAACGGCTTCCGGTTGAGCGGACTTCTGAATTCCTGCGGCCCACAGGCCGCTCGTTCGAGGCGAAGTCCGCGAACGAACTTAGACGGTTATTGGGGCCCCAGAATCAGGAATCCGCTTTCCACGACGTCTCCAACGATCCGGGTCCACATGATGCGGGCCCGTCCCGCCTCCAGGCGATGTTCGAAGGTTACGATTTGTCCTGAGGTGAGGTCGTAGCAATCATGCCGCGCGCGGAATCCGCGGGCGGAGGTGTCAATCACGGTTCCTTTCACCGCCCGCGACGCGGCCGCTTCGGCCCGCAGCCGGACCTCGCCTTTGGCGGCGAAGCGCGGCTCCTCACGACGCTCCGACATGGGTTTGTTCCTAGGAATAAGCTAGCTCCTCGACGGATTGCAGGCGGTAGAGTTTCAGCTTGCGGCTGAGTGTCCGGCGCGAAATCCCCAGCAGATCCGCCGCCTTCTGGTGATGCCCCGCGGTCTTTTCCAGCGCCTCCAGGATGGTCTGTCGCTCGACCCCATCCAGGCTGAAATCGGAGGCCGGGGAGGCGCGCATGGCCGCGGACCCCTCCAACGGCGGGAGATCTTCGGCCTGGATCTCGTACACTCGCGCGGTGATCGCCGCCTGCACGATCGCGTTCTGTAATTCCCGAATATTTCCCGGCCAGGGATGAGACCGCAAGGCCGCCTTGGCAGCTTCCGAGAAGCTGGCTGCCTGGGAGTGTTTTTGCAGGAAGTATTCGGCCAGAGGGACAATATCGGCTACCCGCTCCCGCAGGGGTGGTACGTGCACGTGGTATTGCTTGAGCCGATGATAGAGGTCCGCCCGGAATCTCCCCTGGGCAATGGCCCGTTCCAGATCCTGGTTGGTGGCGGCGATAATGCGCACGTCCACCATGACCTTTTTCGTGCCACCCAGCCGGTAGTACGGTGCACCGTCTAGCACCCGTAGCAGCTTGACCTGCAGCCGCGGCTCGAGCTCGGCCACTTCGTCCAGGAACAGCGAGCCGGTGTGCGCCAGTTCGAAGAATCCCGCCCTGGCCGAGTCCGCTCCACTGAAGGCGCCTCTCTCGTGCCCGAACATCTCACTTTCCATTAATTGTTCCGGCAGGGCGGCGCAGTTGATGTCCACCCACGGTCTGGAGCAGCGCAGCGAGTGATGGTGGATGGCCCGCGCCACGATCTCTTTGCCGCAGCCGGTCTCGCCGGTGATCAGCACGGATACATCGCAGCGGGCCACGCGCCGGGCGCTTTCCAGGACTTGGAGCATGGCTTGGCTGACGATTACCGCCGGCATCCCCAGGAAGCAGTGCTGGTGTTCTACGGCCACATCACACTTATCGGCGTACGCGGCCGGTTTCCCGATACCTGTCGCACGATCCCGAAAATGCCGATAGAGAGGCCGGGACCAAGCGTGATCGGAGAGTATAGCATCCCGTGGAAGGCCAAGCTTTACATTGGCGCGGTCATTAGCTCTGGCCTTTTCTGCTTCGCCTACGCCGTTTCCGGCTGGCGGTGCCACGATCCGCGACAGTACCTCTGCTGCCTGGCGAATCGCTGTGCTCGCCTCGCTATTCAAGGTGAAGTTGCCCGGCCTAACCGGCGCCATGTCGGTGAACTACGCATTCATCGTGCTGAGCATGCTGGAGTTCAGCTACGGGGAAACCATGGTACTGGCCTGCGTGGCGACGGCCGTGCAGACGGGGTGGCGGGTAAGCAAACGTACCAAGCCGGTGCATTTTCTCTTCAACTGTTCCAGCATGGCGCTGGCCGTCTCCGCCGGGTGTGCTACCTATCGGGTCCTGGCCTTGCCCGGCAAACTGGACCTCCTGGCCTTGGCTGCCGCAACTACGGTTTTTTTCCTGGTGAACAGCCTTTCGATTGCCACCGTGGTATCGCTCACCGAAGGCAAGAGCGCCCTCACGACTTGGCGCGGCTCTTGTTTCTGGTCGTTCGTCTATTACATGGCGGAAGCCGCGGCGGCCGGCTTGGTCGCCCTGGTTGGCCGCCGTATCGGCTGGGAAGCTCCCTTCCTCGTCCTGCCCATGCTCTACGTGATGTTTCGCTCCTTCCGGCTGTATCTGGGGAAGGTGGAATCGGAAAAGCAGCACGCCGAACACATGGCGGCCGTCCACCTCCGCACCGTCGAGGCCCTGGCGCTGGCCATCGAGACCAAAGACGCCGACACGCATGAGCATCTGCAACGCGTCCCGGCCTACGCCGTGGGCTTGGGCGAAAAGTTGGGGCTGGACGCTACCCAATTACAGGCGTTGCGGGCTGCCTCGATTCTGCACGATATCGGCAAGCTTGCGGTACCCGAACACATCATCTCGAAGCCGGGAAAACTGACGCCCGCAGAGTTCGAGCAAATGAAGATTCACTCTGTGGTGGGGGCGGAGATTGTGGCGCGCGTGGAATTCCCTTATCCAGTCGCACCCATCGTCCGCGCGCACCATGAGCGGTGGAACGGAACCGGCTATCCGGATGGACTGAAGGGCGAGCAGATCCCCATCGGCGCGCGCATCCTGGCGGCCGCGGACTGCCTGGATGCGCTGACTTCCGACCGGCAGTACCGCCGCGCTCTGCCGTTCGACGAGGCCATGGCCGTGGTGATCGGCGAGTCCGGCAAGTCCTACGACCCGCGCGTAGTCGAGTGCCTGCGCCAGAATTACAAGACCTGGGAGAAGCTGGCGCCGGCCCCCTCTGCCCAGCCCGCGGTGCAACCCACGCAATCCAAGGCGGTGAACGCCACCAACAGTCCTGCCCCCGCAGCCGGGTTCGAGGAATCGAAGCGGTCCGATGTGACGCGGCCCGAGTTCCTCTCCTCCATCGCGGCGGCCCGCCAGGAATTCCAGATGCTCTACGAGTTGACGCAAGACCTGGGAAACCCGCTTAACCTGCGAGAGACCCTCTTGGTCCTCGACAACCGCCTGCGCGGACTGATTCCTTACCATGCGATTGTCATCTATGTGCGCAAGGGCGATAGCCTGGTCCCGGTCTTCGTCAATGGCGAGAATTCCCGCCTCTTCTCCTCGCTCGAGATCCCCATGGGCGATGGCCTGGCGGGCTGGGTAGCGGAAACCGGTAAGCCCATCGTCAACGGCAATCCTTCCGTGGAACCGGGTTATCCGGACGATCCCACCAAGTCCAGCAGGCTGCGTTCCGCGCTGGCGGTCCCGCTGCAGAACGCCATAGGCATCACGGGCGTACTGGCGCTCTACCACACCGGCCAGGATGCCTTCAGCCGGGATCACCTGCGCGTCCTGCAGGCGGTCGACTCAAAGGTGTCGCTCTCCATAGAGAATGCGCTCAAGTTCCAGCAGGCTTCCATCCCGGCCACTACCGACGGGCTTACCGGGCTGCCCAACGCACGGTCCCTGTTCCTGCACTTGGACGGCGAATTGGCCCGCTGCAAACGAAGCAACACCGAGGCGGCCGTGCTGGTCTGCGATCTGGATGGATTTAAGCAGGTGAACGATCGCTTCGGTCACCTGGAGGGAAACAAAGTGCTCAAACTGGTCGCCACCGGACTGCGGCAGAGTTGCGGCGAGTACGATTACGTGGCGCGCATGGGCGGAGATGAATTTGTTCTGGTGCTGCCAGGCTTCGCGGCCAGCGATCTGCCGGAGAAGCTGAACACCCTGGAGAAGGTCGTGGTGGATGCCGGCGTGGCGGTCTGCGGCGAGCGCCTTCTGGCGATCAGCGCCGGCGCAGCCTTTTTTCCGCAAGACGGCGCCGACGCGGAAAACCTGCTGGCTGAAGCCGACCGCAGCATGTATCGCGTGAAGCAGTCCCGCAAGGGAGTCGCCTCGTCCATGGCCCACGACCTGGCGGCTCTCGCTATGCACATCGACCAACCCAAAACCTCGCAACACACCGCTCACTGACGTGCGCGGCTCGGTAGATCCAGTGCGTTACCGAGCCGCGACCCTCAGGGAGCGGTTGTTGCCACGAACTCCGAGGGCTTTCCCGATACCTATCGCACGATCCCA
Organism: Bryobacterales bacterium; assembly: GCA_003132865.1. The sequence continues at coordinate 7,886 of PKYZ01000426.1, forward strand.
AAACTGCCGATAGGGATATCGGGGCGAAGCGTGATCGAAGAGTATAGCATCCCGTGGAAGGCCAAGCTTTACATTGGCGCCGTCATTTGCACGGGCCTTTCCTGCTTCGTCTACGCCGTTTCCGGCTGGACGTGCCACGATCCGCGCCAGTACCTCTGTTGCCTGGCAGTCGCCGTGTTGGCCTCCGTCTTTAAAGTGCACCTGCCTGGCGTGACCGGCGTCATGTCTGTGAATTACGCATTCATCCTGCTGAGCATAGTGGAATTCAGTTACGGGGAAACCATGGTACTGGCCTGCGTGGCTATGGCCGTGCAGACGGGTTGGCGGGTAAGCAAACGTACCAAGCCGGTGCATTTTCTCTTCAACTGTACCAGCATGGCTCTGTCTGTCTCGGCGGGGTGCGCTACGTATCGGGTCCTCGGCGCGCCCGGCAAACTGGACATCCTGGCCCTGGCTGCCGCAACCACTGTCTATTTCCTGGTGAACAGCTTTTCGATTGCCGCCGTGGTATCGCTCACCGAAGGCAAGAACGTCCTCATGACGTGGCGCGGCACTTATTTCTGGTCGTTCTCCTATTACCTGGCCGGAGCGGCGGCGGCCGGCCTGGTCAGCTTGGTTGGCCGCCGTATCGGATGGGAGGCTCCCTCGCTGATCTTGCCCATGCTCTACATAATGTTTCGCTCCTACCGCTTGTATCTGGGGAAGCTGGAATCGGAAAAACAGCATGCCGAGCATACGGCAGCCCTCCACCTCCGCACTATCGAGGCGCTGGCGCTGGCTATCGAGGCCAAGGACGCCTACACGCATGAGCATCTGCAACGCGTCCCGGCGTATGCCTTGGGATTGGGGAAAGCGTTGGGGCTGGACGATACCCAATTACAGGCGTTGCGGGCCGCCTCGATTCTGCACGATATCGGCAAGCTTGCGGTACCCGAACACATCATCTCAAAGCCGGGAAAACTGACGCCCGAAGAGTTCGAGAAAATGAAGATTCACCCGGTGGTGGGGGCGGAGATCCTGGCGCGCGTGGAATTCCCTTATCCCGTCGTGCCCATCGTCCGTGCGCACCATGAGCGCTGGGACGGTACCGGCTATCCGGATGGTCTGCATGGTGAGCAGATCCCCATCGGCGCGCGGATCCTCGCGGCCGCGGACTGCCTGGATGCGCTGGCTTCCGACCGGCAGTACCGCCGCGCTCTGCCGATCGACGAGGCCATGGCAGTGGTAGTAAGGGAGGCTGGCAAATCTTACGACCCGCGTGTAGTCGAGTGCCTGCGCCAAAACTACAGGACTTGGGAAAAACTGGCGCCGGCCCGGTCCGCCCAACCCGCGTTCCAACCGAAGCAGGCGGAAGGCCCCGGCAGCCAGGCCCCCGCAGCCGGGTTCGAGCAATCGAAGCGCTCCGACGTACCCCAGCCCGAGTTCCTCTCGTCCATCGCGGCGGCCCGCCAGGAATTCCAGATGCTCTATGAGTTGACGCAAGACTTGGGAAACTCGCTCAACCTGCATGAGACCCTCTCGGTCCTCGACAGCCGCCTGCGCGGCCTGATTCCTTACGATGCGATTGTCATCTATGTGTGCAAGGGAGATCGCCTCGTACCGGCCTACGTCAATGGCGAGAACTTCCGCCTCTTCTCGTCCCTGGAAATCCCCATGGGCCAGGGCCTCACGGGCTGGGTGGCGGAAAACGGTAAGCCTATCATCAACGGCAATCCATCCGTGGAACCGGGTTATCTGAACGATCCCACCAGGTTCAGTACTTTGCGCTCCGCGCTGGCTGTCCCGCTGCAGAACGCCGTGGGCATCACGGGCGTGCTGGCGCTCTACCACGCCGGCCGGGACGCTTTCAGCCGGGATCATCTGCGCGTGCTGGAGGCGGTCAAACCAAAGGTGTCGCTCTCCATAGAAAACGCGCTCAAGTTCCAGCAGGCTTCCATCTCGGCCACTACCGACGGGCTCACCGGTCTGCCCAACGCGCGCTCTCTGTTCCTGCACCTGGACGGCGAATTGGCCCGCTGCAAACGTAGCAATACCGAGGCGACCGTGCTGGTCTGCGATCTGGATGGGTTTAAGCAAGTGAATGATCGCTTCGGTCACCTGGAGGGAAACAAGGTCCTCAAACTCGTGGCCACCGGAATGCAGCAGAACTGCCGCGAGTACGATTACGTGGCGCGCATGGGCGGAGATGAATTCGTTCTGGTGCTGCCAGGCCTCGCGGCCTGCGATCTGCCCGGGAGGCTGAACGATCTGGAGAAGGTCGTGGTGGATGCCGGCGTGGCGGTATGCGGCGAGCGCCTTCTGGCGATCAGTGCCGGCGCAGCCTTCTTTCCGCAAGACGGCGCCGACGCGGAAAACCTGCTGGCCGAAGCCGACCGCCGCATGTACCTGGTGAAGCAATCCCACAAGGGAGCCTGCTCGAACACCACTCACGACCTAGCGGCCCTCGCCACGCAGATCGAACAACCCGTTGCATACAGACCCTGACGCGCCCCTCCGACACGCCGGGTCCTCCCCGCTTTGTTGACCATCGCTCTGCGCGGCATACAAAAGGGGCTGTGCCTCCAGGGGGACAGGCACGGGGACACTTTGTCCCAAGGGTGACAGACTGTCCTGGGCGCATCGATCTAAGCCTTTGACAACAAGTTAGTTATGTATGGCAGCCGGCCTGCAATCAGAGAGGCTGTCATGAAAAACACTCTTCGAATCTTCACTTTGTTCTTGAGCGCGAGCCTGGCGTTTGCCGGCTCCGGCTCGAAAAGCGCTGCTAGCGTTTTGTCACCCGACCTCCAGAATCTGGCGCCCAACACGAAAGTTACGGTGCTGATCCAATTCAGTTCCAAGCCTAGCCAGGCCATGCTCTCNNCTCGATCATCGCGGGACAGGGCGCCACCACGAACCGGCAGTTCCGCCACGTGCCCTTCGTCACCGTCACGGTTCCGGCAAAGGTCCTGCCGGTGCTGGCCAAACTGCCTTTCGTGAAGTATATTTCGCCGGACAGGCAGGTGAAGCGCCACCTGGATATCACCACCGCCACGGTGGGCGCCAATCTGGCCTGGCAGTCCGGTTACACGGGCGCCGGCGTAGCCGTAGCGGTGATAGACAGCGGCATTGACAACACCAACGCGGATCTGGGCGTGGCCGGCACCAACGCTTCGCGCGTGGTCTATAGCCAGGATTTCGTCGGTACCGGTACCGCCGACCAATACGGCCACGGCACGCACGTCGCCGGAATCATCGGCAGCAACGGTACGAACTCCACGGGCACCGGCTTTACCAGGACCTTCAAAGGCGTCGCCCCCCAGGTCAACCTCCTGAATCTGCGCGTCCTCGACGCGAACGGCTCTGGAAGCGACAGCGCGGTGATCGCGGCCATCGAACAGGCCATCGACTTGAAGAATACCTACCATATCGGGGTCATCAACCTGTCGCTGGGCCGGGGCATCTTCGAGAGCTATACTGTCGATCCGCTCTGCCAGGCCGTCGAGTTAGCCTGGAAATCCGGCATCACGGTGGTCGTGGCGGCCGGCAATGACGGGCGCGACAACTCCCAGGGCACCCAGGGATATGGCACCATTAACTCGCCGGGCAACGATCCGTACGTCATCACCGTCGGCGCCATGAACACAGAGGGAACTCCCAACCCGTCGGATGACATAGTTACCAGCTATAGCTCCAAAGGACCGACCATCGGCGATCTTGTCGTGAAACCGGATCTCGTGGCCCCCGGCAACCAGATAGCTTCCTTGCGAGTACCCGGCTCTACGCTGGATTTGGAATACCCCTCGAACCAAGTCGACCCCGCGTCCTATGGTGGCCTGCAAGGCGGTACACCCATGTATTTCGCTCTGAACGGGACCAGCATGGCGACCCCGGTGGTCAGCGGTGCGGCCGCTTTGATGCTGCAACAGAATCCCGCCATCACACCGGATCAAATCAAGATAGTGCTGATGCAGACCGCCTCCAAGACCTTCGCGCCAAGCAGCACGGTCACCGACCCCACTACGGGGATCAGTTACACCGACTATTACGACGTCTTTACCATCGGCGCGGGCTACCTGAATATCAATGCTGCGCTGACCAATACCCAAGCTCTCCCGACCGGCTATTCCCCGTCGCCGGCAGCCACAGTGAACCAAACTACTGGGCAGCTTACCGTAGTCATCCCCGATTCGATTACCTGGGGCGAGTCCATTTCCTGGGGCGAGTCCATCTCCTGGGGAGAATCGTCCGTTTGGAGCGCCAGTGTGCTCAGCGGCAGTTCCATTTCCTGGGGCGAGTCCATTTCCTGGGGCGAGTCCATCTCCTGGGGCGAGTCCATTTCCTGGGGCGAGTCCATTTCCTGGGGGGAGAGCACCGACACGGCCATGGTTGCGGCATACGGCGACAGATAGGTTCTCTAATGGGAACGCACATCAGCCTAAACGAGAGGACCCACATGGCTATCATACTGATGCAACTGACGCCGGGACTCGCCGCAGTCCAAATACCGCTCAGCCTGTTCCAGGATTTGGGCGCACCATCGCAAAGGCGCGCCACGCAGGAAGGTGCAGCCAGCAACATTTCGACTGACACGTTGCCGGTGTCGGGACCGGACCAGACCGTAGACTACCGATGCGAGGGACGCGAGCTTGACATCCCTTTCATTGACGGCGGTATCGCTTCAAACAACGCCCCCTCCTGCTTCTTAGGCCGGGGCTTACAGGCATCGCTCAGCGCCGGTTCGCCGGCGTGGAAAGACTCGGCGTCCTGGGGCTGCTCGGCCGTACGGGGCGCTTTTCTCCAACCTGCTACTTGGGTGGCCTAAACCAGTGACGCTTACGACTCCATTTCGAAGGGTGTTAATCGTGGCACTGGCCTCACGGGCAGCCCTCCTGCTGACGATTCTTATAGCGGGAGGTCTGCTCGCGGGGGCATTGGTTCGCATGGCGCCGGGGTTCGGGATGGACGAGCGCATGCTCGATGCGCGGCTGAACAGCACCAGCCACACAGCCATCGAGCGGCAGCTCAGTGAAGGATCTGACATTGTGGCGTATTATGGACATTATCTGCAGCGGCTCTGGCGCGGAGATCTGGGCACTTCGATCTCGCTGGGCCGGCCTGTAAGGGAGCTTTTATCCGACCGTGGCGGCGTGAGCCTGCGATCGGGTTTGGCGGGAATGGGACTGGCTTGGGCCGCGGCTCTGCTGGCCGTGGCGATGCTCGAGCTGGCCCGCGCCAGGAGTTGCGAAGCTGTGGCATCGCTGGCAGCCGGTGCGTTATTGTGCGTGCCGACCGCAGTGGTGGCGCTGGGGTGTCTGTACCTGGGCGGGACGCCCTCCCTGGCCGTGGCCGCCATCCTGTTTTCTCGCATCTTCCGCTACGTACGGAACATTGTACGGGCCGCTTGCCAGGCGCCGCATGTGCTGGCAGCCAAGGCGCTCGGCATCCGGCGGTTCCGCCTGCTTACGTTTCATGTAATGGCGCCGGTCCTGCCCGAGATGCTGGCTCTGGCCGGCGTCTCCGTCAGCATGGCGGTGGGGGCACTCATACCGGTAGAGGCGCTGTGCGATTCTCCGGGCGTGGGACAACTGGTATGGCAGGCCGCAGTGGCGCGCGATCTTCCGGTGCTGGTCAATGTCACCCTGATCATCACTGGCCTGACGGCCGCGGCCAACCTCATGACGGATACTTTGCGCGTGGCCCGGGAGGCGTGGGCATGACCATGCGCCGCGTTGCCATCGTTCTGTTGTTGCTCCTGTTCGGAGTTCTGCTGGCGGCCGAACACGTGGCGCCGCACTCGTATGCCACCCAGTTCCGCGACGCGCCGAACGCCCGGCCCAGCCACAGTTTCCCCCTGGGGACGGATGCACTGGGCCGCGATCGTCTCTCCCGCCTGATCTACGGCGGCCGTGGCTCCATGCTATTGGCTCCAGCCGCCGCCCTGCTTTCGGTGGGTATGGCCCTCGCCATCAGCCTGCTGGCGGGTTGCCTGGGCCGCTGGTGGGAGCGCGCCGCCATGGCTATGGCCGACCTGTCGTTCTCCATGCCTTGGCTGTTCGCTCTGCTGGCGGTGCGCGCCATGCTCCCCCTGAACGCCCCACCCGTGGCGACTATGCTGGTCACCTTCGGATTGCTGGGTCTCTTGGGTTGGGCGGCGCCTTCCCGCGTGATGCTGGCCTCTGTGAAGCGTCACTTGCAATCGGATTTTGTGCTGCTGGCGCACGCTTCCGGGTGCCGCCGCAGCCGCCTGGCGCTGGTGCACCTGGCTCCCAATCTGCTGCCGTTGGCGCTGGCCCAGTTCCTGGTCACCACCCCCATCTTTCTGATGGCGGAAGCCACCCTCGGTTTGCTGGGGCTGGGCGTCCCCGAACCCCTGCCGTCCTGGGGCGGACTGCTCCAAGAGCTCGAAAACCTGCCCTCGATAACCGCAAGTCCTTGGATTTTGGCGCCGTTGTTGGTCTTGATCGCCGTGGTGAGCCTATTCCATATGCTCGTTTCCGCCGATCCATACAGCGTATGAGACGTGCTGGACTGTACCTGTTGGCCGTCCTGGGCGCCGGCCACCTGGCCGCGCAATGGGGTGGGGAACTGCGGCTGTGTCTGTACGGCGAGCCCCGTACCTTCCACCCGGAGCTGGTCGATGACGAGAATTCCGAAACCGTCAAATATCTGACCGGCGGGGTCCTGATCCGGGTCAACCGTCTCACGCAGGAGCTGCAACCGGAGCTAGCCTCGTCTTGGAAGGTGGAAAAGAACGGTCGCAGTATCACGTTCCAGTTGCGGGAGGGTGTGGTTTTTTCCGACGGGACGCCATTCTCGGCCGACGACGTGGCCTACACCATGGAGGTCTTGATGGATCCCGCGGTGCACTCGCCGACCGGCGATGCGTTCCGCTCCGGAGCCGGCCCGGTTCGCGCCATCGTGGAGGGCAAGCTCCGCGTCTCCATCGTCTTCCCGGAGACTGTGGCAGGAGTGGCCAGGATATTCGATCAGGTGGCCGTCTTGTCGCGCCGCTCGGCACTCAAGGAGCAGGCGGTTCTGGGTCCCTTCCGCGTGGCGGAACATAAGCCCGGCTCCTTCATCCTGCTCACCCGGAACCCCAACTATTGGGCGATGGATCATGGCCGCCGCCTGCCGTACCTGGACACGGTGCGCCTGGAGATCCAGCGCAGCCGGGAAATCGAATTGATGCGTTTCCGGCGCGGAGAGGTGGACCTGATCTCATCGCTCAATCCGGATCAGTTCGAACAACTCGTCGGTGAGCGGCGCACAGACATTCGGGACGCCGGCCCCACGCTGGAAGGCGAAATGCTCTGGTTCAACATGAACCCCTCAGCGCCCATCCCGCCGTACAGCAAAACCTGGTTTGCCTCCCGGAACTTCCGGCGTGCCATTTCGCACGCCATTCGGCGCGACGACCTTTGCCGCATGGTGTTCCACGGCCACGCCCAGCCTGGAATCGGCCCGTTTTCAGCGGCCAATCGCTTCTGGTTCAATCAGAAGCTAAAGCCACATGCATTTGATCTGGAGACCGCCCGCCGGTTTCTGGCCGCCGATGGCTTCCGCTGGGAGGACTCCCAGTTGCGGGATCGGGAGGGCCACCCAGTGGAATTCTCGGTCGTCACCAACGCCGGCAACCGGGCCCGGGAACGCGCCGCTGCCATGATCCAACAGGATCTGGCGGCCATCGGAATCCGGCTCAATGTGGTCACTCTGGACTTCGCTTCTCTATTGGAGCGGATCGGCAAATCCTCTCAATATGAAGCCTGCCTACTGGGGGCGACGAACGTGGACCTGGATCCCAACGAGCAGATGAACCTGTGGCTCAGTTCGTCGGCCAACCACGCCTGGAATCCGAACCAAAAGACACCGGCGACCCCGTGGGAAGCGGAGATTGACCGGCTGATGCGCGCGCAGGCATCCACCACGGACGCCGCCCGCCGCAAGCAGTTCTTCGATCAAGTCCAGGAACTGGTCTGGGACCAGGCCCCCGTTCTGTTTCTGGCGACTAAGGACGCCTTGGTGGGCGTATCCCCGGCGCTGCGGAACGCGGCGCCAGCGGTGTTGACGCCGCGGTTGCTGTGGAATGTGGAGCGATTGTGGATCGACGGGCGGAAATAGACGGCACCGAACCGCTCCTGGCAGTCGATATCTCCGTCGATTACCCGGCGAAACCGGGCATCTTGCGGTCCGTTCGTTTTCTCCTGCACAGCGGCGAGATCATGGGGCTCATCGGGCTCAGCGGATCGGGAAAGAGCACCATAGCCCTGGCGGTGCTACGGCTTCTGGAGTTGCGCGGCGGTACGGTGCGAGGCAGCATCTTGTTCGGTAACCGCGAGCTAATGGCCTGCCGCGAGCGGGATCTACGTGCCTTACGCGGCAGTGAGATTGCCTTGGTGCTGCAGAGCCCCATGTCCGCGCTCAATCCGGCGCTCCGGATTGAGACCCAGATGCGGGAGGCCTGGCGTGCGCACCGGCCGGAACCCTGGCGCTCCGCCCGCGCCTACGCTCGCCAACTGCTCGCCGATATGGGGCTGCCGGGCGACGAATCCTTCTTGCGCTGCTATCCACGCCAATTGAGCGTCGGCCAGGCGCAGCGGGTGGTGATTGCCATGGCCGTCATGCACCGGCCGAAACTGCTGGTGGCCGACGAACCCACCAGCGCCTTGGATGCGCTATCCCAGGTAGAGATCCTGGAACTGTTCCGCCGTCTCAACCGCGAGCTCGGGATGGCTATTCTATATGTCTCGCACGATCTCGAGTCGGTCCTGAGCTTGTGCCAGACAGTCGGTGTCCTGCAGGAAGGCCGGCTGGTCGAGTCGGGTCCCGTCGAGCGAGTTTTCACGCAGCCTGCAGAAGCATTCACGAGGCAATTGCTGGAGTCAGTCCGCTGCGGATCATAGCCAAGGCCTGCGCGTACGTAGCGCACGCACTCGGCGTGCCGTTGTCCCCACTGATGGGGACGCCTGGGCGGGTTTCGCTCGCCGGCGCGGCGCATGGCCCCGTCCCGGTTTGCCGGGACAGGATCTCGCGTGGTAAAAGGAGGTATCATGACCGCCGAGTCACCACAACGAGACGATTTTGCGAGTCTATACCGCCGCGCTTTCGCGGCGTACGGAACGCACGCGTTATGGAACAAGCGGGCGCTTGAGAACCCGACCAAGGACGATGCGCTGGTCATTGCGCGCGCGCTGCGCATTGAGGGCGACCGCGAGGCCCGGCGTCTGGCGGAACAGATCGAGCAGGCCTGCCGTGCCGCTATCTGAAATTCAGACGAACGTTCCCAGGTTTGTAGCCACCGCGGTTTTGGACGACTCCCGAACCCTTGAGGCGGCCATCGGGTTTCGTGGCTTCGCCAACTGCCGCTCGTTTTTGGCGTACCCTGAAAGAAGGAGTTGAAGGGAGCTTCTCAATGAACATCGAAATCCATAACCCAGAGCTTGAACAACGCGTGCGGGAACAAATTCAGCGCGGCCAGTTCCACGACGTGGATGACCTTCTCGAAAAGGCCCTTGATGCTCTTGAGGAAAAGGAAACCGCCGCCGCGCCATCGTCCCATCGTGAAGGGCCCGCGGGGAGAAAGAGCCTGGTTGAACTGTTCGCGGAGTCGCCCCTAAAAGGGCTTGACCTCGATTTCAGCCGCAACAAATCCGGCGCACGCCCGGTTGATCTTTCATAACCAGGGGTTTCCTGCTCGATACCAACGTCCCTTCCGAGTTGACCCGCATTAAGCCCGATCCACGCGTGCCGCGGTGGCTGCAAGCCGCTAACGACAACCTGCTTTATCTCAGCGTGATTAGCATCGGCGAGTTTTGCAAGGGATTCACCGTTCATCCCGAACAGCATCGCCGCGCCGGCACGAAGAACTCCGCGGTGCGCGTAGGCGTGGCCGGCGTGGATGGCGGCGCTCCACGATGGATGCAGGTCCCGGGCGATCCGCGCAACCATTACATCTTTCGGGTGGACTGGGTGGAGAACGGCAGCGGCCTGGCTATCGGCCAGCTCAATCGGAAACAGAATACGGCGACCGTTTTCATCGCCGACCCCCAATCCGGCGCGGCGAAAGCCGTCTTCAGCGATCGGGACGACGCGTGGGTGGACGTGCCCGAGAGCGGAGGTCCTGGAAGAGAGAGCGGGGATTTCGATTGGCTGAATAACGGCAAGAGGTTTCTGTGGCTGAGCGAGCGCGATGGGTGGCGTCACGCATACTCCATCTCGCGCGACGGCGGGGAACCGGTCCCGATCACGTCCGAAGCCGCGGACGTCATCGGCATAGAGGCCATCGATCCGGATAGCCGCTGGATCTACTTCTTGGCCGCTCCGGGGAATGCCACCCAGCGTTATCTGTACCGGTCCGCCGTGGACCAACCCGGGCCGGCGGTTCGTCTGAGCCCCGTGGAGCAACCGGGGACGCACTCTTACGGGATCTCTCCGAATTGCCAGTGGGCCTTCCACACGTACTCCCGGTTCGATCGGCCGCCGGTCACGGATCTGATCAGTCTGCCGGACCACAAGTCTGTTCGCACACTCGAGGACAATAGCGTTTTGCGCGCCAATGTGGCGTCATCGGTGGAACCCCCGGTCGAGTTCCTGCAACTCTCATTGGCCGACGGCGCGACCTTGGATGGATGGCTCCTTAAGCCGCGGGTTTTCGACCCGTCCAAGAAATACCCGCTGCTGGTGCACGTTTATGGAGAGCCGGCGGGCGTTACCGTCCTAGACGCGTGGCTGGGAAACGGCACTTTGTTTCACCGGGCATTGGCCGACGATGGCTATCTGATCGCCAGTTTCGACAATCGCGGCACCCCCGCGCCCAAGTGCCGGGCCTGGCGGAAGGCGGTCTACGGCGCGGTGGGCGTGCTCTCCGCGCAGGAACAGACCGAAGCGGTTCTGGCTCTCGCCCGGCAGCGGCCTTATGTCGATGTGACCCGGGTGGGCGTGTGGGGCTGGAGTGGCGGCGGTTCCAACACTCTGAATCTGATGTTCCGGTCTCCCGACCTGTTTAGTGTGGGAGTGTCCGTTGCGCCGGTTCCGGATCAGAAGTTGTATGACACGATCTATCAGGAGCGCTATATGGGATTACCGGAAGAGAATGCGCAAGGTTACCGCAGCGGATCGCCAATCAACTTCGCCGAAGGACTCCGGGGCAAGCTGCTCATTGTGCATGGCTCCGGCGACGATAACGTGCATTTCCAGGGCACCCAAAAACTGTTGAACCGCCTCATCGAGTTAGGCAAACCGTTCGAATTCATGGAGTATCCGAATCGTACGCACTCAATCTCGGAGGGGAGCGGAACGATATTGAACGTATATAGTCTAATCGCGCGCTATGTCGAAGAGCATCTGCAGGCCGGCCCGAGATAGGTAGAAGTTGCAAGGGGATCAGCTCACTTCTTCTTTCACGGGATCGAAATGGAACATCCGCCCCTCGCGGTAACTGCGCACCGCCAGCGCGATGTGGGTCATGGTGGTGTAGCCCAGCGAGGCGCTGCAATTGGGCTCCTGCCGCGACCGCACGCAGTCGAAGAAGTTGTCCACATGCTTGTCGTCGCCCTCGTTGCCAAGGCCGGGCACGATGATTTCCGGCTTGCCCCACTTCTCGATGAACTCCTTACGATAGGGCTGCTCGGCGACGATCTGCGCGTGATCGAATTGCCGGTTCTGGGGTCCTTCCCATTCGTCGCCCAGGAACATGGTGGCCTTGGTGCCGCGCAGCATGGTGACGGGCCCGACTTCGTTCACCTGCGACGATTCCACCGTGATCGTATACTTGCCCGGATAATCGGCGGAATCCATGAAGGTATCGGGAACCTCGCGGCCGTCGTGGTAGACCCACAGGCCGCCCATGCCGGCCACGCGTGTGGGGTGCTGATTGCCGAGCGCCATGTGGAAGGGCGCCACGATGTGATAGTGCAGATCGGTGGCGATGCCGCCCGAGTAGTCCCAGTATTTGCGGAAACGGAAGAAGCGGTCGGCATCGAACGGGCGCGCCGGCGCCGCGCCGATCCACTGCTGCCAGTCGACATAGTTATCGCCTGTGCCCTGCGGACCGGCCTCCGGATCGATGTCCCAATTCCAGTCGCCCTCCGGATTGTTGCGGCTGTAAGTGCCCTGCGCGGCCACCACCTGGCCGAGCATGCCGCTCTCGACCATCTCGCGCACCTTGTGCCAGCGCGTCCAGGAGGTGCCCTGCACGCCGACCTGCACGATGCGCTTGGCATCGCGGGTGCGCGCACACAACTCCTTGGCCTCGGCCAGCGTGTGGGTCATGGGCTTTTCCAGGTACACGTCCTTGCCGGCGGCGATGGCCGCCAGCGCGATGGGCGCGTGCCAGTGGTCCGGCGTGGCGNNTCGGCGCGCTGCAGGAGTTCCTGGTGGTGCAGATATGCTTTGGCGCCCTCGGCATCGCCGGCGGCCTTCGTGAGCCGCTTGCGATATACGTCGCACACCGCGACCACCTGGACATCTCCACGCGCCTTCTGCCGGCGCAGGCAAGCTTTCAGGTGATACCCGCCGCGCGCGCCAATCCCGATCTGGCCGATATTGATGCGATCGTTGGCGCCGGTGACGCGCGAGGCCGCCATGGCCGCGCCCGCCAGTCCAACGAAGCTGCGTCTGCTGAGTTCGTTCGTCATGATCGTCCGCGGCTCGATTGTATCAGGAGTACGGTGTGCCCGTCCGGGTCGTGGAGTACGGCCCAGGCGGGCCGGCCCGGCGGGATGCATTCGCCCAGGCGTTCGACCCATGTCCAAAGATGGACTGAAGGTCGGGCACTTCGATGAAGACCACGGCCTTATCGCGAGATGGGCAGGATTCCGCGCCCTTGCGTTCGAGGCAGAGGAACGGGCTGGCGCCGAACCGGGCGTGGTGGCCGGACTGTTCGCCGGTAAGTTCCATGCCCAGCGTGTCGCGACAAAAGCCCTTGGCCGATTCCAGATCTTCGAAACATATTTCAAATCCGGCGAGCCGCATGATGTGTGGATTGCAGCGTTGTGGCGCATGCTGGTGCGCGCCGGCGCCGCCCGTCCTTATCCTTGCCAGTTTAAGTGGTTCCAGGGCGGAGCGCCTTTTGCGGCACGGGTGCTTTGCTAAATCTTTGCAAAGCGTCCGTTAAAGGCCTAGGCATCGATTTATCAAAGGTTTAACAGATCCCGGGCGGCTTTCCCGGCATAATGATAGAGGAGAACTCAAAAGTATGAACTTCCGTCTCGTTTCCATCACCCTGGCCGCCACGGCGATGTTCGCGCAAGGACCTGGCGGTTTCCGCGAGCACTCCATGTCCGCGCCAGCGAAGACCACTGAGGTGCAAAGCTATCTGAATTTGACCGACGCGCAGATCTCAAGCTTGCAACAGTTGCGCCAAACGGAGATGGCGGCGCTGAAGCCCATCTTCCAGCAGATCGGCCCGCTGCATGAGAGCTTGCGGGCCCAGTCGCAAAGCAGCGGCGCGGACGCCACCGCGGTAGGCAAACTAGTGCTGAGTATCCAGAGCCTGGAGCAGCAGGCGGCGCCTATCCGCAGCAGCTTCCAGCAGCAAGCGCTGGCCGTGCTGACGGCGGATCAGAAGACCAAGCTGGCCGCGCTGGAGAGCGCCGCGGCCCTGATGCCCACGATCCACGAAGCGGCCGCGCTGAACCTGTTGACGCCTCCGAAGGGATCGGGAGGCCCTGGCGGGTTCGCAACGGAAACGATGCCTCGCGGACGGTTCGGCGGTCCGCGCTAAGGACCGGCGGCCGGGGCATGGCGGCGGTGTTGCGCGCCGTGTCCACCGGCGGGATGCGGGCAGCGCGCTAGAGGCGGCAGGGCCG
>PKYZ01000912.1 GCA_003132865.1 Bryobacterales bacterium
CCCATCATGATGACCATGCTCGTGGCAACTCTTGGACTCCTGCCCGCGGCGCTGTCGCATGACATTGGATCGGATTCGCAAAGGCCCTTCGCGATCGTCATTGTAGGCGGCCTGATTTCCGATCTGCTGCTGAGCATCGTCCTTTTGCCCACGTTTTATGTCTGGATCGCGGGGGATAAGGATGTGCTACCGAAACCGGAGGCTTCCTTTGAACACTAAACGCGGAGCTTGGGCAGTTTGCGCCGTGCTGGCATCGATGCCGTGCGCGGGCCCGGCATTCGGACAGGCGACGCCGGGGGTCAAAATCACGCTCGACGACGCCATCCAGCTCGCGCTCCGGCACAACCACACTTTGCTGGCCGCTCGGACCACCATCCAACAGAACCAGGCCGCGGAAATCACCGCCAACCTGCGCCCGAACCCGACCTTCTTCACAGATTGGGAATACCTGCCCCTGTTCTCCCACCCCCAAGGCGAGACTATTTCTGCGTACCTCCAAGCCTCGACCGAGGGCGACGTGGGGTTGAGCTACCTTTTTGAACGCGGCCACAAGCGGGCGCGCCGCTTGGAAGCAGCCAGAGCTGCCACCGCCGTGACGCGCTCGCAGGTAACGGATAATGAACGCGGCGTCGCGTTTCAAGTGGGTTCTCTCTTCGTCAATGCCCAGCTTGCGGAGTCGACTCTCGAGCTCGCCCAGACGGATGTGAAGAGCTTTCAGAAAACTGTCGACATCAGCGAAATCCAGTACAAAGATGGCGGCATTAGCGAGAACGATTACCTGAAGATCAAGATCCAGTTGCTGCAATTTCAGACTGACGTCCAACAGGCGCTGGTCAACAGGGTCCAGGCGCTGTCGGACCTCCGGCAACAATTAGGTTATGAGTCGGTGCCTGCCGATTACGACGTTGTTGGGGAATTCGAATACCGCCCGCTGGCGGTCACTATCGGGGAACTGCAAGCCAAAGCCCTTCAGAACCGGCCGGACCTGCGCGCGGCGGTGTTGGGCGTTACAGCCGCCAACAGCCAATATTCGCTCGCTAAGGCGAATGGCAAGCAGGATCCCACTATCTCCGCCAACTACTCGCACGCTAACGGCATCAGCGGCGCTACCTGGTCGTTCAGCATTCCGCTCGCGATTTTTGACCGCAACCAGGGCAATATTGCGCAAACGCGTATTGCCATCCGGCAAGCTGAGGAACAGCAGAAAGCCGCCAGCGGGCAGGTACCGACCGACGTAAAAGACGCCTACGAGGGGATCGAGGAGAGCGCGCGCGTGGCTCAGCTTTATAAATCCACCTATCTCGAGGTCGCGCAAAAGAGCCGCGACATCAGCGAATACGCCTACCGGCGCGGCGCCGTGGCCCTGCTCGACTTCCTCGACGCCGAGCGCACCTATCGCGCCACCCAGCTCGCCTACCGTCAAGCGGTAGCGGCTTATTTGACCGCCCTGGAGCAGCTTCGCCAGGCGGTGGGAACCAGGGACTTGCCTTGATAATGGACCCGCACGAGGTTGTGGAATTCGCGCCGAAGAACGATATCGTCGTTTTTCCGGGCGCCAGGACCGCCACAGACCCGATTGCGGCGTGGAAGACGTGCGCCGGCTTCGTCAAGATTTTCCTGTGCGGACCACAGGGCGGCCCCAGTTATATCCGTGCTTTGAAGCTGCCCTTTCCACAAGTGCCGTTGATTGCCACCGGCGGCGTAGATCAAAGAACCGCCGGCGATTTCATCCTGAACGGGGCCACCGTTCGTGAAAACCGCCCGCGCGCAAAAGGATGGAGGGTGACCACTATGACAAACAAACTGGTGATGGTTTTCGGGCTGAGCGTGCTCGGAACGATACATCCGTTGCCGGCCGCGGAGGGAGTCTACGAGATAGGACCCAAGCAGTCGTTTGAAGTAACCAATACGGAGCGGGTGCCCTTCGCACCGGGCGGAACCATTCGTCTCCACAACTCGTACGGCTACTTGACGGTGGAAGGCTGGGATGAACCAGAGGTTGAGATCGCCGTCATCAAGTCGACCGATAGCTTCCATGAACCCAGCCAGCAGGAGCGCGCGGAACAGCCCTTCGCGCAGGTCCGCGTGGTCACCGAACGGCGCTCCGATAAAGAGCTGGCGATTTCGACGATCCTTCCCGGACGCAATCGCTTTCTGCCGAAGGCTAGGCGCGGCGTCACGGTTGAGTACAGGATCCATGTGCCGCGGGACTCGCGGCTGGTAGTCCACCACGACAACGGCTACGTATGGGTAAGCGATATGACTGGAGACCTCGATGTGCGCAGCCACACCGGAGACATGATCGTGATGCTGCCGGATCCGGGTCTATACTCGATCGACGCCAGAACCAGAATGGGCAGCGTTTCTTCCGATTTTACGGGCAAAAGTCTGAACCGTCTTAGCCAATTCCTGGTGGGTACGCACTTCGATTATGCAAGTCAGACCCCGAAGCGGCGGATCTACCTGCGCATGGGGCGTGGAAGCATCGAGATCAAGCAAGATCTGCCGTACGGGCCTGTGGAAAAACACTGAGGATGTTGATCCAGTTCCGGGTTCGAAGCCCATGATTCGCGCGCTCGGTGTCGTACTGGTCTATTTCGTAATGCTCGGCGCCTGGGTGGCAGTGGGGCTGTTCATCGTGATTGCGCCGGCGCGTTTCGGCAACCTGGTGAACGAGAGCTTCGGGCTTTTCCCGGAGGTGCGCGCGCGTGACTGGGGCAAGAAGCTGTTTCTGCGGCTGGTTGGCTTGGGACTGTTGGCGTTCGCGGCGCGCTTCGTCTGGGGTATACGGCAACTGTTCCGGCCTGGGGGGTAGAGGACTCAAAGGGACAAGGCCAGGAGGCAGGCCCTACATCGCGGCGAAGCGATAGCCTACCCACGGCTCCGTCAGAATGTACTTCGGCTTGGCGGGGTTCGGCTCGATCTTCTTGCGCAGCTGATTGATAAAAACCCGCAGATACTCTGGCTCATCGCCATAATCCGGACCCCATACGGCTTGCAGCAGCTCGCGATGTGGGACCGGCTTGCCGGCTTGCGAAACAAGATAGCGCAGCAGGTCGAACTCCTTCGGCGTCAGGCGTGTCTCTTTTCCCTTGACGTGGATGCGCCGCGTATCGAAGTCGATTTCGAGGTCCGCGGTGGCCACCGAGTGTGGGCCGCCTTCCGGCGAGGTGGGCGAGCGCCGCAGCGCCGCCCGGATGCGCGCCAGCAGTTCTTCCATGCCAAAAGGCTTGGTGATGTAATCGTCGGCGCCCGCATCGAGCGCTGCCACCTTATCCTTCTCGCTATTCCGCACGGAGAGAATGATGACCGGGACGTCCGATCCGGAGCGCAGGTGCTGGCAGGTTTCCAAGCCGCCCATGCCTGGCATGTTCATGTCCAGCAGCACCAGGTCCGGCAGTTCCTCGGAGTTCTTGGTCAGGGCATCTTCGCCGTTGCGGGCGTCGATGACTACGTACTTGTGCCCGACCAGCGTGGCCCGCATCACCCGGCGGATCTGCGGGTCGTCGTCCACCACGAGAATTTTTCCGGCGCTCACGAAACCATTTCACCACGGTACACGGGCAGCGCGAAACTGAATACGGAGCCTTGCCCCGGCTCGCTGGTCACCCAGATCTTGCCGCCATGCGCCTCCACGATGCCTTTGGCGATGGCCAGGCCCATGCCGGTGCCCGGCACGCGGAAGCGGTGCTCGCGGGCGCGGAAGAATTTGTCGAAGATGCGCATCTGTTCCTGCTCGTCGATGCCGCTGCCGCGATCGGCCACACTGACTACGATCCGGCCTTCGCCTGCCCGCGCCGAAATCGTCAGCGGCGACCCGGGCGGCGAGTACTTCAGCGCGTTGTCCAGCAGTTGCCTCAAAACTTGCTGCACGAAGTCGAAATCGGCATCCGCCGCGGGTAGAGCGTCCTGGAGCCGGACGTCAACGGGCCGGTCGTGCAGTACAGGCTTGAGCTCAGCGAGGGTGGAGCCGATGATCTCGCTGACATCCTGCGGGCGCTTCTCGAGGTGCAACTTGCCCGCTTCGATGCGCACCATCTCCAGCACTTCGGCCACCAGCCGGTTCAGCCGGTCGGCCTCTTCGTCGATGATGGTCATCAACTCGCGGTCCGCATCCGGGCGGGGTTGGCCCAGCAGGCTCGTGACGGCGGCCTTAATGGAGGTGAGGGGCGTCTTGAAATCGTGCGCCAGCGCGTCCAGCAGCGCGGATTTGAGCACCTCACTCTGGCGCGCCGCTTCGGCACGGCTGGCTTCTTCGAGCGTACGCGCCCGTTCGATCCCAATGGCCACCAGGTAGGCGACCGCAGTCAGCACTTCTTCGGAGGGCAAGGGTCCGGTCAGCCCCAGATTGCCCAGCGAGTGCCCGCCCAGGCGCACGGGAACGATGGCCAAGCCCCGGACTCGATCGATGAGAGCTTCGTCGCGGTCCGCTTGCAGTTGCTCGTCGGAAATCAGCGGATCGTCCGGCCCCCAGCGGAATGTTTCGTGACTCGACCTGGTGTGGAAGGCGGCGGTGGTCACACCCAGGATTCGCACCACCCGGCTGACCAGATCCTGGCTGGCCGTGCGCGCGCTGCCGCTGAGCAGCAGGCTCTGGCTCAGCGCATACAGCCCTTCGACTTCGTGGCGGCGTTCGATCGCCTCCTGGGTGCGGCGCTTGGCTCGCGCCGAGAGTTGGCTGGCCATGACCGAGGTGACCAGGAACGCAGTGAGCGCCACCCAGTTCTGCGGGTCTTGCACCTCGAACGTTCCGACCGGTGGCAGGAAGTAGTAATTGAATCCGAGCACGGCGGCCAATGAAGCGACGGTCGCCTCCAACAGCCCCCACCAGGTCGAAATCCCGAAAATGACGAGCAACAGCGTTAAGGCCACCGTGGTGTTGTTGACCGAGGCCACACGGAAATAGAATGCGATCACCAGGACGACGATGGCGGGCCCGGCGATCAGGCGGAGGGCGCGGCGGACGCGGGGATGAGTCATGATGGTGTGGCGCTGTGGGGCAGACCTCCAGGTCGGGGTGCCCTCTGGGCCGGGTCCTCCAGGACCCGCGCACGAATAGGCCGGCGTGGACGCCGGCCNNGGACTGGAGTCCTGCCCCACGCGCCACGTCAAGCCCCGAAGACGCGGTTGAAGAATTCCCGCGTCTTCTGCCGGATCTCGCCCAGCTTCAGATCCAGCCGCTGATCGTGCAACTGGTCGGGAGTCCAGCGGCGGACGAGTTCCGCCAGCGTCTCGGACTGGGAGGGCGAAGTGGGCAGGTGGCCTCCCGCATAGCCGCTCGAAACGCGCAGCCCGTGTTCGATGGCGCGGTAGAACACGGCGGCGTCGCGCAAAAAGTCCGCATCCTCGCGCTCCAGGTGACCCATCTGCTCGATGACGTCGATGCGCGCGGGCGTGTTCAGCACCTTATAGAAAATCCCGGCGCCCCGCAGCCGCAGATACATCAACGCGAAGTCGATATCGTAGTATCCGCCGACGGCCGCCTTCAGCGGATTGCGGGCGCCCTGCTCCTTCTCCAGCCGCGCGCGCATTTGCGCCAGTTCCTTGCGCGACCGGCCGCCTTGCCCGTAGCGCCGCCAATCCACCTCCTGTAATTTGTGCAGGAATTCCGTGGCACGCTCCAGGTTCCCGGCCACCGCGCGCGACTTCATGTAGGCGATTCCCTCCCAAGCCTCCGCGTGCTTCGCGAAGTACTCGCGATAGGTCCCTTCCGGCTGCACCAGCGCGCCCTCGCGGCCGTTGGGGCGCAGGCGCGTGTCCACGGTGAACAGGACGCCATCGCCGGTGTACGCGCTGATCGCGTTGATCATGCGCTCGGCCACGGCGGTCCAAAAGACCTGTTCGGGGACGTCCTCGTCGGGGATGACGAAGATCAAATCGGCGTCCGAAGCCAGGTCGAACTCGCGCATGCCCAGCCGCCCCAACGAGACCACCATCATCTGCCGCGCCGGCCGATAATCGGGATTGGCAGGCTGGGGAGCTTCCTGCAGCGCGATGCGGTACGCCGCCGCGATCACCGCGTCGGCCAGATCCGAAGTGCGCTCCAGCGTTTCGAAGATGGGGGCCGGACCCAGCAGGCTATCGCTCTGGATGCGAAACATCTCGCGGCGGAAATAGCTGCGCAGCGACGCGCTGTCCTCGATGGCTTCCTCCCGCGGCGCGGTGGCGGCATCCAGTTCGGCCAGCAACTCGGGATGCCGCAGAAGCTGATCGCCGAAATACTGGCTGTGTTCGAAGATATCCACCGCGCGCTCCACCAGCACGGCATCCGCATCCAGGCGGGCGAAGCTTTCGGAGCCGGCTAACACCTTCTCCAGAAAAAGTTCGAAGCGTTCCCGGCCGCGATTCAGTTTCGCGCGCGCCAGCGCGGCGGCCAGGTGCGGCGCACGCTCGTCCAGAGATCGCGTGAGATTGCTCGGAGCCGATGGCGGCGGGTCCAAATCCAGCGGCTGCCAGCGATCGTCCGCGTCGCCATCCACCAGCGTGTAGTACATGGGTTTCCGCGCCTGAATGACGCGCGCGTACATCTCGCGCACATTGCCCAAGTGCTCTTCCAGCCGCACCTCGAGCGAGTCCGCGGTGAGCGGCTCGCCGGATTCGACCGGCATCTTGCGCGCCAGCACCTCCAGCTCCTCCGGGTGGGTAGGAAGCGTGTGGGTCTGCCGGTCGTCGTAGAACTGCAGCCGGTGCTCGATGTGGCGCAGGAACTCGTAGGCCGAAGCCAGGCGCGCGTACTCGCTGGCCGAGAGCAGGTTCTTGTCGTGTACGCGGGAGAGCGCAAACAGCGTGCCGCCATGCCGCACCCAAAGCTCGCGGCCTCCGTGCAAGCGTTGCAGGCACTGCACCAGGAACTCGATATCGCGGATGCCGCCCGGCGTCAGTTTGATGTCCAATCCGGCGTGCGTGCGCTTGGCGGCCAGTTTCTCGCTGATGCGCTCGCGCGCTTCGGAAACCGCTTCCACGGCCCGGAAATCGAGTGTCGTCGAATAGATCAGCGGCTCCACGAATTCCAAAAGCTCGCGGCCCAAGGCCAGGTCGCCGGCGCACGCGCGCGCTTTGATCAGCATCTGCTTTTCCCAGTCGCGCGCGCGCTCCTGGTAATAGCGCTTAGCGCCGTCGAGCGAAATGCAGACTTCGCCCAGGCGGCCGTCGGGCCGTAAACGCAGATCCACGCGGTAACACGAGCCATCCGCCGTGTATGTCGAAAGCAACTCGGTGTACTGATTGGCTACCTTCTTGAAGAACTCCTTGTTGGTGATGACGCCCGGTCCGGCCGTCTCGCCATTGCCCGAATACACGAACATCAGGTCGACGTCCGAACTGTAGTTCAGCTCCTGGCCGCCCAGCTTGCCCAGCGCGATCACGGCAAAACCGCAGGCACGCCGTTGGCCGTCCGGCCCCTCATACAACGGCTCGCCATGACGCGCCGTCAGTTGCGCGCGAATCTGGCGATAGGCGAAATCCAGGATGGCGTCGGCCAGGTTGGACAGCTCCCCGGTGATGTCCGCCAGCGCGGCGATCTCCAGCACGTCGCGCAGCAGGATGCGTAGCGACTGCCGCCGCCGGAAGCGCGCCAGGGTCACCGGCGCCGGCAGATCGGAGCCCTCGGCAGCGCGGAATTGCAGCAAGCGCTCGGCGAATTCCTCGGCCGCCAGCATACGGTGCAGATCGCCCGGATCGGCTGCCTGCAACAACCATTCGGGATGCTGCAGCACGGCTTCGGAAAGGAATCTGCTGTATGAGAATGTGGTGATCAAGCAGCGCAACGCGGCGGGAGAACTGGCGATGCGGTTGAACGCGGCGGGGCAATCCTGGCGCAGCCGCTCCAGGAAATGCAGCGCCTCGTCGGGATCCGGCACGGACGCCAACAGCGACTGAATCCGCGCCCTGATGCGTTCGGGAATGCCGCCGCCCAGGCGCGCAATATCTTCGCGCGCGCGGGATGGATTGCGAAATTCAACCGCTTCAAGCAGGCGCTGCATGCAATCAGGCGGACGGGGCCCCTACACAGATTATAGCCTCAGCGGGCTGCGGAAAAGCGCATTAAGACGAGGGCCGCGGATTAACGCCAGTAAACGCCGATTGAAAATAAAGAACTTGAACCGGTCTTATCGGTGTTCATCGGCGGCCAATATGGATGGTGCCGTCCTGAACCAATACCTCTCAAATCCATTCTTATTGGCGCACCCGATGAACACCGATGAACGCGGATTTCTGGGGCGGTCCCGCAATCTTCGCCCACGGGCCGACCTCCGGCAAATCGATTCCGATCGCCCGGCCTCGCCCTAACTCATCCACGACGGCAGGCAGAATGAGAGTGCGGGCGTTGAACTCGGCCAGTAAGTGCAGGAAACCGATTCGGTGCAGGTGCTGGATCGGCGAGTGCCGCAGAACGCCTCACGCGCTCTTGAGATCGTGGCTCAGCTCCTCTTCGCTGAGGTCGAAGGTGTTCACGCCATAATCCGCCAAGCGACTGAGGAAATACGGCTTCGGCACGCCGGTAAGCTGGTCGGCGGCTCCGGAATGACAACTGGCCCATTTCATACAAGTTGACGGCCGCAGCTAAACGGATCCTCGACGCAAGCGCGTCCGGCGTCGCCTTCAAGGCAAGCAGCATCTCATCCGGTATGGAAAACGTGACCTGGCTCATCGGTAGCCAATGCTCCTATAGCGCCGGAGAAAAATCAAACGCTCTGTGCTCGATTCGAGGGCTGGGAGAGCCGATTGCTCAAGAGCGGGTTAGCGGAAAACTGCCCGCAACCGCTCGCATACCCTCCGGCTGGGTCTCGATCCGCGAGCATGCCGGCCGGGCCTCGAGTCCCAATCGAGCTACCGCAGAGCCTCGGCCGATCTTTGATACAGAGCCCTCGATAATCCAGCCCGATGTGCGGTGCCTTAGAAACTCCGACCGATTCAGATTGCGCCGAGCGCCGGTGTTCCGCTCTGGGTCGTGAGGTGTCGAAGTCCGCCGATTCCAGCGAAGATGTAATGTCGCTGAGCAACGCCACCCTCCCAGGGCGGGTGCCTGCGCTAGATGCTCACCCAAGCTTGCACCGGGAAAAGGCCGGCTATAGACTGGAGTAGGCCGGAATATTCAGACGTAATAGTCCTCATACATGCTTCTAACGGTTATATCCCGGCGAGCCGATAAATGCATAGGGTGCAAAGCCTTGAAACCAGTTCGCGTCTTTAACGTGATACCGTCCCTGCCCGAGCCGTTGGAGCCTCTGCGGGAACTTGCCTATAACCTGCGTTGGGCGTGGGACCACGATAGCATCGAATTATTCCGGCGGTTGGACACAGACCTCTGGGAATCCACCGGCCACAATCCAGTCCAAATGCTGGGCAGCATCGATCAGATGCGGCTGGTGTCGGCCGCCGCGGACGATTCCTTCCTGGCGCACCTGGAGCGCGTGTCGCGCGCACTGGAGACCCGCATGGGCCAGAATTCCTGGTTCCGGCGCGTACATTCGCCGGCCGGCAAGCTGCTGGTCGCGTACTTCTCCGCCGAGTTCGGGCTGACCGAATGCCTCTCGATTTTCGCGGGGGGATTGGGCGTCCTGGCGGGCGATCACGTGAAGTCGGCCAGCGACCTGGGCGTGCCGCTGGTGGCCGTGGGCCTGCTCTATCAGCAGGGTTACTTCCACCAGTATTTGAGCCAGGCCGGATGGCAGCAGGAAGAACACATCACAAACGATTTCCATAATCTCCCGCTGCGGCCGCTGGCCCGGCCGGACGGCAAACCGTTGACCATCGAGGTGCAGTTTCCCGGCCGCGCCGTGACGGCGCGTATCTGGTGGGCGCAGGCCGGCCGGGTGCCGGTCTATCTGTTGGACACCAATGTCGCGGCGAACAGCCCCGCCGACCGCGAGATCACCGGCGAACTCTACGGCGGCGATACCGAGATGCGCCTCAAGCAGGAGATCCTGCTGGGCATCGGCGGGTACCGGGCGCTGGAGGCGGCCCATGTCCAGCCGGCCGTCTATCACATGAACGAAGGCCACTCGGCGTTCTTGTCTCTGGAGCACGTGCGGCGGCTCATGGAGCGTTACCAGCTTTCGTTCCGGGAGGCGCGCGAGCTGGCTTCTCCCAGCCTCATTTTCACGAGCCACACGCCCGTCGAGGCGGGCCACGATTACTTCGCCGCGGACTTGATGGGCCACTATTTCACCGAGTACTATCAGGGCCTGGGACTCAACCGTAACGACTTTCTGGCTTTGGGTAGACGAAACGCGGGCGACCAAAACGAGTTGTTCTGCATGACCGTACTGGCCCTGCGCCTGGCGGCATCCAGCAACGGCGTGAGCAAACTGCACGGCGAAGTAAGCCGCCGCATGTGGCAAGGAATCTGGCCGGGCGTACCTGTCGAGGAGGTGCCCATCGGGCATGTCACCAATGGCGTGCATTTCCGCTCCTGGATTTCCAACGAGATGAACCAGTTGTACGATCGTTACCTGGGTCCACAGTGGCGCGACGCAGCCAATGGGGTGATATGGAGGCGGGTGGAGACGATTCCAGCCGCAGAGCTTTGGCGTACTCACGAGCGGCGGCGTGAGAGACTGGTGGCGTTCGCCCGCCGGAAGCTCCGCGATCAATTGAAGCGCCGCGGCGCTCCACAATCCGAAATCGATGCCGCCGACGAAGTGCTGGACCCCGAAGCGCTCACCATCGGCTTTGCGCGCCGGTTCGCCACTTACAAGCGGGCTACGCTGCTGCTGAGCGATACCGAGCGGCTGAAGCGCATTTTGTTGGACGCCAAGCGGCCAGTGCAGATTATCTTTGCCGGCAAGGCTCACCCGCGCGACGGGGGCGGCAAGGAGTTGATCCAACGAATTGTGGCTTTGGCGCGGGATCCGGTGTTCCGCCGCCACGTGGTCTTCCTGGAAGATCAGGATATGGCGGTCAGCCGCTATCTGGTGCAGGGCTGCGACGTCTGGCTGAACACGCCCCTGCGGCCGCTCGAAGCCAGCGGCACCAGCGGCATGAAAGCCGCGGCCAACGGTGCGCTCAATCTGAGCACTCTGGACGGCTGGTGGGACGAAGCCTGGCGCGCGCCTCGGCCCGACTCCGAGTCCATCGGCTGGGCCATCGGCAACGGCGAGCCCTACAACGATGCGGGCCAGCAGGATCAGGTGGAAGCCGAGGCGCTCTACGACTTGCTCGAGCGGGATGTGGTCCCCACGTTCTATGCGCTGGGGCCGGACCGGTTGCCACGGCGCTGGATCGCGCAGATGAAGGGATCCCTCAAGAATCTCTGCCATACCTTCAATACGCACCGCATGGTGCGGGAATATACGGAGCGGTTCTATTTGCCGGCTTTCGAGCGGTTCGCGCGGCTCGAGGCGGATTGCGCCGCCGCTGCCCGCGCGTTGGCGTCATGGATGTGCCTGGCGCGGCGGGAATGGCCTCAAGTGCGGGTGGAGGGCCTGGAAGACGGTCCGGCGGGAGAGGCCAACGTGGGCGACTTGGTCGGCGTGCGGGCGCGCCTGCGCCTGGGTGCGCTGTCCCCGGCGGACGTGACCGTGGAACTGTATTTAGGGGCGCTGGATGCCGCGGGCGAACTCATGCAGCCGGCCACCTTCCCCATGCGCCACATTGCCAGTCCGGGCAACGGCGAACAGGTTTTCGAAGCTACCGGCGTCCCCTGTTGCCGCAGCGGCTTGCAGGGCTACACCGTGCGCGTCCTGCCGCACCATCCGGATCTGGCCGCGCGCTTCGTGCCGGGTCTGATTACCTGGGCGAGTTAGGTTGTGGGGCAGACCCTGTGGGGCAGGCCCACGG
>PKYZ01000039.1 GCA_003132865.1 Bryobacterales bacterium
GCGTAAGCTAGAACACTCAAGGAGACAGGGAAAATGGCCGGGAATACTGGAAAGATGACGCGGGATGCTGTTCTTGAGCGCGGACCGCGGATGCAACTTATTCGCGCGTACAGCGGTACCACCCCGCTTGGATTCGTTGTGATGGGTGGACGGGATTCGGCAATCGGACTGGGTGTAACCAAGATTGATCGCCCGTCCTACCGCACTTACGCGGAATCGTACACACTCGGGTACCTCCTCCGCATCGGGAGGGCCCAACAATGAAGCTCATTGGTTGCAACTTCCGAAGCCTTCTAATTGAATTAAAGGCAAACCAGATGCCGCGTAAGCCCAACTGGGGCGGGCGCCGCGCTGGAGCTGGCCGGCCGCGGCTCAAGGTGGAGCGCTGCGCTTGTGGCGTGATGCCGCTGAGCCGAGCTAAGACGCGCGGGCATAAGTGCGAAGCCTTCGTTTTACCCGTTCCAGCTTTCTCGCTGGTGCCGCCCGGTTCTATTAACTAGCCACCGGCAAGCACTCAGGCTCAAGCGATCACCGGGGCTGCCACGGCGCCTGGCGTTCCGCGGAGTGCGAATACGCGGCCAGATTCCAGCGCTTGAACATAAACTTCGCCAGCTCTGGAGAGCGGTGCCAAGCTTTCGCGCTGTTTCAGTTTAGCTGACCGAATGCGCCTGTCTCGAACATGGATGTCGTAGTGTCCAACATTGAGCAGCACCGCGCCTAGAGCGTGCGCGCGGTCAATCAGACGGCCTTTGGCGGTGCGCAGTTCGATGGTATCAGGCTGGTTTATCCAGTCGATGTCGAGGTTTAGGGACACTTACGGAAGGAACCGATGCGCTCGCGCGCGACTTCTCGCCGTCGGTGCAGCGTTCGTTGAAGCCAATGATAAGCATAGATTCCGCCGCGCGTCAACATAAATTGCATTTATAGGCTCACTTTGCTATTGACACTTTTGGACACTAGGGTTATAGTTAGATTGTAAGCGGAGATTTTCACCATGTCTACAGCAACACCCAACGGTTACCCCGTGGTTAAGCGCGAAGCGGATGCTTTCGCGGTCTATGACGCCGACGCGCGCGAAGTCATAGCTTATGCGCCAGGCGTTCCCTGGACTTTGGCTAAGTCTAAAGCATTGCGCGAGCGTGGGACGGGGCACAAGTGCTACTACATTGGCTTCCCGCTGGCACGCGGAATTGAGGAGTGTGAGCATGATTACAAACGAAGAACAAAGAATCCGCCAAACCAACATCGAGAAAGCCTTTGGAATTGAACCGAAGGCTTCGGCGCCGGCGCTGGTACTCCATTTGAAGCTACCGCCCGAGCTTTACGCGAGCCTCAAGGCGCTGGCCGCGGCCGATCAGCGCACCTTGCACAATTACTTGACGCTGCAACTGCTGGCCGTGGTGAAGCGCAGGCAGCCCAAGCCTCGCGCGGCCGAGGGCGCAAAGGAGCAGCCATGACCCAACTGATTTGGACCACCGTTATCCAGCAGAAAATCAACGGGCACTGGACGTACTTTAGCGAGCAGTGCATCAAAACCGGCGACGACGGGATGTCCGACCGGGAATATCTTGCGGTTTGCCAGGAACTTGAACCGGGTGCTGAATTACGGATTCGGCCCACTCCGCGGGAGATGTCTCTATGATCGACAACCAGTGCATCTGCAACCAAGGCTTTGGGGTGAACCTGAGTTGTCCCGAACATCCCACGCGGTTCGTGCCGCGGGCGTATGCCGACAGGCTCGAAGCCCTGCGGGAGAGCCGCACCCGCTTGGTCTGGACGCTATCGCAGCTCATGGGGAGCCTGCCTCAAAAGCGCGATTGGCTGGACCCCGCGATAGAGGCAGAGGCGCGCGAGCTACTGAAAGAGTTCTGGAGGGTGAAATGAGCGATCCGATCGAAGAAGCGTCTAAGTCGCTGGCCGTGTGGCGTGGTGACCACTACGAACCAAATATCGAGATTGACGAATTAGCCCGACTCAAACAAAGCCACGGCGAACTACTCGCAGCGCTGAAGGTATTCATGGAAATGCTAACAGACGGACGGCTGGTCCGTGACATAACGCGCGATGGAGAATCCAGCTTCAGCTTGCGAATGGTCGACTTTGTTCGTGAGTTGAACAAGGCGCAGCAAGCTATTCGGAACGGGGAGGCCATATGTCCACCGAAATGAAGCTCACGCCGGTCGAGGCCGAGGCGACAACCGAGGAATGGTACGAGGTGCAATATTCGTATGGTGGTGTACACTGGGTCGCCTCGATGGGTAAATACGCGATAGAATCAGCGAAGCGTGAAATGGCTACCTGTATCCAGAGGGCAAAGGGGCCTAGCGAACTGCGTCCCGCGTATCGCATTGTCCACAAGCGCCTCACCACCACGCCGATGAGGGAGGCCACCGAATGATTCGACGTACCTGTACGGAATGCCATCAGTCAAAGCCAATCCATTGCACTGAGCAACAGTTGGCTGCATATGAAGCTGGAGAACTAATTCAGAGAGCGATGCCCGACGTCTCCGAGGATGAGCGTGAATTACTGATCTCTGGGGTTTGTGGCCAGTGCTTTGACGAACTCTTCAAGGAGGCCGAATGACCCCAGAACTTGTTCCCGTAGCTGGAATCGCCGCAGTTTGGCTAATTCTCTCTATCGGTCACCTCCGACAGCGCGCCAAGGCCCACCGGAAAGCGGTAGCCGAGCGCGACAAGCTGCCCTTGATACGGCAGCGCGTCAGATTACCAGAGAGGCCGTTGTGAATCGCAACATCCCGCCAGATCGCCGCGAGTTGGAGCGCCGGCTAAGCGAGCATATCGCCGCGGGCACGTGGACCTATTATGGCGCTCACTATTATGGCGCTCACCGCTCCTGTGCCGCATGCGTGGAGTTGCGCCGCAAACTGGCGGAAGCCATCGAGCGCGAGGCCCCGCAAGACGACGAAATGGAGCGCTCCCGCTTCGAAAGAAAGGGCGGCGCATGACTGCCCTCCTGCTTGGCCACGGACACACTACCGCTTGACAAATTCATGCTTCGGTATTAATATGTAGGTGGAATCTGAACGTTGGCACCGTCTGACTAGTAGGATCCCACCGGGGGGCAGAAATGCTCCCTTCTTCCTCGTGATGCGGCATCGCAAGCCGCCGCACTGTGTTGCAGCAATGTTGTCCACCACGAACCTAGCCGGTTGCTCCAATCAAGCAATTACTTACCGGCTGGGTTCTTCCGGTTTTAACCCCCACCGTCGGCTAACTGGGCAGCAAAGGCTACGTTCCTCGAGCCGACGCCTGGTTATGGAAGGGGCTTACTCGCGCCCTGGAGCGACAGCGCGGAAAAGAAATGTATGCCTCCACCTACAAATCTATATACGGGCCGCATAACAATCGCGGGCACGAGTTTAACTCCGTTTCCGGAATTAAGGCGAAGACGCCGGCAGCTATTAGCTTTGTGGTTGAACCGCTTCACGGAACAATCGTGAATGTTCTCAAGGCTGGTGGCTTTCTGTCAACGCGCCAGGAACACCGCAGACCTGGCGCAATGATAAATTGCTTTATGTTCTACCTCGTTAATTCAAGAGGATTTACCGTTGGCCAATTTTACCGACAAACCGTCGAGAAATGGGCTCGGCGCGGGCTGCTGGTGCGCCAAGGCGACCGCTACGTATTGCCGCCTCACGACTAGCCGCATTTTCCACTTGCTCCGCGCCGCGAGAAATCTGTTGCAAACGTCGCGCAGCTCGTGCATAATAGTTCGGTCAACGCTGAAAAGTAAAGACCGGATCGGCTGATCCACGGCGGGGTGCTTGCCCATCCCGCCTCAGCCTTACCTCGGCAAGGAGGAGTTTTTGGAAATCCAACTCGGTTCGCTTGTTTTTATCAACAAGACCAAGGCCGAAGAATATATCCGCAACATCCTATCCCGCTACAACTCGATGCGGCCACTCCAAGGCCGTGACCGCGAGATTATCGATTCGGTTCTGGACCTGCACCCCAACAAACACGTAATCGTTGATTGCGGTATAAAAGACATTCTGGTTCAGTGGCTCGACGACCGCGGCGAGAAAAGGCGATTCATCGCCAAGCGCGTCGATTCCTCGATCCGCGACTTCACCTGGCGCCACGCACTTTATCCGCGTTCGGAAATCCAGAGTCTGAGGCGAACCTGCCGCACTCTCGTTCAAGATCAGATCGCATACTTCCGACGGCAGGCCTTTGGCCGCGATCTTGCGCTAGAGTGCCTGATCACTGGCGATCGCATCACTGAACAAACCTGCGATGTGGACCACGCCGCGCCGGACACGTTCAATGCGCTGGTTGATCGCTGGCTTAGCAGTTGCGGAATCAATGCGGAGGATATCGAGATAGTGCCTTCGCGCCATTACCAATTCCCGGATGCGTTTCAAGATGAAGTACTGGCGCAAGCGTGGCGCGAATTTCACAAGATCAACGCACGCCTGAGGGTCGTTTCCATCACCGCCAATCGATCCATACTCAGGAAGACGAAGGAACGATGGGCAACGCCATTCTTGACGCAGCTCTGAGGTATGCTGCTATGGGCTTAGCTGTGATTCCAGTTGAACCGGAAACCAAGGCACCTTACTTCAAGGCGTGGACGGAAGTGGCCACTACCGACCAATCGCTAATCCAGAAATGGTGGACCCAGGACGCGCGCGCCAATGTCGGGATCGTGACGGGGAAGCGCTCGCAGGCCTTCGTGGTTGACGTGGACCCGCGAAACGGAGGGGAAGAGTCCATTGATACCCTGTTCTCAAAGAACGGTCGGTTCCCAGACACTTGGCAGGATATAACGGGCTCTGGCGGCCGGCACTACTGGTTCCGGTATCCGGCCTTCCCTGTCGGGAACAAAGCCGGCATCCTCCCTGGCATTGACATCCGCGGCGATGGCGGCCAGGTAGTTGCGCCGCCGAGCCTGAACCCTACAACCGGAAGGCGCTACATTTGGGATGGCTTAAAAGAGCCGTGGGACGATCAACAAGGACTTGCCGAGGCGCCGGCTTGGCTGCTTGACCTTCTCCACCCCCACGAACGCACCAATACGTTTGTCGAAATCGCAACCCGGATTCCGCACGGCGTCCAACACCAAACCCTTGTTTCCTTGGCTGGCGCGATGCGCCGAATGGGGTTATCGCCAGGAGAGATATTCCCCACCCTTCAGCACGTCAACTTGAATCGCTGCGAACAGCCTGGCCCGGAAGTCAACATACGAAAGATTGCCGAATCAATGGCTCGGTATCAACCAAGCGACCGCAGTTTGTATCAAGAAGCCAGCAAACTATGGCGCCTTACCAGATTTGCTGAGGAGCGCACCAAAGAAGCCGACACTGCCGACAAAGGGCGCCGCCGCCCAATCGACGCCTATTCTCTCCTGACAAACGAAATGGAAGGCGTTAAGGCCATGATCGAGGGCGTCCTTCACAACGGCGTCACGCTGTTGGCTGGCCCTCCTAAATCGGGTAAGTCATGGGTTACTTTAGGCATGGCAATTGCCGTAGCCACTGGCGGTAAGTTTCTGAGTAAGTTGGGCATAAAAAGGCCAGGTCGCGTCGCTTATTTCGCTCTCGAAGAATCCGAAAACAGAACGCACAACCGCTTAAAGATGCTTGTTGAAGGTCGCCCTATAGCTTTGCAGAATATAGAGTTTTCATACGGCATTAGTTCGATGGACAACGGCGGCATGAAAGAGTTAGATACTTACCTCTCACTTACTCTTCCGAACTTAGTCATAATCGATACCTTGATGGCATTTGTTACTGGGAATAAGTCATCCCGGAACGATGTGTTCAGACAAGATTACCGTGAAATAAAAGCGCTCCAGGAACTAGCCGTTAAGCACGATACCTGCATACTAGTGGTTCACCATACAAATAAGGTGGGGGGAACCGGCGTTACGGCCGTAGCTGGCACTCACGGCGTAACCGCGGCGGCTGATGCTGTATGGACTATGAAGCGCCAGGCCGATCGGCGGGCCATCCTGGACATGACTGGTCGAGAGATCGAGGATCAGACCCTTTTGATCGAACTGGAACTTAGGCAGCCCATAGGATGGTTCATTGTTGAAGCAGGCAGCGGCGCCAAGACGTCGGAAGAACGCCAAGAGATACTTGAGTTGCTGACCGACGAGGGCGCTTTGGAGCCATCCCGGATCGCAACGCTACTTCGGAGAAACGCGGTAACAGTTCGGCGCCTTCTCATGAAGCTTACGGCCGCTAATTTGGTTGTAAAAGATGGCAAACGTTACAGGATAGTGAATGTGGAGTCAATCTCCCGTGGGTACCGTGATGATTAACTTATGGTTATTATTTTAAACAACTTACGGACAATCGTTCACGCTGTTCACGGTCGTTCTCTAGCGTTCACAGGGGGATTGATTAAGTTTGGCTTTTGTTTTCAACATCTTGCGGACATCGTTCACGGTATCGTGAACGGAGCCGTTCACGCGTTCACGCTGTTCACGGTTGGGCAACTGGCCGGCGCTTACCCAAGGGCATGTCTTCGGTATCTGTTGACGCGCGCAAGCCGTACGGTACGGGACGCTAAGGCGTTGCCGTTACGGGCAGATACGGGGCGTATGGCGGTAGATCATACGTGGGCCTGATCCGCAGGCGTTAAGTCCGGGGAGGTCCCGCGGAGGACCGGATCGGATCGGCGGATCGAATCGGGCGAGTATCCCCCTTAGGGGGAAGTGTATACAAAGGAGGAACATGAAAGCACTTCGTAAGATTGACCGAGCCGATATTGAAGCGGTGTTTCGTCGCGCCGGATTGCGTCTGGCAGACCTGGACCCAAACGCTGTCGGCGTGCCGATGAAGGATTGGATACTCGAGGACCAACGCCGGCAGTGCGATGCGTGGCTGGAGACGCAGGACAATACCGCGGCGCCGCTGAGCAGCCAGCGGATAGCCGGAAGTAGGGACAATTACGGATGGAAAAGCGCATGACAAGCCACGCGACGAACGAACCGCCACATACAGAACCGCAAACGGAATACGAGCGGATGCTCGACAGGCTGGAACTAGATTGTAGCCAGTATCAGTGTTGGAACCCGATCGCGGTTTTTGTTCTCGTTGAGCATGGCCACGGGTGTGGGCGCGGTGCGGATAACGAGAAAGGCGTCTGCGCCGAGCATGTCAGCGGGAGAACGGTAAGCAGATGGTTGGAAACATGACTAGGCCAATTTGGGAACTTGTGATTAAAGACATGACGGCTAGGAACCGGCTAGTTGGGCTTAATCCCGACACCAC
>PKYZ01000442.1 GCA_003132865.1 Bryobacterales bacterium
ATTTCCGCCGCGTGGAATTGACCACCGGCCAGCGCGGCGGGCTGCTCAGCCAGGCGAGCGTGCTGACCGTTTCGAGCTATCCCACGCGCACCTCCGTCGTGCTGCGCGGCAAATATGTGCTGAACAACATCCTGGGATCGGAGATTCCACCTCCGCCGCCGGACGTGCCGGCACTCGATGAAAGCGCCGTGGGCACGCTGATGTCGTTGCGGCAGCAGATGGAGAAGCACCGCGCAGATCCCATGTGCGCGTCGTGCCACAACAAGATGGACCCGCTCGGGTTCGGCCTGGAGAATTACAACGCCATCGGCAAATGGCGCACGGAAGACGGCAAATTCCCTGTGGATTCGAGCGGCACTCTGCCCAACGGGAAGTCGTTTAAGACGCCGGACGAGATGCGCGCCCTGCTGATGGCGGGGCTGCCGCAGTTCTCCCGATGCCTGACGGAGAAGATGCTGACCTATGCGCTGGGGCGCGGACTGCATCCGTACGATCGGCTGACGGTGAATGGGATCAACCGCGATATGGCGGCGTCCGGGTATCGTTTTCAATCGCTGATTTTTGAGATTGTACACAGCGCTCCGTTCCAAATGGGCCGGGCCGACGTGGGGCAGACCTCCAGGACCCGCTCTTCAATAAGGAGGTAGCTCAACGATGATTACCAAGAAGGCCCTGCCCAGACGCACATTCCTGCGTGGCATGGGCACGGCCGTCGCGCTGCCGTTCCTGGACGCCATGGTCCCCGCGCTGGCCGCCCCGCGCAGTTCGAATCCTCCTGTGCGCATGGCCTTCGTCTACGTGCCCAACGGCATCATCATGGACGGCTGGAATCCGGATTACGAAGGCAAGCTGGGCGAATTGCCGCGCATTCTGAAGCCGCTCGAGCCGTACCGCCAGGACATCACCCTGTTCGGAAATCTGACCCACAACACCGGCCGCGCCCTGCTCGACGGCGCGGGCGATCACGGCCGCTGTTGCGCCTCCTACCTGACAGGCGTGCAACCGCGCAAGACCGTAATCGATATCAAGGCCGGCGTCTCTTTCGACCAGATCGTGGCGAACCAGGTGGGCAAGCAGACGCGCTTCCCTTCGCTCGAACTGGGCATGGAAGATGCGCGGCAGGCCGGCGATTGCGACTCGGGTTATTCGTGCGCTTACACCAATAATCTGGCGTGGAAGAGCGAGACGCAGCCGCTGCCGCCGGTGCTCGACCCGCGCGCCCTCTTCGAACGGCTGTTCGGCAATGGCATGGCGCTGACGCCCGAAGCCCGCGCGCGCGAGAACCTGTATCGGCGTAGCATTCTCGACTTCGTCAGCGACGACACGCGCAAGCTGGAGACCGGCCTCGGCCCCACGGACCGCCGCAAGCTCGACGAATATCTGTCCTCCATTCGCGAGATCGAGCGCCAGATCGAAAATGCCGAGAAGGACAACGCGCAGATCGATCCGCATATGGAGAAGCCGTACGGCATCCCCGCGGATTTCGCGGAGCACTTCAAGCTGATGACCGACATGATGACCGTGGCCTTCCAGTCGGACCTGACGCGCGTGATCACATTCCTGGTCACGCACGAAGGCACGTCGCGGCCGTACCGCGAGATCGACATCCCCGATGGCCATCACCCGCTGACGCATCACCGCAACCAGCCGGACCTGATCGAGAAGGTGACGCAGATCAACTCCTATCATGTGCGGCAGTTCGCCGCCTGGATCGCGAAGATGCGGTCGATCCGGGAGGGCGATGGCTCGCTGCTCGACAATTGCATGATCGTGTACGGCGCGGGCCTTTCCGACGGCAACCGCCACCTGCACGAAGACCTGCCAACCCTGATCGCCGGGCGCGGCGGCAGCCATTTCAAATCCGGGCGGCGGATCGTGTACCGGAAGGAGACGCCCATGTGCAACCTCTATCTGGCGATGATGGACCGCATGGGTGTGCACGTCGAGCATTTCGGCGATTCGACGGGACGCCTGGACGCGCTAGATCTCACCTGACATGCAGTTTCCGGGACCGGCCAAACCGCCCGTAGGCATCGTGTTCGACTCCGCGATGCACCGCATTGACGAAGTCCTGGCCCTGGCGATGCTGCACGGCTTCGACGGCAAGGAACAGGCGCGGATCGCGGCGATCGCGGTCAGCAGCGGGGATTTGAAGGCTGCGCAGTTCTGCGATACCGTGCGCCTCTTCTATGCCAGCGCCACCACCGGTCCCGCGGCAATGTTCATGCACGGTATGCCGATCGGACTGGCCGACGGGAAGCCTGCAGCCGAATCGCCCATCTTCAACAAGATGTTCGGCAAGCCGGGCTACGCGACTGCCATCAAGAGCATCAACGACACGGCCGACGTCGCGACGCTGATCCGCAACGCGCTGATGGCTCAGTACGATCAGAATGCGGCGGTGGTGCTCAGCGGGCCGGCCACCGATCTCGCAAAATTGCTCGATATGTACGGCGTTAAAGACTGGATCGCGCGCAAGGTGAGGCTGCTTTGCGTGGCCGAAACCGGCATTCAGGCGGACGTCGCCGCCGCCGAAAAGGTGTTTGCCGAGTGGCCCACGCCGATTGTGACGGCTGGGCGGGAGATCGGCGAGGCGCTGCCGTTTCCCGCGGACAGCATCGAAAAGGATTTTGCGTGGTCCAGCGCGCGGCACCCTGTGGTCGATGCGTACCGCGCCTACCAGCCGATGCCTTATGACGCACCGTCATGCGCGATGGCGGCGATGCTCTACGCCGTGCACCCCAGCGACGGCTACTTCAAGCTCTCCGACGGGGGCAAGCCTCGCTCTCTGATTCTGGATCCGGAGCAGAAGGAACGCATTATCCGGACCTACATCGAGATGGCCAGCGCGAAGCCCGTCGCACGCAAGCCGCGGCGTCCGCCCGACGAGAAGAAGAACGAGAAGAAGGAAGAAGAGACGAAGAAGAAGGAACCCGCGAAGTAGACAGCCAACCACCAGCCACCAGCTATCTGATATATTGTCCCCCATGAGCCGAACACTGATCGCGCGGATTTCCGCGGGCGCACTCCTCCTCGCCGGTTGCTGGATCGCTTACACCCAAGACCAGGGCAAGCAGCCTCCGGCGTTGACCCTCAACAAAGTCAAGGACGATCTTTACGAAATTGAGGGCGATGGCGGCAACGTCGCCGTGTATGTCACTAGCGAAGGCGTTATTCTGGTCGACGACAAGTTCGAGCAGGATTACGAGAACATCATGGCGAAGGTCAAGAGCGTGACCGATCAGCCGGTGAAGTACGTGGTGAGCACGCACCATCACTCCGATCACAGCGGCGGCAACGTCAAGTTTCTCCCCACGGCCGAAATCATCTCGACCGCCAATGCGCGCGCCAACATCGTCGAGCACAAGCAGCCCAACGCTCCGGCGAATATGACCCCGGCGCGGGTCGTGTTCACGCAGGAGTGTTCGGTGTTTCTGGGCGGCAAGGAAGTGCGCGCGCGCTACTTCGGCCGCGGCCACACCAATGGCGACGCCATCGTGTACTTTCCCGCGCTGCGCACCATCCACACCGGCGACCTGATGGCCGGCAAGACTCCGCTCATCGACTACACGGGCGGCGGCAGCCTCAAAGCGTGGACCCAGACTCTCGACGATGCGCTACAGCTCGATTTCGATACGGTGATCCCGGGCCACGGTCCGGTGACCAACAAGGCGGGGCTGGTCGAGTATCGGAACAACGTCGAGAAACTCCGCAATCGCGCGGCCAGTCTGATCCACGAGGGCAAGAGTCAAGAGGAGGTCGGTCAGGTGATGATGGCTGAGTTCGGGTGGGGCCCGAACAGCATGCAGGCGCAGTGGAGCCTGCCGGGCATGATGACCGAGCTGAAGTAGTGGGGCAGACCTCCAGNNCGCTTCGGCGCGCAAAGCGCGGTAACGCGGCCTGCCATACCGCTCTAAATATCTCTCCGCTGCTGAAGCGGGAGTCAATCGCGAAAATCTTTATCGCATGCTGTCCAAGAGGGGAAATCCTCGGCTCGACACCCTGTGGGCGGTTCTGAAAGCGATCGGGCTGCGCGTGTCCCTAGAGCCGGCAAGCGCGCCACCACCCACTCGATCAACGCTGGAGTAGCTCGGGCTCGCAAACGGGGGGGGGACACGGTGCGGCTCCGCGGCTTGCTCTTGAACTCCGGATGGTACTGGCTCCGACAACCAGGGAAGCCCGGCCCTTTTAGTCCTGGCGAGCCAGCGCCTCGAATTGTTCCTCAAATGCCCTGAGCGCCTTAACGACGTCTCTCGTGCGCTGCCGCATGCCGAAGTGGTCGGCTATTCCGCTGAGACGGGCATCCGGTTTGTAGATCGCCGAATGCTCCACTTCCCAAAAGAGGCCAGTCAGCATCGAGACCACCTGATATTCTCCCTTGACCTTGTCGCTCTTCCGGCACGTGCCGTAGTATTTGAGCGCCTGAACGTCGCCGTCGTCTTCGACGGGGTCTGCAGTCCAGGACGAGAAGACCTTACGCAATTTGCGATCGATTTCTGCCAACCGTCTCCGCGGGAACGCAAGGACGCAAATGCCGGCAAGGTCGTTCAGGCTTGTCAGCGTATAGTTCTCTGGCCGGCTCTCGTCGAAAGCCGCCCCCTCCTGGTGCGCCCGAAGCTTCTCAAGCGCGCTCTCGCAAGATTTGACCCGGCACTTCACGGCCAATCTTTCGTGCCTCTCCAGCCCTCCGGAGATTAGCCGCATGTGATACCTGACCTCGGCTTCGAGCTGATCGGCAACACGGTGGATTTCCGGCAGAAGAGTGAAATACTCTTTTCGCAGACGATCCTCGACAGTGCGCTCAGCCTCACCCAAGGGAAGCCTCAACCTCGCGTCTGACCGATTCAGGCGGCTCACCGGAGGTGAAGTGGTCCGTGAAGCCGCGGTCCAGGAAGCCTTCGAAATAATTGATGTGGACCACGCCGCCGTTCTTGGCCAGGGCACGCAGCATGTCGTCGGTCATGTTGCGCGGCACATCGGCCAGGGCGCGGCAGGAGGAGTGCGAGACGATCACCGGCGCGGCCGACGTTTCCACCGCGTCGTAGAACGTTTTGTCCGAAACGTGCGAGATATCCACCATCATACCCAGCCGGCCGGTTGCTCGCGAGAGCAATCTGGGAGGTTCGGACACGCCGTCTCTTGGGAGTCGTAGCGCCCCTCAATCCAGTGAGGTAGCCGGCCGCGATGGCTGATGTGGAAATGGGGCATGGAGGTTTGGGGGAAGCCTGCGGCTGGTTTGTTTTGATATTATATTACAATGGCCGAGAGGAAAATGCCATGAGAGTTTCCACATTGTTCCCGATGGCGGACACGCTCGGCGTGGTAATTTTGGTGGCCCTAATCGCACTCTTCGCTGATGTGATCGCGCAGCATGTGGGCCCACATGATGGCCGGTCGCGAGTCCGTCTGGGCGTTCTAGACAAGGTCATTGGCTTTCTCGTGCTCCTGCCGGTCGGACTCGCATTGGAAGCATCAGGAAATTTCACCGACCATCTCTGGCCGTGGCCCAAGCGATTCTTCGGAGACCACCAGCTTTGAGCCTTGAGATTGGCGGCGCTTTATTTGTTGTGGCCGTGGGCTACGGTGCGCACTCTTTCAAACAGAAAAGCAAGAAATGGTACGGCAGAATCGAGATTCTTTTCGCAACCCTGTATGCTTCCTACAACATCGCTAAAGTAGAAGATCCCGTCAAGCCGACTCCGAGAGATTTGCCGTTTTCTGGATGGCTATTTTCGGGTCTGCCTACATCGTCGCTAGAGGTCTCGGCAATATAGGCGAAGCAAAATCAAAGACAAAGTACAACTGCTCCGGGGCCGACCCTTCAAGTGGGGGCCCCACTTCGTCTCCTGCTCCTTCTGGCTCACCGCCGGGCCAAACTTGATGGCGTAGCGGTCGATCACAAAAGCGTGGTTTATTTTAGAGTATATGCCGGTTGGAATCTGCAAGCTTTGCTTGATGTCCAAACCTCTTCGGGACAGCCACTTCATGCCACGCGGCATGTACAAGCGCATCCGTGATCCATCGAAACGCAATGCAAGTCCGGTGGTCGTCACGCGAGAGAGGACGACGAAGACCTTTAGGCAGACGAAGGCATATGTTCTCTGTGCTGATTGCGAGCAGCGGTTTAATCTTTACGGCGAGGACTGGATGCTCAAAAAATTGGGCGCGGGTAAACGATTCCCTCTTCGCGAGCGACTCGACGTGGCTATCCCCATGTCCACCGGTCCAGAGGTGAAAAAGTACTCTTGTGTGAAGGCTGGCATCGATTCTGAAAAACTTGGCTACTTCGCTCTCAGCATGCTTTGGCGCGGAGCGATTCATGAGTGGCAAGATCCGCTCGGCAGTCCAATCCCAAAGTTAGACCTCGGCGACATGGAAGAGCCTATGCGGCGCTATCTTTTGGGCGATGGTCCGTTTCCAGATGGAATCGTAGTCATCGTACGTGTTTGTGATGACAGTATGTCCCGGGAAACTTTGATAAACCCAATTCCTGCTGGCGGCGTAGGTCATTATGAGATGTTGACCCTTGGCGTGCAGTTCGAAACGTTCGTCGGAGCGGCTATTGATCCGCAGTGCCGCGAGCGTGCTGTGTCAGTTCCACCGACAAATGGATATTTCGGAGAAATTGCCGCAAAAGGACGCTGGGACATTATGTTGCCCTTGAGAGGACGAGCCAGCGTTCCAAACAAGTTATCGCTGAGTGGCCGGACTAGGCCGGTACACCCTTTGCCCGACGGATTTTACCTCCAGCTTCATCAGAATAATCCATACGCGCGTGGTGGTCAAGAAAAAGTTTGTTAATGTAACTGGCGCCTTAGTGAGTGGTGGAAACCTTGGCGGGCTGAACGCCTGCCCCACCTACACGCTCTACTTCGCGCATGACACGCAAAGTGTTGCCGCCCAGAATCTTCAGAATATCTTCATCCGAATAGCCGCGCTCCATCAGGCCGCGCACCAGGTTGGGGATCTTCGAGATATCCTCCATGCCTTCCGGAAACAGATCGTCGGCTCCGTCGAAGTCCGACCCCAGGCCCACGTGATCCACGCCCGCCACCTTCACGGCGCGATCGAAATGATCGAGCAGGCGGCTCAGCGGCATACGCCCCAGCTTGGCGATGCGCTGCGCGTTGATGGCGCGCACCGCAGGGCCCAGTTGGCTGCGATCGCCGAACTTGGGCGCCTCGGCCTCGCGTGCGGCCTGCTGCGTTTGCTCGTCTTTCAGGGCGCCGAGCCGGTCCATGAAGCCGCGGTCCAGGAAGCCTTCGAAATAGTTGATGTGGACCACGCCGCCGTTCTTGGCCAGGGCGCGCAGCATGTCGTCGGTCATGTTGCGCGGCACATCGGCCAGCGCGCGGCAGGAGGAATGCGAGGCGATCACCGGCGCGGCGGACGTCTCCACGGCGTCGTAGAACGTCTTATCCGAAACGTGCGAAATATCCACCATCATTCCCAGGCGGTTCATCTCGCGCACCACCTGCCGTCCAAAATTGGTAAGACCGTTGTGGGCGGGCGGCTGGCTGGAAGTATCGGCCCAGGGCGTGTGCTCGGTGTGGGTAAGGGTCAGATAGCGGACGCCTAACTCAAAATAAGTCCGCAGCACGGCCAGATCGGAATCGATCATGTGCCCGCCTTCCACGCCCATCAGGATGGCGATCTGCCCGCGCTTCCTGGCCGCCATCGCTTGATCGGCGGTAGTGGCCAGCGCAAGCTCGGCCGGATGCTGCGCGACTTCGCGCCGCACGGCGTCGATTTGCTCCAGCGCGCGGCGGATGGACTCGGGCGGCGTGTAGCGCACCGCGTCGGTCCAGATCGATAGAAACACGCCCGCGACGTGGCCTTGCCGCATGCGGGGCACATCCACCTGGCCATAGTCATGCCGCTGGGCAAGGTCGTAGCCCTCATCGACGATCATCTGGGTGGTGTCGTCGTGCAAGTCCAGCACCACCGCCCGCTGCAGAAGACGCTCCACGCGCGCGGGATCGGCTTTGACAACCGCTCCCTTATGGTCGCGGCTCGGATTCTGCGCAGCGGCGCAGCACGCCACAAGCAGGAACGGAGCCAGCCGGGTTACGCCTCGCACTCACGCCTCTTTCTTCCGCACGAACGCGCCCACCAAGTCCTTGCCGCGCTCATACGCCACCTGGTAAGCGTCGCGCCTCTGCCGCCGCGTGTAGCCGTAGCCCACTCCGTGGAAATGCTCAAGCCCCTTGCCCAGAACATAGGTGGCCGCATACGCGATGGCGCCTTTGGGGATCAGCCCGCCGCCCAACGGGATAAATCCCACAAGCTCGCGCGCCAGCGCGCGCCAGCCGAAGGCCCCTGCCGCAATCGATAACAACTCGGCCAACTGCTTGTCGTATCCCACCTGCTTGTCGCTGGCCGCCGCCACCAGAAAGGCCATACGCACCTGATTCATGGTGATGAAAACCGTGTCCGAAGCGAACTCCCCGAGGGCCCACGGCAGTTCCAACACACTCGGCACCACGTTGGGCAGCGCGCTGGCCACCGCAAAAATGGCGTTCTCGCGCGCCACGGAAGTAATGATTCGGTCCACCACCGGCTTGCGGAACGGATAGAAATTACGCGCCAACGCCAGCCACAGATCGTCGCGCGCCTTCGCAATCTCCTCCACCGTGCGCCCCGGATCGTCGCGGAAAAAGGTGAACGCGGTAGCCGGGCACGGCAGACCCTGCTCATACAGCACCAGGTCGTACTTCTCCGGAATGCCCGGATCGCAGGCCCGATGCACCGACTGCATCACCTGCACGCGCTGGTCGTGCGAGACCGCCGCCGGCGTTAGAAAGTCCTCCATATCGGCGTAAGCGGCGCTTTCCGCGGCGACCAGCCCCACCACCAGAGGACGT
This sequence comes from Bryobacterales bacterium, assembly GCA_003132865.1. The sequence goes on from PKYZ01000442.1 coordinate 8,865, forward strand.
TCCGCGCGCTGCCGCACTTCATCCGGACTGAGCAACGAAAGGGCGGACTTGGCTTGCTTGAGGTATCGGAGAATCATTGATGTCCCACACCACGCGCCTACGCTCGTGGTTCGGTGCAGGGGCGTTCGGCTCCGCTCAGGCGGAACATCACTTGCAACCCCTTACGCCATTCTACTCCGACTCCCACGCGCTCCACATCGATGGCCGGTGAGAAAAAGCTCAGAACGGTTTCCGTGGTGGGATGAAATTCGAGCGCAGGCGATACCAGAAACAGGCGGGGCGGATCCGGCCGCAGTTGGATACCAGGGAAATAACCATTAGGCGTGAACTCGCCGCGATCCAGGTGCCACTTGACACGCAGCCAGTAATCCAGCGCCTGCATGGGAAGCTGCAGATCGGCGGTGGCCTTCAATTCCAGCACCGCCAGCCGTCCCGACCGCTCCACGGCCAGCAGATCCAGCACGCCCCGGTCGCCGCCCGCAAACGCAGGCACCTGGTCGTAGACCGGCGCGGGCGAGAGCGGCGCGTACACCCGCTCGATCTGCGCACGGACCTGCGATTCGAGCCACGCTTCCGGATTTCGCCGGTAAAGGGGATGCTCGCGATCCTCCGCCGCGGGAGAGCGCCGCTCCGCCAGATCCCGCGCCAACCGCTCCATCTCCGGCAAGTGGTGCGCGCGCGCGACGGTCCGCTGGGCGAGGCCGAAGCGCGCGCCGCTCTCCGCCACCTGCGCGAATTCCACGCCGCGCACCCGCAGACTGACCGCGCCATCGTGCAGGGCGACGCGCTCCACTTCCGGCGATTCGAGCAGACGCTCGAAAGCCCCCAGCGGCGCGGGCCGCCGGCAGACTTCGACGCGCGTATCCACGTTGCCGAAATCGCGCGGATCGATGTGGGCGGCGAAGTCGTGCCCGTCGTAGGCGAACAACTCGTAGCGCGCGACTTCTTCGTTCAGCCACGGGAGGCGCAGGCTGGTGTTGCGCTCCTGGCCGCGCGGCACATAAAGCGCGAGACCCTCCACGGCCAGGCGCTTCTCCCGCCGGCGCAGATAATCCAGCCAGATCAGCCCGAACGTGAGCAGGCCCGCGGGATCGCTTTCCGGCGGCGCGCCGATGGCCGCCCAGCCGTTTTGCCCGCGCCGCAGAAACGCGCGCGGATAGCTGGGCGAGAGACTGGCTTCCAGGTTCGCCTCGGCGCTGATCTCGGCCAGGTGGGCGTTCATGGCCGAGGTGTTGGCGTGGGGCATGATCATGGCGGCGCCGACGGCGCGGTCTGGGCAGATGGCGCCGAAGATGTAGGTCGAGGCAGTACGCTGATCACGGGGCGCACTTGGGCGAGTGCCACGCTTCGCCCAGCGACGGGTGATCTTGTTCTTCTGACCGATACGAGCCTCGTCCGCAAACCAGATTTCTATCTTGT
>PKYZ01000107.1 GCA_003132865.1 Bryobacterales bacterium
CACGCGCCAGCGCAACGCCCGGCCATAGTAGCCGGCCATCACGGACCCGCTGGCCGCCGCCAGCCACCACCATCTCAAGGCCAGTAAGGTGGCGCGGAACGCCCGCCAGTCGAACCCCCGGCTATTGAGGAAGAGGCGGACAAGCCAGATCCCCGCCGCCAGACCCGCCACCCCCAGCGCCAGCCACTTCCAGTTGCGTTTGTCTANNCACTTCCAGTTGCGTTTAATCGGAACTCCTCATTTCTAGGAGAAAATGAGCCTAACACAATAATGGAGCAGGACAGAAGTCCCACGCCGGGACTTTGGCCTTTGCGTGGGGCAGACCTGGAATAGGCGATAAAACAAACATGACTGGACTGCGGATTGCTAAAGCTGGAGTTACGACGAGAGAAGGAGCCATGGAAGTGCATTTCAAACCCGAGGTGCAAGCAAAGCTCGAGCAGATGGCGCGGGAGAGCGGACGCCCGAGCGACGAGCTGGTTGAAGATGCCGTGGCGGGTTGCTTTGACGAGTTGGCCCGCACTCGGGAAATGCTCGACCGGCGCTTTGANNGGCGCGGCAGCGTACCTGCGCTTGACGAAATAACCGGTATCTTTATTCGCAAGGACCGCAGGTTTCAGCCGCTTGCTTCTGGCGGACGATAGCCCTTATGCCGCAAGGCCAACAACAGGAACGCCGACCGCACGTGGCCTCAGATACGTGATCGGCATCAAGAGTTCATGGCCATTGTGAAACGCCTCGAAGAGGAACAGATGTTCTTCTCCGAAGTCGTCGCCGAGAATAATTTCGCCCTTCCCCAGGGGCTCGGCAAATTTCGTTGGAATCTAGCTGGGAAGGGCGGGGTATTGGGGCGTCTGGGCCGCTGAGATCCCGGCAAATAAGCACAGGCCGCACAATCCATGGTTGCGTTTTTCATTTCAGGCCAGTATAACAACGGGCTCCGCCCGGTTCTGGAGTTTGGCCTCATCCCGGCGCAGGCCGCNNACCAGCCACCAGCCACGGCGGCGAGCTGCTGCTCGCCTATCGGCGCTGCAACTCGCTTCTGATTTCCATCCAGATATTGAAATACGACCACTCCGCGGGAGGATCGGGTTCCTCGATGTGGTCCGGCCGCAGAATCAGGTCTCCGGTCTGGAGCAGAATCTCGCGCACCTTTGGATTCTGCTCCAGCTTGGCCCGCATCGCCGCCACAATCAGCCGGTAATGCTCGCCTCTCTCCTTCGACCGGTACGGCATCCGCCGGCCCTCAAAGGTCACCCAGTCGATGCCCATCTTTTGCATGTTCGCCTCGGCCAGGATCCCGGCGNNCCGGATACAACATCATCTGCCAGAACCCTTCGACGCTGGCATAGCGCTTGCCGCGATATGTAAATGGTGTAGGGGCGAAGTTGGACAGAATTCCCAGCTCGTTGCGTTTGGAAAGGATCACCTCGCCTGGCCTTGCCGCTTGCGGCAGGATCTCCCATACCGCCTTCTGGTCCTCGGGAACCGGCGTCCACCAATGGGCGGGATAGGGTCCGGCTCCGGCATGCTGCGCGACGGCTACCGCTCCCGTCAAAACAGCTTGGCAAACTGCGGCCCCGATTGACCAGCGCATAATTGGCTCCAAAACCCCGCTTTAGCGCTAGAATACAAGCAGGAGTGGACCATGTCTACTATGTTGGTGTATGTGGTTTATGGCTTCTCCGTCGCCCTCGCTCTGGTTTTCGTTTACCTTTTTCATGCGCGCTGGTACTGGCATGTACTGAGCGTGCTGGCGGCCCTGGCCGTTGGGTTCTCGCCGCCGCTGCCGGGCTGGGAAGGTCCCAGCCGAGATCTCGCGTATGGCTTCGTAGTCCTGTTCCTGCTGGTGTGGGGTCTGGCCGAGCCATTCGTGCACCGTTTTCACCGGCACGGCGCCCATGCCACTTGATTCGTGGCGGTCTCGGCGCACTGGAGATGGGCCATTTCAGTGGGGCAGACCNNTTGAATCCGCGTAAATCGGCATGCAGCCCGCCGGCACCTTCGCCCGCCAGCCCGCCCGGAAGATTCTCATTCTGGCCGCCATCCCCGCTATGGCATGCCTGGCTTACTGGCCGCTCCGCCTGGCTTGGGCGGACCACCTTTCCAGTGCGACTGACGCCGAAACCGTGGCGCGCGCCGTGCGCCTGTCGCCGGGCGATGCGGACTTCCGTCTGAAGCTGGCCGCCGCCCAGCAAGCCGCGGGCGCAGACCCCACCGCCGCGCTGGAAGCTGCCGCAGCCTTGGATCACGGAAACGCGGACGCGTGGACCCGGCTGGGCGTGGCGGCTGAGATGCGCGGCGATCTGCGCACCGCGGAGAGCTGCCTGCTGGAGGCGGCGCACGCGAGCCGCCAGTTCGCGCCGCGTTGGGCGCTTGCCAATTACTACTTCCGCCGCGGCGATGGAGCGCATTTCTGGCCGTGGGCGAGAGAGTCCCTGCTGATCGGCTATGGCGACCTGAATCCGGTGTTCCGGCTTTGCTGGCACATAAGCCAGGATGCCGGGCTGATCTTCGAGCGCGCCATCCCGGAGCGCCGCGCGGTCCTGAACGCGTATGTCTGGTTCCTGATGCAAGAAGGCCGGCTGGGCGTGTCCGAACCGCCCGCCACGAAGCTGGCCGCGCTGGCCACCATCGAGGACCAATCGATACTGGTCTCCTGGTGCAATCGGCAGCTCGACGCGGGCTCGGTCCCGGCCGCGCTGGAGGTCTGGAATACGCTATGCGCCAGGCATCTGCTTCCCTATGCCCCGCTGGACCGGGACCGCGCGCCGCTGACTGACGGCGGCTTTGCGGCAGCGTCTGTTGGCGGGGGCTTCGCGTGGCGGCTGGCGCCGGCGCGTGGAGTCACCATTGGCAGGAATCGGTCGCCGCGGTACCTGTGGGTCGCTTTCAGCGGCGATCAACCGGAATCGTGCGCGCCGCTACTGCAATTCGTACCCGTGACACCGGGCGCGATTTACAGTTTGCGTTTCGAGTACCACACACCCGAACTCCCGCCCGACAGCGGTTTGCGCTGGAGCGTATTCGACGCGCGGACGGGCACCGATCTGGCAGCCACCTCGCCCTGGCTTTCCAGCCCGGATTGGAGGCCTGCGGAATTGGGTTTCACGGCGCCGGCCGCCGGGCTGGTGCGCTTAACGCTCACCTGCCGGCGCCTGCCGGGCGCCAGGCGGATCGAAGGTTCGGTGGGGCTGCGCCATTTGTCGCTGGAGCGCCGGCCATGACCCGCGCGATAACCGCCCTGGCTGTATTGCTGAGCTATGCGGTACTCACGAGCTGGATCGACCAGCGCTGGGCGTGGGGCCTGGCACAGTTCGCGGTTTTTGTATCTATAGCCGGCTGGGCTGCTGGCCAGTGGCGGCGTCCGTTTCCCGTGCGCGGGAGCCTGTGGCTGGCGCCGCTTTGCGCCGCGCCGGCTTGGGGCCTGCTGCAGCTCGCCACCCACCGCACGGTTTATCGCTGGGGGACGTGGAATGCCGTATTGGATTGGGCCACCTGGCTGGCGCTGTTCTTTCTGGCATTGCAACTATTCCAACGATCCGCCGCGCGGCACTGGTTTCTGCGTTTCGCGCTGTATTTCGGATTCGGGCTGAGCGTGCTTTCCACGGTTCAGATGTTCACTTCGGGCGGTAAGATCTTCTGGCTCTTTCCGAGCGGCTATACGGATTATGTGCTGGGGCCGTTCGTCAACCGGAATCAGTATGCCGCGTTCCTGGAGACGATCCTGCCGATCGCACTGTGGCAGGCTCTGCGCGACCGCCGCCTGGCATTCGCCAATTGCGCGATAGCCGCGGCCATGCTCGCTTCGGTGGTGGCGGCAGCTTCGCGCGCCGGGTCCGTTCTGATGTGCGTGGAGGTGGCCGCGGTGCTGCTGCTGGCCTGGCGGCGCGGCATGGCGCCTGCCCGGGCGGTAGCCCGCGGCTTTGCCGCGTTCGCCGCCATTGCCGTGCTATTTACCGCCATTGCCGGTTGGCAGGCGCTTCGGCAGCGTCTCTGGGAGCAGGATGCGTTACCCGGACGGCGCCAGTTTCTGGTCTCCTCTCTGACAATGCTGCACGACCGGCCTGCCATGGGTTTCGGACTGGGGAACTGGGCGCGCGCTTATCCGCAATATGCGCTCTTCGACGACGGCAATTACGTGAACCAGGCTCACAACGATTGGCTGCAGTGGGCGGTGGAGGGAGGCGTGCCGTTCTTTGTGATCCTATTATCGTTAGTCGTGATGGCAGTTCCGGCCGCGTTGCATTCGGTTTGGGGGATCGGTCTGCTGTCGGTTTGGGTCCATTGCCTGGTCGAGTATCCGCTGCAGCAGAGACCCGCCATCGGCGCCTGGTTCTTCGTGTTGTTAGGAGTGCTGGCCGCCAGCCGGAGCCGGGGCGCCGGCAGCGCGGAACGCGCAGCCTCCCCCGGTAGTGGGGTATCCGCTTCACTCAGGTGATCGTTCTGCCAACAGGCTTGTGGGGCGGTTCCCCGGCATGGGGCACAGTCCGCTGCGGACGCCCTCGTCCGCCCGCCGGGCAGGCCGGCCAGAAGGCGCTCATCGCCATCGAGACACGGGCCCTGTTGAGAGGACGTCTTTCGCCTCGCGCCGAGTTGATCGAGGATTGGAATTTGGCGAGGCACGCGGCGCAACTCAATCCCATTGCGCCTCTGGAGTAGATCGTGTTGAAGGACATTGTTGCCGCAAAAGCGCTCGGCGATCGTCGCTTGCATCTTCGGTTCGAAGATGGCGTTGAGGGCGTGGTCGATCTCGCGCCCTATCTCAGCTTCCACGGAGTCTTCGAGCCGCTGCGCGATCCCGCCTACTTCGCCCAGCTCGCGTCGATCCGGAGCTGGGCACCGTAGTTTGGCCGAACGGAGCGGACCTTGATCCCGACGTTCTCTACGGACGCATCACCGGGACGCCGGCCTTGCAGGAGCGCGACCTCCATTTGGCACATTATAATTAGCTCAGTGTAGTGTCCAATTAACAACTGGATTATTCATTCCGTCGCCTTCCTTAAGGAATCGCCGGACAGTCGAGCAGGACGGGAATGAAGGTCGGGCGCACATGCTCCGGCAGGCGCGAGGTTCACATCGCCGTCGCGGCTTGGCGGCGGATCAGCTTGCCGGCGCTGACCCGCATCTATCGCAGTCCCAAAGTGCCGCAGTGGCCGCCGCACCCCGTTCGGCCCTCGATTCCGCGCCGTGAGCCTTCAAAAACAGCTATTCAGGCCTGAAATCGTAGAAACCACCCGCGCCTGCCTTATCATCGTATAAACGGGATAAACAGGCGCAACTATGGGCATCAACATCGGTCTGGATATCGGCTCGATCAGCCTGAAGCTGGCGGCCCTGGGCCGGCCGGCGGACCGCGGGATTCTGGAGACGCTGTGCGCCGCCGCCCGCCCCTTCCGCATGGTGAGCGCCGAACCGCCGCTGGTGTTGTCCGATTACCGCCGCATTGCCGGCAGCCCGATTCAATCCACCTACGACCTCTTGCAGGAATTCTACGACATCGTGCCGGAGGCGCGCGTGGAAGGCATTCGCGTGACCGGTTCCGGCAGCCGCACCATCGCCAAAATCCTGGGGCTGTACTTCGAAAACGAATTCAAGGCCATCGCCCGCATGATCGCCGAGTTTTATCCCCACGCGCGCACGGTCTTCGAAATCGGCGGCGAAAGCTCCAAGTACATCCGGCTCGATCAGCGCACCATCCTGGATTACGACCGCAGCGGCGAGTGCGCCGCGGGCACCGGATCGTTCCTGGATCAGCAGGCGTTGCGCATGCGTTACTCGGTCGAAGATGTCGGGGACCTGGTGGCACACGCGGGTTGCGCCGCGCGCATTGCCGGCCGGTGCTCGGTGTTCGCCAAGAGCGACATGATCCACGCGCAGCAGAAAGGCCATGCCCCCGCCGAGATTCTGCGCGGCCTCTGCGACGCCGTCGCCCGCAATTTCAAGAGCAGTGTGGTCAAAGGCCGGCCGGTCGAAGCGCCCGTCGCGCTGGTGGGCGCGGTCTCCCAGAACGCGGGCGTCACCGCGGCGCTGCGCGAGGCGTTCGGGCTTTCCGCGAGCCAGTTGTTCGTGCCGCCGCATTACGCCTGGTGCGGCGCCATCGGCGCGGCCATGCTGGAAGCCGAGGAGCCGCGCAAACGCTCGCTGCGCGACATCCACCGCTTGAACCAGCACGAAGGCGAAGAGCGCGTCGAAGACACCACGCCGCTCTCGATGCAAAATGTGGTGCTCCTGCGCGACCGCGTCGGGGCCTATGCGCCGCCGCCCGGCAACCACCCCATTCCGGCTTACCTGGGCATCGACGTGGGATCGGTATCCACCAACGTAGTGGCCATCGATGAAACCGGCGCCGTCATTCACGATATCTACCTCCGCACCGCCGGACGGCCCATCGAGGCTGTCCAGCAGGGGTTCGCCGAGCTCGAAGGCTTGTGGGGCCAGCGCCTCGAAATCCGCGGCGTGGGAACGACCGGATCGGGCCGCGAGCTGATCGCCGAGTTCGCGGGCGCCGACGTGGTGAACGATGAGATCACGGCGCACAAGACCGGCGCTCTGCATGTGAGCCAGACCATGGGCGGCGAGCCGGTGGACACCATCTTCGAGATCGGCGGCCAGGATTCCAAATTCATCTCCATCGAGCACGGCGTGGTGGTGGACTTCGCCATGAACGAAGCCTGTGCGGCCGGCACCGGATCGTTCCTGGAGGAGCAGGCCGAAAAGCTGGGTATCAGCATCAAGGGCGAATTCGCGCGCCTCGCGCTTGCGGCGCCCTGGCCCACCCGCCTGGGCGAGCGCTGCACGGTCTTCATGGAACGCGATGTCACCGGCTGGCTGCACAAAGGCGAGCCGGTCCCCAACCTGGTCGCGGGACTGGCATACTCCATCGCGCTGAATTATCTGAACCGCGTGGTGCGCGGCCGGCACATCGGCAACGTGATCTACTTCCAGGGCGGCACCGCTTATAACGATGCGGTGGCCGCGGCCTTCGCCGGGCTGCTGGGCAAGCGCATCACCGTGCCGCCGTACAACGGAGTGGTGGGCGCAATCGGCATGGCTCTGATCGCGCGCCAGTGGCACGCCGCCACCAAGGGACGCAGCCGCTTTCGCGGATATCGCCTCGATCGGCTCGAACTGGCGTCCCGCGATTTCGTCTGCCGCGCCTGCTCGAATTTGTGCGACATCAAGGAATTCACCATTGAAGGACAGAAGAGCTACTGGGGCGACAAGTGCTCGGACAAGTTCCGCAAGCCTTCCGCCACCGGACGCCAGCCGGTGATCGATGACCTGTTCGCCTGCCGGGAAAGGATCATTGAAGACCTGGCGGCTGGTGCGCCCGGGCCCGCCGCTGACAGCGTGCGCGTCGGCATCCCCCGCGCCATGTCCACCTTCGACCGCTACCCGTTCTGGCAGCGCTATTTCGCGGAACTGGGCATCCGCACGATGCTCTCGCCCGTCACCGACCCGCGCATCGCGGCCGCCGGCGTCGAAATGGCCGTCGCGCAGCCTTGCTATCCCGTGCAAGTGGCGCACGGCCATGTGCGCGCGCTGGCCGAGATGGGGGCCGATTACATCCTGGTCCCCAACATCGCCGACGCCGAAGCCGATGAGAGCAACTCCTGTCCGGCGCATTACTGCCCGTGGAACCAGACGCTGCCCTACATCCTGCGCGTGGCGCCCGGCCTGGAACAGTTTCAAAGCAAGTTCCTGGTGCCCACGTTGCATTTTCAGTTAGGCCCGGCGCAGGTGAAAAGCGCCATGGCGGAGTGTATGAAGCCGCTGGGAGTCGCCCGTCGCGCCAGTGATCGCGCCGTGGATGCCGCCTACGCCGCGCAGCATGACTTTCAGGAGCGACTGCTGGAATTGGGACGGCGCGCCCTCGACGTGTTGCAGCAGACCGGCGAGCCGGGACTGGTGCTGGCCGGCCGCGGCTATAACATCTACGACCGCGGCATCAATTGCGATATTCCGCGCAAGCTGCGCCACCGCTACGGCGCAAACGTGATTCCGCTCGATTTTCTGGTTACCGGCCGCGAGCCCATGACCGGCCTGCACGAAAATATGTACTGGGCGTCCGGACGCAAGATTCTGGAGGCCGCGCGCGTGGCGGGATCGCGCGCCAACCTGCACGTGATCTATCTGTCGAATTTCAAGTGCGGCCCGGACTCCTACATCAAGCACTTCGCGCGCGACGCGGCGGGCGCCCCGCTGCTGGTGCTGCAATTCGACGGGCACGGCAACGATGCCGGATACATGACGCGCTGCGAGGCCTATCTCGACAGCAAGGGGATTCTGCGATGTTACAAACCTGCGCCGCCGCAACCGATAGCACTGTCAGCAACGGTCAACTAAGGTCCGGCACCGTGGCGCAGGCACTCGTGCCTGCCGCGTCGGCACTCCTGCCGACGCCGACCCGCGACTCCCTACCGAGCCGCGACCGTCAGGNNCCCACGCCGCCCTCCGACCATCGCACAAGCGAATTGGGCGCCCGCTACACCTCCGGCGACGAATGTTATCCGGCCAAAGTGACCGTGGGCGATTTCATGAAGGTGCTGGAAGTTCCCGGCGCAGATCCCGCGCGCACGGTCTTCTTCATGCCCACCGCGCAAGGCCCCTGCCGCTTCGGACAATACTCGCCATACCTGCGCCACGTGCTGGACTCCAGCGGCTATCGCGACACGCTGGTGCTTTCGCCCTCCAGCAACAACGGCTATGGCGGCCTGGGCGACATGGCGCGGCCCTTCATGCGCACCGGATGGCGCGCGCTGCTGGCGGCCGATATCCTGCAAAAGCTGCTCCTCCAATACCGGCCGCACGAGCTCGCATCCGGCCAATCGGAACGCGTCTACGAAGCGTGCCTCGACGACGTGTGCCGCACGATTGAATCCACGCCCGTGAAGCCCGCCGTGCAATTGGCCGCCCTCCGCGATNNGCGAGATTTTTTGCCGCCTCAACACCTTCTCCAACGAGAACCTGGTGCGGCATCTGGAAGAGTACCGCGCCGAAGCATGGCTCTCCGACATCGTGGAATGGATCTGGTACACCAACTCGGAGCACTTTCGCAAGCTCAAGCTCACCGGCCGCCTGTGGACCGCCGAGGCGCTGGAAGCCTGGGTCCGCAACCGTGTGCAGAAGCGCGACGAGCACG
>PKYZ01000057.1 GCA_003132865.1 Bryobacterales bacterium
CTGCATTATCGTCTAGTAAAAGTTTCACGGGCCGGGCGGTTTCTGACCAATCATCTGCCCAAGATCAGCGACTCAAGCGGTCGGGTCTTAACGAACTAAGGCGCTGTAGCCGAGATATACTAATTCATTAGTATGATCCAAGATCTCCTTTGGGCAGTTCGCTGGCTACGTAAAAATCCCCTCTTCACTGCGAGCGTCACAATGATTCTCGCTCTTGGAATCGGCGCAAATACGGCGGTTTTCAGTATCGTCGATGCGGTCCTGCTGCAGCCGCTACCGTACGAATCTCCCGAACAGCTGGTGAGAATCGAAGAGAACGCCCTGATGCGCCCGATGTCCGGCGTCGCCGCAGAGGACTACCTGCGCTGGAAGGATCGCAGCGATTTGTTCGAGAAGACCGTGCCGTTTATCAGGGACACGGTTACGCTGACCGGTGCCGGTGATCCCGATCAGATCATCGCCATGAGAGCGTCCGGCGCGCTCTTCCCAATGTTGGGAGTTCGTCCCCGCATGGGCCGGGCGCTGCTTGAGTCCGACGATGATCCCGCCGCAGCCAGAGCTGCCGTGATTAGCGATCGACTTTGGCGGAGGCGGTTTCACGCCGACCCGCGCGTCATCGGACGTGCGATCACGGTCTCCGAGGAGGTGTTCACAATCGCGGGCATCATGCCGCGGGAATTCGCATTTCCCGCCTCCGACGTGGAGCTTTGGCTGCCCCTGCGAGTCACCCCTGCGTTCAAGATGTGGTTTCAAGTAGTGGCCCGCTTGAAGCCTGGAATCACGGTTCAGCAGGCCGGCAGCGCCTTGCAGATTGTAGCGCGGCAGTTGGAACAGGAGGACCCGAAACAGAAGGCGGGCTTGCGACTCGACGTCGCCCAATGGGCTGAAACCGCCGATCGCAAGTACGAGTTGACTCTGGTGTTTGTGTTAGGAGCTGTAGGGCTGGTCCTGCTGATCGGATGCGCCGACGTGGGCAGTCTGCTGCTGAGCCGGGCGGTACAGCGGCAGAGAGAGATCGCTATTCGTGCATCGCTCGGCGCGGGCTTGTGGCGTGTGGCACGTCAACTCATGGCGGAGAGTCTGGTGCTGGCGGTGCTCGGCAGCGTGGCGGGNNTGTCGCGCGCTACGCGTTGCAGTTTCTATCGAACCAACTTGCGGCGCTCCCCATCGTACTTCCGCATTTGCAGCGAGTGTCACTCAATGGCCGAGTGCTGCTGTTCAACATCGGCCTCTGCGTGCTGCTGTCGATTCTGTGCAGTCTCGCGCCCGTGCTGCTCGCCTTCCGAACAGACATTCAGGCCACGCTGCGGGGAGGGCGCTCCGGTGCGGGTCCGAAAGGGTCGTCGCGCATGTTTTCAATTCTGATCGCGACCGAGGCTGCGTTCGCATTCCTCCTGCTGGTCGGTTCGGGGCTCATGATTCGCAGCCTTGTGCGGCTGCAGCAGGAGGATCACGGCTTTCGGCCCGATCACGTTTTGACGATGCGTGTGCCGGTGGGCATGCGAACACCCCTACGGCCCGGAAGCAAGTACGACACGCGGCCGCGCCAGATCGCCTACTACAGCCAAATTCTGGAGCGCGTGCAGCAGGTGGCGGGCACGCAGGCCGTCGCGATTGTGAACAACCTGCCGCTCTCCGGAGTCAACACTTCCATTACCATGCCGGGCACGGACAATTCCGCGCGCACCATCAGTCCGCAATACTTCGCCGCGATGGGTATCCCACTGCTGGCGGGTCGAACGTTTACCGACGATGATCAGACCGGTGCGCCGCGCGTGGCGATCATCAATGAATTCATGGCGCGGCAATTGTTCCCGGACCGCAGTCCTCTGGGTCAGGTGATGCCGTCCGCGGAACCTGGACCTCCGCTTACGGTGGTCGGCGTGGTGAAGGATACATCGCAGTTGAGTTACGAACTGCCCGTCAAAGGTGAGATCTACTTTCCGATGCGCCAGTTTGTTTTCGGAGCGTTCATGTCAACCATTGTGGTGCGCACTCCCGGTGATCCGCTGGCGCTCGCCTCCGCCCTGCAAAAGGCGGTGTGGGACGTGGACCCAAACCAACCCGTCGTAAGCGTGCAGACCATGGAGGACGTGGTTGCCGGCTCCATCTGGCGGCCGCGCTTCTCGGCGTGGATCTTCTCGGTGCTCGGCGGGTTGGCGGTGTTGCTGACGTCGGCAGGCGTTTACGGCGTGGTCGCATATACGACGACTCTCCGAGCCTACGAAGTGGGCATCCGCGTGGCGCTCGGAGCCACCCCGCGCAATGTGGTTGCAGTGATTCTGCGGGGTGCGATGGTGCCGCTATGCGTCGGCCTGGCGGTGAGTGTAGTGGCCGCGCTGCTGCTATCGAGGCTGATGGCGAGCGTCCTGTATGAGATTCGAGGCACCGATCCGGTTACGTACGTCAGCGCTGGGGTGTTGCTGCTGGTGATCGGCGCCGCCGCAAGTGCGCGGCCGGCCTGGAGGGCTGCGGTCGGCGATCCGGTGAAGGCTCTGCGCGCGGAGTAGGAGTCGCGAGTTAACGTGCACAATGGCAGAGGCTTAACAGCTTCCCATAATGTCGCCTCCGCGCTTGCCGCGGTCGCCCTTGGCCATGTGGCCGCACAACGCGCTGCTCGCGGAAGTGCCGCCCTACAGCCAATTCGCCCGGCGAACGACGGCGTTGTGGAGGCATATCGGTAGCGGTCTCCGGTCGGCGAGTGCGCCGACAACTTCCGGTTGCCCGACGATCCGCCCGGAACTCGATTCGCCGCCGGGGGAGTTTCGGCAATGCCAGCGATCTGGCTATTCGCGATGGCTATCCCGTCGGCTCGACCTTCGTGGCCTTTGCGATTGGCCTCGCGACCGAGGGAACGGAGCCGCGCGGTGGGGTAGAATGTCCTCGTGCTGCATGCCCCATCTTGGTGGGCCGACTCATGATTGGGAAGACCGTCTCCCACTACCGCATCCTGGAAAAGCTCGGTAGCGGCGGTATGGGCGTGGTGTACAAGGCTGAAGACACGCGCCTGGGCCGCCACGTGGCTCTCAAGTTTCTGCCGGAGGATTACGCAACAGATCCCGCCGCCTTAGTGAGGTTTCAGCGTGAAGCCCGCGCCGCCTCGGCTTTGACGACATGCCGGCCACCATTTTCTGGATGACTCGATGTTCCGCCTCCAGCACTTCAACCGGTGTTGCCCCGCTCATTTGATTTCCCTCACGATCATGAGGAGGAGCTCACTGTCCTCCAGTGCCTGGATGTCATGCGGGATGGCTTTATCCAACGCGATCAGTGTACCGGCAGCGAGTGTTCGGGGCTCGCCTGCCACGCCGAACTGGACGGCGCCGGAGAGCACTTGCAGCGTGATCGGACCGTCGACTTCGTGTCCGCATAGGGCGGCGCCCTTCTTGATGGCCGTCAAGACGATGCTCAGATTGGAAGTCTTCACGACCGTGACCGAATTGCGTGTGCCGGAAATCCATTCCGGCTCTTGTTTTAGCAAGTTGATCTCTTCGGCGATCGCGAACGTGATCGCCGGTCCACAGAGGACGCGATCCTCTCGTGGCGCAGTTCGAATTGCATCAGCCATGGTATGCTCCTTTTCTAAAGAATCTTGCGTTGGCAGATCGTTTCATGTCTTGTTGCCTTTCGATTTAATGCTAAAGCAACTGGCCGCGTGCTGCCAGTGACCGAAGTCACAGTTCGCTCGAATTGGTCAATCAGTTGCAAGGCCGTCTCTCGGGCATCGCAGCCCATTTGCAGAGCTTGCTGGAACACCGCGCGCCGGACAAACGCCTCCCGGTGTGGTGCAGCCTTTACGCCGTGGGATAGAGATCCCTCTTCCACACACTGCGCAACGCACCGAGCGTGATGGGCAGGGCGCCGGCGAAGAGGAAGACCACATCCCCCACCATGCGCAGCCATTCCAGCTTGTGGTAGGTGCCGCCCATCAGGAATGTCAGGCGGCGCGCGTGCCAATACCCGTTGGCGANNGCGAGGCCCACATTAGCGCCCCAGAAGCCCACCCGGATGAACTTCTGCGTCCCCTCCCATGTGGCATCGGATTGCATGGCCCTCAAGCAGAAGACCAGGACTGCCAAGGCCAGCATCCCAAAGACACCGAACAATGCGGCGTGTGCGTGATTGGCGGTGAGGGTCGTACCCACCTCGAAGTAGGACACGATCGGCAGGTTGATCAGGAAACCGAAGATCCCCGCGCCGACGAAGTTCCAGACACCCACGGCCATGAGGAAGTAGATGGACCACTTCTGGCCCCAGGCCAGATCGTGGCCGCACGCCGAACACTGCGCCTTCCTCAGCTTGATGAAATCCCAGGCGTCCAGAGTCAGAAGCGTCAGAGGNNAAGTACCAATGGTGGCCTGTGCCGATGATCCCGCCGCTGAGATACAGGATGGCATCCAGGTAGATCAGGCGCGTGGCGGTCTTGGTGCTGACGACGCCCATCTGGTGGAACATGATGGCCACCAGCACCGTCGCGAAGAGTTCGAAGAATCCCTCCACCCAAAGATGGATGATCCAGAAGCGCCAGTTGTCGATGATGGCGAAGTTGGTGTGAGGGCCATAGAAAAGGGCGGGCAGGTAGAAGACCGGGATGGCCACGGCCGCGTACAGAAAGAGTGAGGACAGTTCGCGCTTGTCAGGGCTCTTGAAGGCGGGCTTGAGCGCCCGAAACATCAGAAACAGCCAGAAGAGGAGGCCAACTGCCAGCAGGTACTGCCAGAACCGCCCGAGGTCCAGGTACTCGGAACCCTGGTGCCCGAACCAGAACCAGAGCTGCCCCAGTTTGTCGTTAATGCCGAGGGACTCGCCTGCCAGGCTGCCGACGACGACCATCACCAGCGCCCCGAGGAGTGCGTAGACGCCGGTCCTCTGGTGTCTGGGCTCCTCGCCACCGACCCACGACGCCAGGAAAAGGCCGCCGCCCACCCAGGCCGTCGCGATCCAGAAGATGGCGAGTTGGAGGTGCCAGGTACGTGCCAGGGTGTAGGGCAGCCAGCGGGCGATGTCGAGCCCGTAAAAGGCTCCCGTCTCCACTCGATAGTGGGCGAGCACGCCTCCCAGGAATGATTGCGCCAGAAACAGGAGGGCCACGATGCCGAAGAACCATCCCGTAGCCCACTGGCTGGGCGTAAGCTTCAAAGCAGGGGGAGCAGAGTGCATGATATCGGAGCCATCGCCCTCGCCCTTCCAGCCCAAGTAGCCGAACTTGCCGACGATGAAGAGGATCAAACCCAGCCCTGACAGGAGGGTGATGAGACTCAAGGCGCTCCAAATATAGGCCTCGGTGGAAGGACGGTTTCCCGCAATGGGCTCGTAGGGCCAGTTGT
>PKYZ01000770.1 GCA_003132865.1 Bryobacterales bacterium
TGGCCGCCATGCAGGTGCATGGCCTCACTGCCATTCTCACCTTCGACAAGACCGAATTCTCCCGCTACGCCGGCATTGAAGTTGTGCATCCTGCGGACGCCGCCACTTGAGTGTTGGTTAAACAGGTTTCAAAATTGCCTCATCCGGCGGTTTTCCAGCCGCCATCTGGCGTACCATGACAGAAGGAGTTCGAACAAATGGCGAGCGTCGATTGGTCACAATGCCCAGCCGTGGAGAGCATCCCAGGCAAGGCTTGCTCGCGAGTTGCTTTGAATCGACCAACGCGAAAGGCGGCTAGATGAGCAGAACAGGCGGAATTCGGAGATGGGCTACAAGTTTGGCGATCGCAGCGTTAATGATGCTGGCGACGCCAATCAGCTCCCGCGCTCAGTTCACGACTCTGGTGAGTTTCACCGGGGCCAACGGGAACCTGCCCTTTATGGAGAATCTCGTTCAGGGCAAGAATGGGAGTTTATACGGAACGACCACATACGGTGGCACTTCCGGGAACGGCACCATCTTCAAGGTGACTCCAACCGGAACGCTGACGACGATATACAATTTCGCCAACACCCCCGACGGCGCCAACCCCGATGCCGGGCTCGTGCTGGGCACCGACGGGAAGTTCTACGGAACAACCTACCAAGGCGGGACCAGCGGCCTCGGGACCGTCTTCAAGATTACCTCGTTGGGCACGTTCACGTCGCTTCACAGCTTCACCGGTGCTGACGGCCAAGGACCCGAGGCCGCACTGGTCCAGGGGAGCAACGGGAACTATTACGGCACAACTGCCGGCGGCGGGGCGAGCAATCTGGGAACCGTCTTCAAAATCACCTCGACGGGCACGCTGACGACTCTACACAGCTTCGCCGGAACTGACGGGTGGGAGCCCGAGGGCGCGCTGATCCAGGCGACCGACGGGGATTTCTACGGCACAACCGTCAGAGGCGGGACCAGCAGCGATGGCACCGCCTTCAAGATCACCCCGACGGGAACGTTCACGCCGCTTCACAGTTTCGACGTGACCGACGGCTACGAACCCGTGGCCGGACTGATCCAGGCGACCGACGGGAATTTCTACGGCACAACTTACTCCGGCGGGACCTACGGTGAAGGCAATGTCTTCGAGATGACATCGGGAGGCACGGTCACATCGCTCCACAGCTTCAGCGGTGGGGACGGTGGTACGGACGGAGACTACCCTTCCGGCGGGCTGGTGCAACAAACCAACGGCGCCTTTTTTGGCACGACCGGTGGGGTCGGCTCGGGCGGCTTGGGCACGGTCTTCAGCCTGAGTGAGGGCCTTAAGGCGTTCGTGAAAACAGTGCCTACCTCCGGCAAGGTTGGATCGGCGGTCACGATTCTCGGAACCAAACTGACGGGTGCCAGCGTCACGTTTAACGGTGTAAAGGCGGCGATCACCGCTAACACGGCTACCTACATCTCTACGACTGTGCCAACCGGCGCCAGCACGGGGCCTGTGGTGGTGTCCACTCCCTGCTGCACTTATACAAGTAACGTGAGGTTTGCGGTGCCGTAGATTTCGGGGAGTCTGCGGGCGATGGGTGCGGCGCAAAACGGAAAGCCGCCTCGTTTTCCGCGATCGATGTTGACTGAAATCGCCCAGGAGGTACGTAGCGGGGATGGAGCGGAAATAACTATTTTCCAACCGGCCGTCGGCGGCGAGGCCCAGCGCCTAGCGATTTACCAATCGGCCTGTTGGCGCGCTTTGCGCGCCTGGGCAGGCGNNGGCGTGGACGCCTGCCCCACCACAAGGGTGTAGAAACAGCATGGTAAAATCAACTTACCCTGCTATGAAAACCACCGCCGAAACGGAACGAATGTCCCGGCCGCTGGCCGAGGTGGACCCCGACGTATATCAGGCCATTCTCCACGAAGCCGAACGCCAGCACTCGCAACTGGAGCTGATCGCCAGCGAAAACTTCGTCTCGGAAGCCGTGCTGGAAGCCGCCGGCAGCGTCTTCACGAACAAATACGCCGAAGGCTATCCCGGCAAACGCTACTACGGCGGATGTGAGTTCGCCGACGTCGTCGAGAACCTCGCGCGCGACCGCGCCAAGAAACTGTTCGGCGCCGAGCACGCCAACGTGCAGCCGCATTCCGGTTCGCAGGCCAATCAAGCCGCTTACGCCGCGGTCCTCCAGCCCGGCGACACCATCCTCGGCATGAACCTGGCGCACGGCGGCCACCTGACTCACGGCCACAAGCTCAACTTTTCCGGCAAGACTTACAACATCGTGCCCTACGGCGTGCGCAAGGAAGACGAGCGCATCGATTACGACGAGCTCGCCCGCCTGGCGCAGGAGCACAAGCCCAAGATGGTCCTGGCCGGCGCCAGCGCCTATCCGCGCGTACTCGATTTCGCGCGCTTCCGCCAGATCGCCGATTCCGTGGGCGCCTTCTTTGTGGTGGACATGGCGCATATCGCGGGTCTGGTGGCCGCCGGCCTGCATCCCAATCCTTGCCGGTACGCCGACATCGTGACCACCACCACGCACAAAACGCTGCGCGGCCCGCGCGCCGGACTCATCCTCTGCAGAGAGAAGTTCGCCGCGGCCGTCGATAAGACGGTCTTCCCCGGTTTCCAGGGCGGCCCGCTGGTGCACATCATCGCCGCCAAGGCCGTGGCCTTCAAAGAAGCCATGGAGCCCGGCTACGTGGAGTATCAGAAGCAAGTCATAGCCAACGCCCACGCGCTGGCAGGCGCCCTCATGGACGCAGGCTTTCACGTCGTCTCCAACGGCACCGACACGCATCTGATGCTGGTGGATGTTTTCTCCAAAGGCATTCGCGGCAAAGAGGCCGAGGCCGCGCTCGACCGCGCCCGCATCACCGTCAACAAGAACGC
>PKYZ01000060.1 GCA_003132865.1 Bryobacterales bacterium
CACGTTTACACGGCGCCGCAACTCCGGCTGGCCGTGCAAACGCAGCTTGTGCAACTGGAGGTGGTAGTGCGCGACCAGCACGGCCATGCGGTGGGCGGATTGAAGCAAGGCGATTTCGAAATTCTCGACGAAGGAAATCCACGCGCCATGGCGGCGTTCTCGGTGGAAACGCGGGCGCCGGCTACGCCGTTGGCCGCCGCGCCGGAGGCTTCTCCCGCGGCTTCCGCAAGCGCTCCGCCGGCCACGCCGCCGCCGATTGCACCTCCGCGCTCCACGCTGCTCTTTTTCGACGATCTGCACGCCAGCGGCGGCGAACTGCAGCGCACCCAAATCGCGGCCGGGAATTTCATCAAGGACGGTCTGGGGCCGGCGGTGCCCGCGTTCTGACGCCCCGGTGCCTCCAAATTGGTTTTTCCATGAGAACTGATGATTCCGGGATATCCTGATATGTATGGGCCGTGTTTGGTTTGGTCTGGCGCTCGTAGCGGCCGCCCTGGCACAGGAGGGCGCCAGCGACATTAGGGCAAACGGACCGAAGCTTTCCGCAATCAGCGTGGTGAACGCCGCCGATTACCACAGCGGCGCCGTGGCTCCAAGCGAGATTGTAGTGCTGTATCCCACCGATGCCGGCCCTTCCAGGATGGTGCCTTGGGCTCTGGACGCCATGCACATGTCGCAATATTCCGTCGATTCCCTTGGGGGCACGCGCGTGCTCTTCGATGGCGTGGCGGCGCCCATGGTCTATTCGGAAAGTGGGCGGATTTGCGTTATCGTGCCCTACCAGGTTGCAGGAAGGAAGACCACCGAGGTAGTTGTCGAGTATGATGGCCAGCGATCGGTTCCTCTTGTGCTACCGGTGGTCCGCAGCGCGCCGGCGCTGTTTACGCTGGACGCTTCGGGCGAGGGACAAGCCGCGATGCTGAATGAGACCGGCTGCTGTAACTCGGTGCGGAATCCCGCCGTGCGCGGCACGATACCAAGCTTGTACGCCACCGGCGAGGGATTGCCTTTACCGGGCGCGGCCCAGAGACCGGTGACTCCCTTGCCTGTGAGCGTGACGGTGGGTGGTGTGCCGGCCCAGATTGTGTGGACCGGCAACGTCGGCTTGCTGCAGGTGAACTTTCGGATACCCGCGAATGCCCCCGTGGGAGCTGCGATTCCACTGGTGCTCACGGTGGGAAATGCACACAGTACCGCACCGGTGACCATGGCGATCCGGTCGCAGAGGCAGCAGATTTTAGTGGTAGCGGGGGATCTGGCGCTTCGCCGCAATCTCTCGGCCATTCTCACGGGAGTGGGCTACGACGTCTTTGGCGCCAGCGATGGAGNNAGATCGCAATGTCGACCTGGTGATTACCGATCTCGTGATGCCTCCGACGGAGAGTGCGGATATGATGCGCGCGATCCGCGACGCTCATCAGCAGGTAAAAGTTCTGGCCACCGTGGACTCGTTGAGCCCCGCAGAGCTGAAGGCTGCCGATCTTCTCGGCGCGCAGGCGGTGTTGACCACGCCACTGGCTGCACAAAGCGTCGTGGAACGGGTGCGTGCGTTGCTCCGGCGCCGTCCGGCTGTCTATTAGAAGCTCAGATCACGATTTCCCCTGTGCTATCGCCCACCTGTTCGACGTCTACACCGAGCTTATGCACCACAGTGAGCAAAGCATTGGCTTGCGCNNACCGCCGGTGATTGTGCGATTGCGAGTCGCCCATTGGACTCCCATACAGAACCAGCGCATGATCGAGCAGGCTGCCGTCGCCGTCGGGAGTGTCCTTCAGTTTTTCCAGAAAATAGGGCAGACGGCCCACGTGATAGCGGTTCAATTTAGCGAACTCCGCAATCCTGGCGGGTTTCTCTTCGTGGTGCGACAACGAATGAAATGGGGTTTTCACGCCGCTCGCCGGAAAGATCCGATTACTGACGTCGTGGCTCATCTTGAAAGAGGAAACCCGCGTGATCTCGGCGGCGAACGCGAGAAGTTGCAGGTCGAACATGAGCTTGACGTGCTCCTCCCAGGAGTCCGGCACGCCCAACGGAGCGGCCGTCAGCTCTCTTTTCTCGCCGCTGGCGTTGTGCCGTTCGATCGCCTGTATACGTTGCTCCACGTCACGAATTTCCGCGCGATGCTGCTCGATCCTCCGCGCGTCGTTTGGCCCGACCGAGGATTTCAACTGCTCCGCGTCGTGCGCCGTTCCGTCGAGGACGCTGCCGGCCGCCGGAGCGGACCCAAACAGCCTTTCGAAGACCACGCGCGGGTTGATCTCGGCATGCAAAGGAGTGATGGGCGAAGCCCAACTGATCGCATCCGAATAGGCCGCACTGTAGCTGTAGCCGTATGATCCGGTCGGATCGACCAGCTCAATGCCGAGCTGAATGGAAGCGCAAGGCACATCCTGCGCGGTGGTCTGCGCATAGAGCTGATCGATTGAGATGCCATTGCGCAGGTCGGCGCCGTCTGTCTGTTTCGGATGCGCGGCGGTCAGGAAGACAGCGCTCGATCGGAAGTGATCGGCGCCCACTTCCCTCGGTTCAAAGGCGTCCGCCTGGCGAGCGTCCGTGCTGCTAATGATGGTGATGTAGTCGTGGAAAGGCGCCAGCGGTTCCAGCGAGTAGGAGAATTCGAAATCGGCGCCCTCCTGCGCGGGACTCCAGTAGCGCCGGCTGGAAGCATCTTCCGCGCTGCCAGCTGCGCCGTGTACCATTTCGATGCAGGCCAGACGTGTCCGTCGTGCACCGGCCGCGGTCCGGTGCAGCGGCGTCTGCGCCGGCACCATCGCGTCTAACAGCGGCAACGCCAGAGTCACGCTCATCCCGCGGAGAACCGCTCGCCGCGAGAGATGTTTCTTGGTAACAAACATGCCGTTGGCAGTATTATCTCTCAAACGGCCCTACTCCCGCAGTGGTACGCGTCTTGTCTCGGGAGCGAACGGTAGCGCCCGAGCCCCAGCGGGGATACGAGGCGCATCGGCACGCCCGATCCAGGGGTGCGCCGAATTTAAGAGGACCAGTGTGGGGACGCATGGCGACTCCGAAACAGCGGCGT
>PKYZ01000541.1 GCA_003132865.1 Bryobacterales bacterium
GTGCGCCTCCCCTCCCCACGCCGTCCCGGAGCGGGACGGCGCTCTGTGAGAGAGTTTGCCTTCGCCGGTATGTGGAGAGACAGGGCCGATATGGCTGACCGTCTGGAATATGTCAATCGGCTGAGAGGCAACCTGCGGGGCTGAGTCCCGCCCGCGTCCTCGATCGATTGGGATGGCTTGTCTGATTGATAGTGACGTGCTTATCGACATTTCCAGAGAAATGCCGGAGGCGATTGAGTATGTCGATTCCCTCCCCAGCGACTGGATGATTTCACAGGTCACGGCGATGGAGCTTATTAGAGCTTATTGCGGGCGCTCGGGACAAGCGGGAGCTTGCCGACCTGGATGTCTCTGAGTTACTGAAGAGTTATTCAAAGTCGTTCGGGCGTCTGTAGGCTCGCCGGCGGGTCNNGGGGGACCCGCGCAGACCGGGGCGCAGGCCGGGGGCCTGCCCCACTCCTTACTGCATCGCGTAGGAGCTCAGCACCTTCATGTAATTCGCCCGCTCAAACGCCTGCGGCTGGGGCACGGCGTTACGGCTCATGCTGCCCTGCATCTGGCGGATGGAATCGTATTCGTGGTCGCCGAGCCAGATGAGTAACTCGGTCAGCATCGTATCCAGATAGCTGATGCCTTTCTTCAGCAGGGCGGAGGTCATCATGGCGACCTTGGCGCCGGCCATCATGGCTTTCACAACGTCAGTGGCGGTGTGGACTCCGCCGGTGAGGGCCATGTCCGGCTTGATGTTACCGTAGAGCACCGCGATCCAGTGCAGCCGCAGCAGCAATTCGTACTGGTTGCTCAGGATCAGGTTGGGCACCACTTCCAGCGCTTCCAGGTCGAAGTCGGGCTGGTAGAAGCGGTTGAACAGCACCAGCCCATCGGCGCCCGCGGCTTCCAGCCGCTTGGCCATGTTCACCGGCGCGCTGAAGTACGGCCCCAGCTTCACGGCCACCGGGATGTGCACGGCGGATTTCACCTCGCGCACCAGGTCGCAGTATTTGCGCTCGACCTGCTCGCCGGTGAACTCGGGGTCGACCGGGATGTAATAGATATTCAACTCCAGCGCGTCGGCGCCGGCCTGCTCCATCTCTTCGGCGTACTTGAGCCAGCCGCCCACGGAGGTCCCGTTCAGGCTGGCGATCACCGGAATGCGCACCGCTTCCTTGGCCTTGCGGATGTGTTTCAGGTAGCTCTCGGGCCCGCGGTTGTAGCCGAGCATATCGGGGAATTGCGTGGTGCTTTCCGCACCGACATTCTCTCCAGCCGAAATGAAGCGGTCCAGTTCGTTGCTTTCCAGAGTGATCTGCTCTTCAAAGAGCGAATGCAGGACCACGGCCGCCGCGCCTGCGTCCTCCATGCGGCGGATGTTGCCGACGTCCGCGCACATGGGCGAGGAGGAAGCTACCAGCGGATTCTTCAGTTTCAACCCCAGATAGGTGGTGGAAAGATCGATGGTCTTGGACAGGTCGATCATTGTTTTACCTCCTGTGCTGCGGGCTTTGCGGCGGGCGCCACGGACGTGCTGGGCGTGCCGTCGATGGGCATGTGGACCATGTTTTCGTATATCTTCCAGCGGTCGAGCACATCCTGCTGCGCCAGGTCGAGCAGGCGATGCGCTTCGTCGGGATTGCTTTTGGCCAGCATGGTGTAGCGCGTCTCGTTGTAGACGTAATCCTTCAGTTTGATGCTGGGCGGGCGCGAATCGAGCTGAAATGGATTCTTGCCCTCGGCCGCCAGGCGCGGGTCGTACCGAAAGAGCGGCCAGTAACCCGATTGCACCGCCGCCTTCTGCTGATCCAATCCGTGGACCATGTCGTAACCGTGCGCGATGCAGTGGCTGTAAGCAATGATGATCGACGGGCCGTCGTACGACTCAGCTTCCATGAAAGCCTTGATGGTGTGGCTGTCGTTGCCGCCCATCGCTATTTTCGCGACGTAAGCGGTGCCGTAATTCATGGCCATCATAGCCAGGTCTTTTTTTGCAAGGGGCTTGCCGCCGGCCGCGAACTTGGCGACCGCGCCGCGCGGCGTGGATTTGGACATCTGGCCGCCGGTGTTGGAGTAGACCTCGGTATCGAGCACCAGGATATTCACGTTGCGGTCGGATGCCAGCACGTGATCGAGGCCGCCGTAACCGATGTCATAGGCCCAGCCGTCGCCGCCGATGATCCACACGCTCTTCCGGACCAGCGCATCGGCCAGGCTCAGCAGGTCGCGGGTCTCGCGCGTGTTCGCGGCCGCCAGCTTTTGCTTGAGCAGCTTGACGCGGGCGCGCTGCTCGAAGATGCCGGACTCGGCGGCCTGGTCGGCGTCGAGCAGCGCCTGCGCAAACTCGTCGTCAATGATGCCGCCCAAGCGCGCCACCAGTTCGCCCGCGTATTCCTTCTGCTTGTCGATGGCCAGCCGCATGCCCAGCCCGAACTCCGCATTGTCTTCAAACAACGAATTGGACCAGGCCGGCCCCAGTCCTTCGTTATTGACCGTGTAGGGTGTCGTCGGCAGATTGCCGCCGTAAATCGACGAGCAGCCGGTGGCATTGCCGATGATGGCGCGGTCGCCGAAGAGCTGGCTCATCAGCTTGATGTAGGGCGTTTCGCCGCATCCCGCGCAGGCGCCGGAAAACTCGAACAGCGGCTGCAGCAACTGGCTGTCCTTCACCAGGCTTTGGCTGAGCAGGCGGCGGTCGATCTCGGGGATCTTCAGGAAGAAGTCCCAATTGGCGGCTTCCGGCTCGCGCAGCGGAGCTTGCGGGACCATGTTGATGGCCTTGTGTTTCACTTCGCTCTTGCTCTTGGCCGGGCAGACCGCCACGCATAGGGCGCAGCCGGTGCAATCCTCCGGCGCGACTTGCAGCGTGTACCGCATGCTCTTGAAATCTTTCCAGCGCGCGGGCACGGTTTTGAAGGTGGCCGGGGCGCCCTCGGCCTGGGCGGGCTCGTAAACCTTGGCGCGGATCACGGCATGCGGGCAGACCAGCACGCACTTGCCGCACTGGATGCATAGCTCTTCGTCCCAAACCGGAATCTCCAGCGCGATGTTGCGCTTTTCCCACTGCGTGGTGCCGGTGGGGAAAGTGCCGTCGAGCGGCATGGCGCTGACCGGCAGATCGTCGCCTTCGCCGGCGATGATGCGCGCGGTGAACTTCTGCACGAAATCGGGCGCGCCGGCCGGCACCGGTGGGCGCATGTCGAAGCTGGAGGTAGCTTCCGCCGGGACCTTTACTTCGCACAGATGGCTCAGCGTAGCATCCACGGCGGCGAAGTTCTTCTGCACCACAGCCTCGCCGCGCTTGCCGTAGGTCTTTTCGATGGAGTGCTTGATAGCGGCGATGGCTTCGTCGCGCGGCAGCACGCCGCTAATGGCGAAGAAGCAGGTCTGCATAATGGTGTTGACGCGGCCGCCCATGCCGGTCTTTTTGGCCACCTCGTAGCCGTCGATCACGTAGAAGCGCAGTTTCTTGGCGATGATCTGCCGCTGGACTGTGAGCGGCAATTGATCCCAAACTTCGTCCGGGCCGAAGGGGCTGTTCAGCAAGAAGGTCGCGCCCGGTTCCGCGCATTTCAGCACGTCGAGGCGCTCCAAGAACGAAAACTGGTGGCAGGCCACGAAATTGGCGTTGGTGATCAGGTAGCTGGAGTGCAGCGGTTGCGGTCCGAAGCGCAGGTGCGAAACCGTGATGGCGCCGGATTTCTTGGAATCGTAAACGAAGTATCCCTGCGCGTAGTTTCCGGTCTCCTCGCCGATGATCTTGATGGAGTTCTTGTTCGCGCCGACCGTGCCGTCCGCGCCCAGGCCGTAGAACAGTGCGCGCACGGTGCCCGGCACTTCGCTCGAAAAAGCGGGATCGTAGTCCAGGCTGGTGTGGCCTACGTCATCCAGGATGCCGATGGTGAAATGGTTCTTGGGCTTGGGTTTCGACATCTCGTCGAAGATGCCCTTCACCATGGCGGGCGTGAATTCTTTGGAGGAAAGGCCGTACCGCCCGCCGATCACGCGTTTGCCGGTGACCATGGCTTCGCTCAGCGCGTTGACCACGTCGAGGTAGAGCGGCTCGCCGGAGCTGCCCGGTTCCTTGGTGCGGT
>PKYZ01000364.1 GCA_003132865.1 Bryobacterales bacterium
AACGGTTCGGTAAGGTTCCTCACGCTCCGGTATCGGCACGCCGGCAACTGAATGATCTTCCCGACGACCTTTGGACCAAGATCAGAAGTCCGTCCACCGCCCGGTGCCCGGCGTGTCGCACTGCCTTGACTGCGAAAGCGACACCCTTGCCCCACTTGATCCGGACCAGGACCCGGTCTTCCTTGCACGCAAAGGCTATTACCGTCGGCCAGTGATGGCGGCACTTGACACCGCCAAGCGAGCCCAAAAATAAATTAAGCGGTTCCAGTAATGAACTCAGGTCTGTTGTCACTATGAACAGACGGGACCGGTAAGAAACCGTTTTTCGAACGGCCATGCTGTTAGTGGCCTTTTCCGTCAAAGGAGATCTCATGCCCTGGACAAGCGAACCTTCCCTAATAACTGCCCGTAATGGACTGGCGGCCGCCACCGCGGACGCGCCCTCACCGGCTTCCGGATACCGTATTTATGCGATCGGCGGGAGCAACGGAACCGCCCCGCTGACGACGACAGAGGCCTACGACACCCTTGCAAAGACCTGGTCGGCCGTAGCTCCGATGATAACGGCCCGGCTGAACCTGGCCGCCACAACTGGACCGGGTCTGCTCTATGCCGTAGGCGGCTCCGACGGTACCGGCCCTTTGGCCGCGTTTGAAATTTACGATCCCGCGGCGGACGCCTGGTCGGCGGCGGCCGCGCTCCCCACCGCGCGAAGCGGCTTGGCCGCCGCCACCAGCCGCGCTGGAATCGTCTACGCCATCGGCGGATCTAACGGCGCCGACCTCAATACCGTGGAGGCGTACGATCCCACCGCCGGTACCTGGACTACCGCCGCGGCCATGCCCACGGCGCGACACGCCTTGGCGGCCGTGACCGGTCCCGATGGGATGATCTACGCCATCGGCGGGCAGAACTCCGGGTCCGGAACTCTGAACACAGTGGAAATATACAACCCCACTACTGGCGTATGGTCTACCGGGCCATCGCTCCCGGCCGCCCTTTCTGCCGCGGCTGCGGCCGTGGGCCCCGATGGCCTGATTTACGTGATGGGCGGCCTCGATGGAAGCGGCTTCCCGCTGAACAGCGTATACAGCTACAATCCAGGGACCGGCATTTGGGCCGTACAAGCTTCCATGCTGACGCAACAGGCCTTTTTGGCGGGCGACACCGGCCCCGACGGCCTCATCTATGCGATCGGCGGCCAGAACTTCATAGCGCCAACGCTCAACACGGTTGAAGCCTTCACCGTGGCAACGGCGTCGACGGCGCCCGACCCGTACATCGGCAACGGCACCTACCAGAGCCCCGACATCGTGCTGTTGGACTCCTTCGGTAATCCGGTCCCGATCGGCGGCGCCCCCGGTGGCGCTTGGGATACGCTGCTGCAGCCCACCACAAACTATGGGATTCAGGCTGTCGTTTACAACGACGCCAATATCCCCGCCCCGGGTACCATCGTGGGATTCTGGCATTTCCCCGGCGGCGTAGGAACCGCGGGCGCGCTGATCGACAAGCAGACTGTCGTCATCCCAGCGAATGGCTCGCTGGTAGTCTCTTCCTCGAGCCCATTTCAAAGCGGCGGTCCCGGCCAACATGAATGCGTGGCGGTGAGCGTGGCCAATCCCGCGTCTCCCTATTTCAGCGTGGATCCCACGACAGCTACGGCCGTGATCGACCCCACCATCCCGCACCCCGCCGGCTCGGGACATTTTGGTTCGGCATGGCGCAACACGAACTCCATCGTATTGCCGATCGGCGGAAAATGGCGGCTTCCGTTTGTGGCAAACCTCGAGGGAATCGAACCGGGCTTGGTAAAGATCGCTGTCACGGCGACTCAGGTTCCGGCCGGCTGGGAGCGCACCGGCGAAGCTGCGCAACTACGCAAATCGCTCGAGGGCGCGGGTGTCACTCTTCGCTTGCCCTTATTTCTGCTCCCGGAAATCCGGACGCGGCTGCATAAGGCCGATCTGGAAATAAAGGTCGACGCCGCAAAGGCCCGTGACGCGGGCGTTTGCACACCGGGCGCGGCGGAACGCAGCATCGCGGTTCATCCCGGCGAGGAAACGCTATTTACCGTGTCGGGAGTCATTCCCCGGCACACACACGCCGGCGACATCTTCTTGATCGACGTCGCCGCGCATTATCCCGCGACGAACCGCGCCAAGGAGGTAGTGGTGCAATACCTAGAAGTCGTTTATGTAAAGGGTTGATGCTGGCGGGCGGAAAAACCGCCCTCCCGCCTCGCCGGCAGAGGTGCCCGCGCGGGAACCACAAGAGTTCAAAACGTGTCCGGGGGAGCCACGAGAAGTTGGTGTGTCAAATCTGCGATTACCAGTGCGACACTGGAACTCGTCCGCATGGCCGCCAAATCCGACTGCGCGGTTCCCGGACCGCATTGGGACAGGCGCTTTTCCCCCGGATCTCCGTTTTGGCCGACACGTTATTTTGCCATTATCGTCCGGGCAAACCGTCTGGTCGGGCCCCCCAGGCTCGCGCACCAGTTTACCAGTGCTTGTGATCCAGCAACGTCGGCGACGGCCACTTCACCGGGGTACCGTCGCGCCTGGCCAGTTAGAGTAAGTGTGACGTCCGTAATTCCCTGTTGCTGAAGTCGTTCGTGAACGGCCTTGATGAAACGGCCAATGTTGACCTTGGGGTCGAGTTCATCGACCTCGTCGATGATAACGTTAACCCCCACCATTCCGAGCAATGCGGCAGACCTATACAAAACCTCCAGTACGGCTACGAACTCCGCCGCCAAAACGCCAGGCTTCTGACGAACGATCTCGGTCTGAATCTGCGCCTTGAAACAAGATCCATACCAGCCCGCTGGTGAATACTCCCGTCCGCTCCGGGGAAATATCCGCATCCCGATCCAGCGACAGCACGCGCATGGAAGTGTCGTCGTTGTGCACCACTTCCCCTTGGGCGGCCTGGCGCTGGAGTTCATCCAGGGCCGGTTGCAGCAGGGCCGCGGTTTCCGCCATAATCTCGCACTGGGTCGCCGCCGGCAGCGGGATGCCCAGGCTGTTTTCCAAGTTTTCCAGACGGTTCCAGGGGAATCCACTCCCGTAGCGCAGCATGGCCATCATGCTGGCCGCCGACTCATCGTACTTCTGGTCGCCCACGCCTTCCGGAGCGGCGGCGGTAAACACCTTCCCGCACAGATTACACCGCAGCTTCTCCAACTCATACACGGTTGCGGCGATGGGCGCCTGTCCCTGAATCCGCACCAACACGCCGGGGTCGCGCTGCAGATACACTTTGCCGTCACAGGCAGTGTCCGGACACGCATCTCCCGCCTTCAAGGACGCGTGCGGAACTTGGACCTTCCGCGCCCCGCCATACGCGGCCGCGCCATGGCGCCCGTGCCCGGTCACCGCGCGCTTCGGCTTCTGCGAGACGCTTTCCGGGCCCGGCTTCTTCTCGCCCGTCTCGACACCTGCCTGCTTCAGCACCTTGTCGGTTTTCTCCGTGCTGGCAGGACACAACCACTCTCGCAGCGCGACGGGTCGAGCGCTGGCTGGTCGTGCGCTTGGCCGTCGCTCACTACGGGCGCCTTGAACGGCCGGGTGGTACGAAACCGCAGAACTCAAGATTGCCACGACTCACACTCCCGCAGCAGCACGCAGTAGTTCGCTACCAACACCAACAACTGCGCGCAAGTATGCTTCGAGGTCGAAAGACGTTATCGCAAGTTGCTGACCCGTCTCAAGGTCTTCGGAATTTGTCAAGAACTTTGAGACGCCAGCCGGCATATTTTATTGAACTGTTTCCTCTGAATCTGGTGGGCCGGATTCAGGCTTG
>PKYZ01000464.1 GCA_003132865.1 Bryobacterales bacterium
TCAGAAAAGCGATAAAGTACCGGCATAGCGAGAGTTCAATGGCTTCGATCTTAAGTTCCGATGCCTTCCGAAGGAGTGCCTCAGCTTCTGAGAGGCGGTTCAGGTAGATGTAGGCAAAAGCCGCATTAGAGTAACCGATGGAGAAGCGCGGATTGAGTTCGATCGCCTTTTGACCTTCTTCCGCGGCTCTCTCGTAATGGCCCGTCCCCGGCGACGTGAAGCCCGACAGAAATCCGTGAGGCATGTAATCACCTGGGTACTTGCGGGCCCACGATTCGGCCGTTTGCCGCGCCAGTTCGAGATTTCTTGTCACCTGCCGGTGGTAGTTGAAAGTGATGAAATAGTTCTCCCGATCGCCGACCCGATCCCGTAGCTCATAAGCCCTGGCGATATTCTGCGCTCCAAGTTCGGACTCCCCGAGCGAGTCATATGTCCGGCCCATGAGGGCATAGGCCATCGCAAATTTCGGGTCGAGCTCAACGGCCCGCTTCAGGAGTGAGACGCCTTCCGCTGATTCTCCCTTGGCCTGGATACCCTTCATTGCCACGTTGTAGGACTTCCATGCCTCCAGAGAGGGCGTGGTGACCTCGGCCGAAAAACTGGGCTGCTTTTCCACGCTTGGAAGCGACTCGCCGGCCCGCGTGCGGAACCGGTTTACCACTTCGCTCAGCGCCTTGAAGACGTCGTCTTTGTTGGCTGCTGACGCCTGCTCCTCGTCCAGAACATCTCCGCTTCGGCAATTCCTCGCACGCAAGGCCAACGTGTACCGACTACCTAGGCCCGCAATCGAGCCCTCCACGACTGCGGAACTCCCCGTCCGCTCACAGACTTCGGCCGCAACATCCGGGGTGAGTTTGACATCCGGAACCCGGACCATCAGGCGCAGTGTCTCGCTCATGCGCGCATCCGGAAGCACGCTGAAGTAGGGCGACTTCCCAAGTTCCGCCGCCATTAGCTGGCGAAGCGTACCGTCGAATGCCGGATCCCCCGTGGCATTCGCGAAATCGCCGAGAACAATCGCGCCCTTGTCTGTCGCCCTGGGTTTCGGCGGAGAGTCACGGCGCGCAAGCGACCAGATCGCTACTCCGCTCAACAGGATGAACGCGAGCCCGGCGGCTGCTCCGAAAAAGGCGGGCTTGTGCCTGCGAAGAAACTTGCGCGCCCGGTATAGCGCGCCCGGCGGAGACGCGAGCACCGGCCGATGCTCCGTGTATCTTTGTATATCGGCTGCGAACTCCGTCGCCGAAGAGTATCGCCGCCCCCGCACTTTTTCCAGAGCCTTCATCGCGATCCTGTTCAGGTCGCCATGCACGAGGCGGCGCAGAGAAACCGGGTCCGTCTGACGGCGCGCGGCAATATCGGCCGCTGCCGTGCCCATTGTCGTCAGCCTTCGCGAAAGCGGCGGGGCTTCTTCTTCGCGGATGATTCGGAGCATCTCGACTAAGCCTGCCTGCCGCATTCTGGCCGCGTCGAAAGGGACAGTGCCGATCAGCAGCTCGTACAGGAGCACTCCGAGCGAATACACATCGGAGCTCGCGTCCACATCTCCGGTCGTCACTTCGGCTTGCTCAGGACTGGCGTACTCCGGTGTCCCCACCATCTGCCCGAATTCCGTTAGCAGGGTGTTCTCGACGGCCCACTGGTCGGTAGCCTTGGCGATGCCGAAATCGATCACTTTCGGAACCGGGGTGCCCTCCTGCTCAATCACCAGCACATTCGATGGTTTGAGATCGCGGTGAATCACGCCTTTCTGGTGCGCGTGTTGAACGGCATGGCACACTGCCACGAGTAGTTCCAGCCGTTGGCCGATTGTCATCCGCTTGCCATCGCAGTACTGCGTAATAGGTACGCCCTCGATGTACTCCATGACGAAGTAAGGCCGGCCCTTGGGCGTGGCGCCAGCGTCGAAGATCCGCGCGATATTCGGGTGGTCCATCATCGCCAGCGCCTGACGCTCGTTGGCAAAGCGGGCGAGTACCTGGCCGGTGTCCATGCCGAGTTTTATTACTTTGAGGGCTACTGAGCGGCGAATCGGTTCGCGCTGTTCGGCCAGGTACACGGTGCCCATGCCGCCTTCGCCTAGAGTTCGCAGGATGTGATAACGGCCGAAGTCGTCATCACCGGCCGCCGCTCCCGCTGTATCGATGGTCTGAGTTCCGGACTCGCCCGCGCCAACCGAACTATCGAAAGCGCCCTGGATCAGACACTTCGGGCACAGGCCCGCGGGATCTCCGGCTTGCAGCTCGGCACCGCACTGAGGACAGACCGTCATAATCCGGCGCTGATCTCCAATACTACATCAAGCCCGCGATAGTGTGTAACCTCGCGCGGGCGTTTTCCTTATCGCCTGATGGAGAGAACAAACGTGACACACAAACAAACAGTTTTGAAAAGCATTGTGGGGGGCAGCCTGCTCGCCGCGGTTGCCATGGCCCAGTCGCCAACTTATAAGGTCATCGATCTCGGCACGGTGGGTCCGAACGGGCAGCCGTTCGTCATCACCAACGACGGCCTGGTCGCCGGCGCGGTGCAAAACGGCAACACATTACAGGCCGTGCTTTGGTACAAGGGCAAGATGATAGATCTGGGCAAGCACGGACTCCAGGGTCCGAACAGCCAGGCCTTTGGCGTGAACGGCTTTGGCGAGGCTGTGGGTGAGGCCCAAACCACCACTCCGGACCCGAATGGCGAGGACTTCTGCGGTTTCAAGGCACTTGGTCTTTCGTCTTCCGGCACGACGTGTGTTCCGTTCCTGTGGCAAAACGGCGTCATGAGTGCGCTTCCCACGCTAGGAGGCAACAACGGCTGGGCCAACCGGATCAACGGCTCGGGCGTAGTGGCCGGAGTCGCGGAGAACGACGCGCCGGACGCGACATGCCCATCCGGCAGTCCACAAAAACTGCAGTTCAAGCCCGTGGTCTGGCAAAACGGATACCCCCGGGAACTTCCCACGCATCCCGGCGACCCGGATGGAAGTGCTAAGGCCATCAACAATCTCGGCCAGGCGGCCGGTGCCTCTGGCGAATGCGCCGCCTTTAACCCCATTTATCTGACCAATCTCCAGCCTGTTCACGCCCTGCTTTGGGAGGACGGCAAAGCCATCGACCTCGGCACCCTCGGAGGGACGGGACTCGGATTAACCCCATTCAACGGAATTCAGGCGCTGGACCTCAACAACCGCGGCCAGGTAGTCGGGTCTTCAGACCTGCAGGGAGACGCCAACTTTCATGCCTTCCTGTGGACCCGGGAGACGGGCATGCAGGATCTCGGGACGGTCCCGGGGGACGCGAACAGCCTCGCCATCGGCATTAACGACAGCGGCCAGATAGTCGGCGCATCATTAGATGCCACTTTGACCAACTTCCGAGCATTTCTGCGGCAGGGCCAGGATTTGATCGACCTCAACACACTAGTCCCCGCCGGTTCTCCGTTGTATCTGGGCACCGCATGTTTCATCAATGCCGCGGGTGAGATCGTCGGCATCGCGATCGACAAGAGCGGTAACTTCCACGCGTACCTGGCGGTCCCGAACAACACCAGCCATACCTAGGGCGTGGCTGTTATGGCAGGGCACGCATCGTCGATGCCGCCATCCGAAGGCACGCGCACATTGCTGTTCCAGCGCTTAGCCAGGCGGTGAACGATCGAAGGAGGCGCCTCTACCCCGCCCCGCCGCCGCGGGGCCGCGGTTGCGGCTTGTCCGGACCCCANNTTACTGGAGGTGATACCGGTGGCCCGGTGCCCGCCAGTTGGCGCGGAGCGTATCGTCGGCGATCCGGAGACTAAAGGCGATAGCTTTTCCGCAGCACCAGCGTCAACACTCAAGGCGCCGGACCGGCGATAGGACTCGAGCGAACATAGCCAACCTCCGGCCAGGGCGATTTGTTGACTGCCACTGGAGCTGTTACGCTCACTCCCATTCCAGGCAAGCCTCCGGGCGAATTCACGGAAAACGCGACCCTGACGGTCACCGGGAGATCGGGTAAGTACGCAGAAGCTACCGGCACGATCACGCTCGAAGGACTGGCTCACAGCCTCTTTGGTCCCGGTCTTACAACCTTCAATGTGATTTATCAAGGTTCCGTCTGCGGTCCGAATCTTAAAGCCGACGGAAACTGAACCTTCGTCGATAAGGTGCAGTCTTCCGGCCTGTGGGCTTGTCCGGCGTATCATCTTCGGGGATACCGGATGAAAGAAATCGTGCGGGCGAATACGTGGCGTTGGCCTGGGAGCAGGTGGAGACGGGGGCGGCGGAGGCCAGAGTTCCACAAGCCGTTCGAAAGCAAGGCCGTTGCAGTGAAGTTCAGCGAGGGCGCCAACGGCCCCCAGCACGCCTTCATTTGGTATGGCTTCGGCCCCTTGATCGACCTCGGCTCGCTGGGCGGGCCAAGCAGTTGCGCGGCCGTTCCTGGCGGCCCTAACGCGTTTGGCGAGGCGACGATTACTTCCGACACTCCCAATCCAGCTTATATGGATGAGGACTTTTGCGAGGACGGCACTCACCCTTCAATGCCTTGCGGCTCTCTGGAAAAATGGGCGCCTGACGGCGCTTCCGACCCTGCCGGGCGGCCACAACACCAAAGCCTTTGGGCTGAACATTCTAGGCCAGGTGGTCGGGTTTTCGGAGAATGGCACTTCCGATTCCACCTGCGCCATGGCGATTCCGTATCAGAAGCTCCGGTTTGAGGCCGCGATCTGGGGACCAAACGGCGAGATGCGGGAACTCAGCCCGCTCGCGGGCGACACCGTCGGATTCGCCTGGGGGATCAACGACAACGGCCAGGCCGTCGGCGCGTCGGGTTTGTGCTCGAACACCAATCAGGTCCAGGGCCAGGCTGCGCAAAAGCTGATCTCGAGCGGCGTTGTGGAGGGCCTGAATAACAAGGCCAAAGTCACCATGAGAAAATCCTGCGGGTTTCGCACCTATCGCGTACTCGAACTTGCCCTCTATCATTCACTTGGCAAGCTGCCAGAACCGGAATCGACCCACGATTTCTTCTGACGAATCTACTTTATAAATCGCACGATGGGCCCGCCGCGTCTTGAACGAAATTGCGCGTGGCTGTCCGGGATCAGGCGATGGCCGCGCGATAGCGGCCCGGGGTAATGCCGTGTTGGCGGACGAAGGCGCGCGTCATATGGCTCTGGTCCGCGAAGCCGGCCTGTACCGCTGCTTGGGCGGGTGTTTGACCATCGGCTAGGAGCTGCCGTGCAAGGCGCACGCGCCGCTGAACAAGGTAGGCATGCGGCGTTATTCCTACTTCGCGCGCGAAGCCCCGCAAGAGCTGGAAGCGGCTCACGCCCGACAGTGCCGCCAACTCGGCCAGAGACACCGGCGTGTCCGGCGCAGAGTCCACGCGCTGGAGCGCTTTTGCCACGCAGGGCGACGGGCCACTGGACGTGGGCCGCCCCATCCCATGCTGCCGCAGGATGTATACCAGGGAGCAAATCAGGTTCTCCTCCCTGGCAAGGCAATCCGAATGCGAAGCCGTGAGGCAGGCGAATAGCCGGGCGAAATGCCCGGCCAAGAGCGGGTCGCGCGCGACAGGACGCACGATTTCAACCAGGCCCGGGATTTCGTCTTCCACTTCGCCAGCCACTGAGGGCTGGGTCGAGATAGATCATCCGCCACCCGCGCGCGTCGCTATGCAAGGGCGCCCCGTCGTGCATCTCGCCAGGGTTCACCATGATCACGTCGCCGGCAGAGGCCTCGACGTGTCCAACCCCGCTCCATGAGCGCTGTGCGCCAAAAGCTATAACTCCGACGCCGAACTGGTCATGTGAATGGCGTGGGAAATGATGGTTTGAGGCGAGCGTCATGGCCTCAATTCCTGGAACGGCCGACCTGTGCTGCTCCACATGATGGATACGGGAGGCCATAGTTGCGTATCTCTGTCGTGCCCTGTCCCATCATGCCATACAGCATCGCAAAAGGCTCACAACAGAGGTACCGGTTGGGGGGATCCCCGCAGGTAGGCAGGAGTTCGCCAGGGAGCGAAGGGCGGGTAGGGGGACCCGCGCAGACCAGAGTGCAGACCAGGGCCTGCCCCACAAATTTCGCAGTATTTCAGGCGGGGCAGGAGGCTGATTAGAACTCGATTTCGAGCCGTTTTGCCACGCGCTCGAGGGTATCCACCAGGCGCTCGACCTGGCGCTCCGTGTGGGCAGCCGTGCAGGAAATGCGGAGCAGGTTTTGCGCGGCCGCGGGGCGCAGGACCGGATTGATATAGATGCCTTCCTCCAGCAACGCCTTGCAGAGGCGGCAGAGGTCGATTTCGTTCTCGACCGCCACCGGCACAATGGCCGTCTCGCCATCCAGCACCGGAAAGCCGCATAGACGCAGTTCCTGGCGCAGGCGCCCGGCGATGTGCAGCACCCGCTTCTGGCGCTCGGGTTCCTTGCGCATCACATCCAGGGACGCGGCCACGGCGGCCACCGAGGCGGGCGGCAGACTGGCCGAGAATACGAACGGCCGCGCGGTGTGCTTCAGGTAATCGACGACCTCCTTGGTGGAGGCCACGAAGCCACCGACCGAGGCAAGCGACTTACTGAACGTGCCCATGACGATGTCGATATCGTCCAGCACGCCCAGATGCTCGGCGGCGCCGGCGCCCGTGGGTCCCAACACGCCGATGCCGTGCGCTTCATCCACGTAGATGCGCGCGCCGTACGGCTTGGCCAGGTCCACGATGCCGCGCAGGTCCGCGATATCGCCCTCCATACTGAACACGCCCTCGGAAACGATCAGGATCCTTTCTTCCGGCGGGCAGTTCTCCAGACAGCGTTCCAGGTGCTCGAGATCGTTGTGGCGGAAGCGCACGGTGCGCGCCGTGGAGCGCAACGCGCCCTCCACCAGGCTGGCGTGCAGATTGTGGTCGCACAACAGCACGTCGCCTTTTTCGGCCAGCGCCGCGAGCGAGGCGTAATTGGCCTGGAAACCGGTGCCGAAAATGACGGCCGCTTCCTTGTGTACGAAAGCCGCCAACTCCGTCTCCAGCTTCACGTGCACGTCCAGCGTGCCGTTCAGCAGGCGCGAGCCGCTGCATCCGCTGCCATATTTCCGGACAGCCTCGATGGCGGCTTCTTTCACCTTGGGGTGCGTGATCAAGTCCAGATAATCGTTGGAGCCGAACATCAGCACCTTGCGGTTACCCATGCGGACCTCGCCGGGCCCGCAGCCTTCGCGCTCGCTGAAAACTTCGAAATACATGTACAATCCGGCGGCCTGCAGGTCGCCCGGACGCGTGAAATTCCGGCACTTGTCGAAAAGGTCGGTGGATCGGGTATGGCTTGCCCCGGCCTTTCGGCTCTGTGTGACGGTAGTCGAAGAGCTGCGCATCGTTCTCAATTCCATTCGTAGATTCGGTACGTTTTGTA
>PKYZ01000150.1 GCA_003132865.1 Bryobacterales bacterium
CCGCCGCAGGCCGAGGGCCTGCCCCACGTATTTGCAGCCTGCCGGATTATAAGCCGGTTTCTGTACCCTTACGGGCGGCAGCCATTCATCTGGGCCGGACATTGCTGCCCGGCTCTAGCGACCTACCCGAGAGTTCATCGGAGCGGGCCGCTCCTCCTCTCCTATTTGGTCTTGCTCCGCGTGGGGTTTGCCCTGCCAGCCGGATTGCTCCGTCCGCGGTGCGCTCTTGCCGCACCATTTCACCCTTACCCGAAGGCCGTGCGCTTGCGCGCCCGGATCGGGCGGTATACTTTCTGTTGCACTTTCCGTAAGGATTCCGTCGCCAGAACCCTTCCCGGCCGTTAGCCGGCACGCTGCCCTGTGGAGACCGGACTTTCCTCCCGTTTCCGGGCGGCTGCCCATCCGGCAGGCTACACCCGCCATTATCCCATTTTCTGTGAGGGAACACCCCATTCGATTGACTAAAAGCCGCAAAATGTTGTAGATATGGATAAGGGTACCGGTGTATCCTAAATAGTTTAGACTGGTTGTTGTTTGCATTCGTAAAAAGTCTCGCGTACACGCTGAAATGTTGAGGAGGTGCTCATGATAAAACAACTGGCGGCAATAGGCGCAATCGGAGTGTTTTCGACGTGCCTGTTCGCTCAGGGCTTGAACACAAGCCAAACCAAAGATCAATGGGAAGAGATCAACTTCGAATTCAATTCTTCCATCCTCTCGGACGGATATCCGAGCCTCTTGCGGCTGGCCGAGATGTTGAGCCAGCATCGCGATTACCACGTGAAGCTGGTCGGAAACACCGACTACGTGGGCTCCGCGCGTTACAACGACCGCCTGGCGATGCGGCGCGCCGAAACCGTTCGCGAATTTCTGGTGAAATACGGAGCCGCGGCTGACCAGGTCTCGACGGCCGGCGACGGCAAGAACGATCCGGAAGTCAACAACAAGACCAAGGAAGGCCGGTTCTTGAACCGCCGCGTGGTCTTGACCGTCACCGACGGCCAAGGCAAGATCGTAGCCGCCGGCGGAGCGACGGAGGTGATGCCCACACTGTCGGAGCTTCTCAAGAAGCAGGAGGAGTGCTGCGCCACCATCCTGAAGCGGCTCGACAAGCTGGAGGATATTCTCGCGGCGTTGCGCGATATCAAGGGCGAGAACGACCGGCTGAAGGGCCAGGTGGCCGAGCTCCAGAACCAGGAGAAGGCGCTGGAGGACAAAGTCAACGGTATGCCGAAGCCGCTATCGAAGGACGAGACTACTGTTATCGCTGAAAAGGCGGGCACGGACGCTTTGAACGAGGCGCAGACCCGCAACAAGAAGTTCTCGCTGTTGGGCCTCGACGTTGGTCCTACGATGGGCAACCGGCCGTCGGGCGACGTCACTATCCAGGGCAGAGGCCAGTTCTTCTCGCCATTTGGCGGCGACGGCTCACACGCTGTGCAGGCGGAAGCCGAGTACATGCGCTATCCCGGCCGTCAGGAAGGCCAGTTCGACATCGGTCTGGTCAACCGTTGGGATCACCTGCAGGCGGGCTTGTTCTCCAGCTTCAAGTACATCCGGTTCGGCGAGTATGAAAATGGCGGCAGCATGGGGCAGGGCGCTTTCCTGCTCGATTACCTCTTCAGCCGCGGCCGGATCGGTTTCTACGGAACGGAAGGCTTCAAGAATACCGGCGCGCTCACCGAAACGCCGCTGGGCCTGACGTCATTCATCGAAACCTACGCGCGCCCCATGAACCAGCTCGGCTTCAACACGCAGGTGGGTGCCTGGGGCGACGCCTGGATTCAAGGCAACTTCGGCTATATTCATAGCCACAGTTCCACGCCGAACCGCCCAGGGGGCGAGATCAAACTCGTGCAGCCCTTAAGCAAGGAATTCGCTTTCACCGTCCGCGCGGGCCTGAACTCCACCCTGCTGACAGCCAAGAATACCGGCGAACTCACGTTCGGGTTGGAATTCGGCAACTTCATGCGGCCGAAAGAATACACGACCTTCACGCATCCGGTCCCCATGGACGTGCCGCGCATCCGGTATGAGTTCCTGACGCGCCAGGTGGGCCACAGCGCGCCCGTGGCCGACGCAGGTCCGGCTCAGATCGGCGTGCCGCCCGGCACCATCACCCTGAACGGCAGTGGCTCCTATAGCCCGGATCACGATGCTCTGAACTACTCATGGACCCAGGTTTCCGGTCCTAACGTGGCAATATCCAGCGCCAATGCGGCCATCGCCACATTCACCGCGGCGGGCTCCACCAGCTACGGCTTCCGCCTGACCGTTACCGATCAGTTGACTGGCCTGACCGCCAGTGCTAACACCACCGTGACCACGCAGAGAGCTCTGCAAGTGGTGCGGTTCTCGGCGACTCCCAGCCAGATAGCCGCGGGACAGTCGTCCACCCTGGCCTGGAACGTGACCAACGCGACCTCGGTCAGCATCTCGGGCGTCGGCTCGGGTCTCAATGCGCAAGGCACCGCGACCGTGTCGCCGACCCAGACCACTACCTATAACTTGACCGCCACCGGGGCGGGAGGCCAGTCGATCACCGCAAGCGTTACCGTTACCGTCGGCGCGTCCAAGCCCGCTATCGTACGCTTCACAGCCGCGCCGACCAATATCAACCAGGGCCAGTCTTCGCTTCTGTCCTGGACGACCACCGGCGCCAGCACCGTCACTATCAACAACGGAGTGGGCACCGTGCCCGCGAACGGCAGCAAGAGCGTTTCGCCGTCCACAACCACTACATACACCCTGACGGCCACAGGCGCCGATGGGGTCACCGCGGTTACCGCCGCCGTCACCGTTACCGTGGGTGGCGGAGCGGTGCCGGGCATCCTTAGCTTTACGGCTTCGCCGACGGTCATCGTTGCAGGTGGCCAATCGTCGCTCTGCTGGAACGTGACCAATGCTCAGACAGTCAGCATCGCGCCTGGACTTGGTAATGAGCCCTTGGTTGGCTGCACGACCGTCACACCGGCCGCAACCACTACCTACGTGCTAACGGCTACCAACGCCGTTGGCCCAATCCAAGCCGTCGTAACAGTGAGCGTGGGAGCCGTTCAGATCCTCACGTTCTCTGCCAATCCGGCTTACTCGCCGGCTTCCGGAGCGCCCGTAGTCTTGTCGTGGACGACCCAGAACGCCACTTCCGTAACCATTACCGGCACGGGCGTACCCGCCGGAGCTCAGTCCGTCAACGGCAGCGTCACCGTGAATCCGACCACCAACTCGGATTACACGTTGACCGCTTACGGTCCAGGTGGGCCGGTATCCTCCGTGATCCACGTGTTCGTGAGATAACGGGGCGAAAACACGTAACGACCAGCCGGGCGGCTAACCACCGCCCGGCTTTTTTTGCATAGTTAGGTTAGTTTAGGGCCTGACCCGGCTCGAAGTGGGGCAGGCAGTCCCTGCCCAATGACACTTAGTCTTCCCATCTTGAGCAAAGTGTTATTCGTGGGGTAGGACTCCCGTCCTGCGGCCGACGTCCACGTCGGCGTTTCCGAGAAGAGCGGGTCCTGGAGGACCCCCGCAGACCTGGAGGTCTGCCCCACAAGCTACCAGAGATGGTAGTAGTCATCCCGCTGGGTCAGATCGACCGGCAGGCCGAACAAGCCCGCGAGCGCCGTGGCTGTAAGCACATCCTGTTTGCGCCCGTCCGCCACGATGCGGCCCTCGCGCATCAGAATCACGCGATCGATTTCGGGAATGATATCGGCCAAGTGGTGCGTCACGAGAATGATTCCAATCTCCGCGCGCGCCAGCTTGCGCATGGTCTCGCGCAATTCGTGCTGCGCAAAAACATCCAGGCTGTTGCTGGGCTCGTCCAGCACCAGCGCGCGGGGATCGTGCACCAGCGCGCGCGCCAGCAACACGCGCCGCGCTTCCCCCGACGACATCTCCGTTAGGGTCCGCTCCGCCAGATGCGGAATTTCGAGCAGCGCCAGGATCGCGGCCGTTTGGCGCTCGATTTCCGGCGTAATGCGATGGTAAGGCTGCACGCCGACGCTGCCGAAGAAGCCGGATAGCACCGCCTCGCGCCCGGTGATCTCGCGCGTGCACAGTGCCATCCAGTCGTTGGAGACCACTCCCAGCAGCGGACGGAGATCGAAGATGTTCCAGCGCTCCTGTCCGAAGATGGCCATGCGCGACCCCTCGCGCACCAGCGGATAGCATTCCCGCGCGATGGTCTTGATGAGCGTGGATTTGCCGCACCCGTTGGGACCCAGGATGGCGACGTGCTCGCCCACACCTATGCGCAGGCTCACATCGCGCAGCACGATCTTTTCGCCGCGCATCACGCAGACGCGCTCCAGTTCGATGAGCGGGCGCTGGTCAGATGGCACGGGTGAGCAACTCCTCCAACTGGCCGCGCGTCAGCACAATGGGATTGGCCTGCATGCTGCTGGCGCGGGCGGCCTTATCCGCCAGCGCGGGCACGTCCGCTGCGCGAACTCCGTAAGCGCCGAGCGGCCGGATTTCGAGATCGCGGCACAAGCACTCGACCCATGCGGCCCCATCTTCGGGCGTAGCGTCCGAGTGGCCCGTGAGGGTGCGTGCGACCGCAGCGTGGCGCGACAGGCTTTCCGCGTGGGGTGGCGAAGCACGCAGCGCCGCGATGTTCACGCGCATGGCATGCGGCAGCAGCGCCGCGCAAAGGGCGCCGTGCGGCGCATCGAACATTCCGCCCAACGGGGCCGCGAATCCGTGCACCGCGCCCAGACCGGCGTTGGCCAGCGCCAAGCCGCCCAGCAGGCTCGCGAAAGCCATGTCAGTGCGGGCGGCGAGATCGTGGCCGTCGTGCCAGGCCCGCCGCAGCGCGGATGCCGCCAGCCGCATGCCTTCCGCGCAGTAGAGATCCGTTATGGCATTGGCGCGAATCGAGACGTACGGCTCGATGAGCTGCGTCAGCGCGTCGAGTCCCGTGCTGGCGGTGAGCGCGGGAGGCAGATCCAGCGTCAGCTCGGGGTCCACTACCGCTAGACTGGGCAGCATATATGGGCTGCGCAGGCTGGCCTTGACGCGGTGCTCGGGCGAGCGAAGAACCGCATTGCGGGTGACTTCCGAGCCGGTACCCGCGGTGGTCGGGATGGCGATGAATGGCGCCGATGGGCGGTTCAGCGGTTTCGCTTGCCCCACGACCTCCAGGTAATCGAGCGGATCGCCGCCATTGGTCAATAGCGCCGCGATGGCCTTGCCCGCGTCAATCGTGCTGCCGCCGCCCAGCGCGATCACCAGATCGCAGGCCGCGTCACGCGCCAGTTGCGTGCCCTGCCGCACCATGTCTACCGTGGGTTCGCCATGTATCGGGAAATGGATCGGGAACGGCACGCCCGCAATTCCCGTGCGTTTGAAATCCGCGGACGCCCGAGTGACAACCAAGGCCCGCCGCCCCATTTCCGCAGCCGCGGCGGGGACCTCCCGCACCGTTCCGGGGCCGAAGACGATCCGCGCAGCCGTCGCGAATTCGAAGCGCATTCGGCGTTACCAGCCTTCGCCGCCCGGAAAGACGTTCGAGCACTTCACGCTGCTGCGCGGCTCGGCCATCATCTCCGCCACCGTATCCCGCCAGGTTTGGTAGTGCGCGGTTTCCTTGTGCTGCGCGGGCGCTTCGGCCGTCCGGTAGACTTCAACCAGGATGAACCTGGTGGGCGCGTCCGCCTCCTGCAGCACATCGAAGCGCGCGATGCCCGGCTCCTTCACGCTCTGCCGCGCGTTGGCGATGGTGGCTTGCCGGAAGGCTTCCACGGACTCCGGCTTCACATGGACGTGAACATGCACGATCGGCATGCAGCCATCGTATAACGTGGCGCGCGTTCGACGCCGGGCCTGTTTTATACTTGTCTTCCAAGCCCATGCGACCCACCGCCAGCGCTCTTCTATTGTTCGCATTTATGCCTTTGTGCGGCGTGGCTGCGCCAGCCGATCCGCGGGACAAGATCGACGCGTATGTGACAGCCGAGGTGAAACGGGAACACATACCCGGCCTGGCGCTAGGCATCTACAGGCGCGGCGAGATCCTCAAGGCGCAAGGCTATGGCCTCGCGAATGTGGAGCTGGATGTGCCGGTGAAGCCGGAGACTGTATTTCAATCGGGTTCCGTCGGGAAACAGTTCGCGGCCACCGCCATCATGATGCTGGTGGAAGAAGGCAAGATCGATCCGGAGGACAGCGTGACGAAGTACTTCGATCGCGCGCCGGCAATTTGGAAGCCGATCAAGGTGAAGAATCTGCTGTCGCACACCTCGGGCCTCGCCGAATATGAAACCGACGCGCGCACCAAAGCCGACGGCCCTTTCTACTTGCGGTTGGACTGCACGGAAACCGAGCTCTTCGACAAGATCGCGGCGCTGCCCATGGATTTTCAGCCCGGCGACAAATGGCGGTATACCAATACCAATTACGCGATCCTGGGCATGACGATCCGCAAGGTCACGGGCCAATTCTACGGCGACTTTCTGGCCGAACGCATCTTCCGGCCGCTGGGCATGACTGCCACGCGCATCA
This sequence comes from Bryobacterales bacterium, assembly GCA_003132865.1. The sequence goes on from PKYZ01000150.1 coordinate 6,505, forward strand.
TCCGCGAGCGCGACATCATTCCCAACCGCTCATCCGGGTACGAGTGGACCAAGGACGGGTTAAAGAACCAGGAGTGGGATGCGGCCCTCTATACCGAAAAACTGGTGAAGAAAGCGTCGCTCGACCGGATGTGGACCGTGTTTCCGTTGAACGACGGCAAGCCCAACCCGGGCAATTACGGCTTTGCCTGGGCCATCGGCAAACAGAACGGCCACAGGGTCATCGAACATAGTGGCGCCTGGCAGGGTTTCACCACGTACATCGGCCGCTACGTGGATGATGGCTTGACGGTGGTGGTGCTGACCAATCTCGATGCCGGCCACGCGCGTCCCGGCAAGATCGGGCACGAGGTTGCGGGATTGTACGATCCCGCGCTGGCGGCGGCANNGCACGCTGAGGGCGTGCGCCACATAACATAGGGGGGCAGAATCACAGGTAAGATGGTGGGTTATGAAGGCGGAAGAGTATAGCGAGCGCCAGGTGGATGTGGAGCCCTGGCAGGTGAAGCTGACCTCGTATAAGCTCGACGACGTCTATCACTGCAAGGCCGATAACGTTTCGCCGGGCGCCGCGCTGGCGCGCACCACCGGCGCCACGCGCGAAGAGGCCGAACAGAAGGCGCTGGACCGCGCGCGGCAGTTGCTCTCGCGCACGCGCCGCCACGACGTCTAATCCTATTCATGTCCAACTTACCCAGTACCCACTACGACCTCCCGGCGCTGGCGCGCCAGGAGATGATCGCGGAAGGCTTCACTCCGGACTTTCCGCCCGAAGCGCAGCGGCAGGTTGAAGCCCTGCGCGCGCATCCAGCGCAGCCGGCCCCCGATGGCACGGTACGCGATCTACGCGGCCTGCTCTGGTCGTCCATCGACAACGACACTTCGCGCGACCTGGATCAGATCGAAGTTGCCGAGCGTCTGCCGAACGGCGATGTGCGCATCCGAATCGGCATCGCCGACGTGGATAGCGACGTACCGAAGGGATCGCCGCTCGATACGCATGCGGCCGCGAATTGCACCACTGTGTACACCGGCGTCAAGAACTTTCCCATGCTGCCGGACGATCTGTCCACGGATCTCACGTCGCTGAACGAGCATGCCGACCGGCTCTCCGTGGTGGTGGAGCTGACGGTCGCCGCGGATGGTTCCGTGCAGGATGGCACGGCCTACCGCGCGGTCACGCGCAACGCCGCGCAGTTGGCCTACAGTTCCGTCGGGCCGTGGCTGGAAGGGCAGGGCGAGGCGCCTGCGAAGGTGGCCGCGTCGGGGGATCTGCAGGCGCAACTCCGTTTGCAGGACGAAGCCGCCCAGAAGCTGCGCGCGCAACGGCACCGCCTGGGCGCGCTCGATCTGGACCGCAGCGAGACCGAGGCGATCCTGTCCGATGGGCACGTGACCGGCATCAAGCCGCGGTTTCGCAACCGGGCCTCGCAGTTGATCGAGGATTTCATGGTGGCGGCCAATGGGGTGATTGCGCGGCTGCTGCGCGACAATCGCATCTCCTCCATTCGCCGCGTGGTGAAGACTCCGGAGCGCTGGGACCGCATCGTGGAACTGGCCGCGCGCACGGGCGACAGCCTGCCCGCCGATCCGGACTCCGGCGCGCTGAACCGCTTCCTGATGAAGCGGCGGGCCGCGGACTCCGTGCATTACGCCGATCTGTCGCTGGCGGTGGTGAAGCTGATGGGACCCGGCGAGTATGTGCTGGAGCGTCCCGACGATACCGCGGTCGGGCACTTCGCCCTGGCCGTTCACGATTACACGCACTCCACCGCGCCCAACCGGCGCTTCGCCGATCTGGTGACGCAGCGCCTGGTGAAAGCGGTGCTCGTCGGGCAGGTTTCGCCCTATGGGGACGCCGAGTTGGACGGCGTGGCGCGCAACTGCACGCTGCGGGAAGACGCCGAGCGCAAGGTCGAGCGCGCCATGTCGAAGCGCATCGCCGCGGTAGCGATGCACGGGCGCATTGGCGAAGTCTTCCCCGCCGTGGTCACGGGAGTCACGCCTAAGGGCACGTTCGTGCGGGCCTTGTCGCCGCCGGTGGAAGGCCGCCTAATGCGCGGCGAGCATGGGTTGGATGTGGGCGACCAGATCGACGTGAAGCTGTTGAGCACCGACCCGCAGCGCGGGTTCATCGATTTCGGCAGGTCGTAGGGCAGGCGGCTGTGAGCATGGGTAGGCCTTCGCAGGTGGTCGTCCTAGTCGAGGACAAGCGCCAACAGCGATTTGTCCGCCGTTACCTTTACCGCCTCGGATGCCGTCACAGCCTACCGTTCGAGATCCGCTCGCGCCGAGACGGCTCTTGTGGTTGCTCTCGATGCAGATGACGGCAGCGTCGCTCGACGGCAACATCAATTCGGTAACCTCGGTGCGCGGACCGGCGGCGAGAGAATCGTCCACCTGATCCCGAAATGGAGCATTGAAACCTGGATTCTTTGCCTCGTTGGTCGGAACGTGGACGAAACCAGAGTTCTCGCCGGGCGCCAGACATCGATGAGCAGATTGCGCCCGCAGCGGCAACCTTCTACGAATGGAGCCGTCCGAAAGCCACGCTGCCCGACCTGCATTCCATCGCTGCGGGCCGCCATACCCGAGGTCCGGAGGTTGGAGTAGCCGCTACCCCACAATCCGCCCATCGCGCATGCGCACCGTGCGGTGCGCGAAGGCGGCGGCTTCCGGGTTGTGCGTGATCATCAGAATGGTCTGGCCCAGGCGCCGGTTCAAGTCGCGCATGACATCCAGCACGGCGGCGGAGTTTTCGCTATCCAGGTTACCCGTGGGCTCGTCGGCGAGCAGGATGGCCGGGTGATTCACGATCGCACGGGCAATGGCTACGCGCTGCTGCTCGCCTCCGGAAAGCGCGGCGGGCTTGTGGTTGAGACGCTGCGAAATCCCGAGCAGCTTGAGAACTTCCTCGAATTCGGGCTCGACGGTCTGGCCGCGCCCGGCGATGTGGCGGGCGATGGCGATGTTATCGGCCGCGGTCAGGTTCGGCAGCAGGTTGAATTTCTGGAACACGAAGCCGACCTCCTTCTTGCGAAGCTCCGTGCGGCCGGCGTCGGTGAGCGACGAGATGTCCTGTCCGCCGATGCGCACGCTGCCGCCGGTCGCCGGCGTGAGGCCGCCGATAATATGGAACAGGGTCGATTTGCCGGATCCGGACGGGCCCACGATACCCAAGAACTCGCCCGGCGGCACATCCAGATCCACGCCGCGCAGCGCGGAGACGTCCACCTTGCCCACGCGATAGACTTTGCGCAGGCCGCGGATTTCGATGAGCGGCTCACTCATAGGCGAGCGCCTCGATGGGGTCCTGCGCGGCGGCGCTCAAGCCGGGATAGAGCGCTCCCAGCAGCACGCCTGCCAGGCTGATGGCGCCCGCGATCGGCCACCATTCCGGCGTAATGGCTTGCGTCAGGGAGGCCGGATACAACAATTGAATGAGCGCGCGGGCGGCGAAGCTCAGCCCGATTCCCACGACGGTACCGCCCAATCCGAGGACCACCGCCTCGGCCAGAATGATCTTCAGAATGAACCAGCGCGATGCGCCCAGCGCTTTCAGAATTCCGATCTCGCGGGTGCGCTGCAGGACGGCCATGTACATCGAAAGCAGCACCACGGCAAACCCAATCACTACCCCGATACCGACCATCACGTCGATGAAGGTGCTCAACCCGCCGACGTTTTCGACGGTAAGCAGCGAGGTAAATTCCTCCATCGTGTAGATGTTGTAGTCGGGCAGGATCGTTTTCAGTTCCGCCAACACTGCGGGTATGTTGGCGGGCCGGTCGACTTTCACGAAGATCTGGCTGACCTTGCCTGTATTTCCGGTGAGATCCTGCAAGGTCCGCATGGGCACGGCCAGGCGCGCGAGTTTGCCTCCTTCCGCTATGCCGGATACGTGCCAGCGGTGGTTGAGGATGTCGGTCACCTGATCCCCGGCATGCAGCTTGTGCTGCTGCGCATAATATTCGTCGACGATGATGTCGTCGGGACCAAGGAACGGTCCGCCTTCCAGATACTTGAAGCCGCCGCTCATCTGGTTGAAGCCAGCCAGATCGATCCCGCTGACGAAGGTTACGCTGGTAACCGGATGCACGATCATGCCTAGGGCCAGCGCCACGTGGGGCTTTTGCTGAATCGCATCGACCAGCTTTTCGGAAATGGGAGCGCCGCTGAGGGTCAGCATGGAAGTCTTGGGCGGCCGCACGATGATATCGGCGCCGATGCCGCGGGCGCGGCGGGCGGAATCGGCCAGCATGCCTTGGCTGAGACCCACCAGGCACAGGATCAGCGTCACAGGCACGGCGATCAGGAATACGCTCAGCAAGCTGCGCATGGGTTTGTGCTTCAAGTTCTCCAGGACGAGTTTTGCCGTCACGGCTTCTTCTTCTTTCCTTTTGGCACGGGCGGCGGCGCGGGCGGCGGGGTGGGCGCGGGCTGGCCCAGCACCTGAAGCTGGGTTCCTTCGGGCTGCTCCAGCACGAACTTGTCGTCGGCGACGCCGCGGTTGATGTCCATCTTCACCACGGTCAGGACCACGGCATATTCGTCTTGCGGTCGAGTGATATCGATGGTCTTCGGGAAGGGCAAGCCATCGTAGTTCTGCCAGTCGCTGTAGCGGGCATCCGTCAGAATGTTGCCCGCCGGGTCGAAGACGAGCTGCCGGGCTATATGCAGGTTGATGCGGTTGAACCAGACACTGCGCGTGGGCACAATCTGTCCATCCGGCTGTACGCGAACGCAGTGCAGGATATAGACGGCGTTGTCTTCGTCGGTGAGATTCACCAGTTCCGTCTTTTCGTCCGGCTGCATGGGCGCGACCAGCAGCGCTTCCAGAAAGTGCTGCGGGCGAAGGTTTTCGATCCTGTTCTGGGAGCGGGCGATGAGTTGGTTCGAGCCGATCACGAAGCGGTTCTTGGCGGGCAGGTACAGGCGAAAGTCCGTCCCGTTCGAGACCATGTCGAAAGCTTTGTTGCGGACCAGGGGGTACAGGCCGATGATGCGGATATCGGTGGGCTTGCGGAACAGGATGTAGCCGCGCACGTCCTTGTATTCTGTGATCTTGCTTTTCTCGGAGCTGCCCAGCGCGGGCACCATGTCCACCGTGGCGCTGAAGCTCTGGATGGCCTGGTAAGCGTGCGCGAGGCGGTCTATGAGGGTCTGCTTATCCGCTGTAAGCAGGACGGGCGTGGCGTTGCCGCCCTTCCGGGTGATGATGCGTCTGCGGACGAAGCAACCGGAGAAGTCCAGCGCCGACAGGCAGAACAGTAGAAGAAGCGCGCGCACGCGCCTGCGAGGCATCATACCATTGTAGGCAAGCTGGCGAGCGGCATGTCAAATCGGGCATGCGCCGTGGTATATTCGAATGAAACGGAACCGGGCCTGTGGCGCAGTTGGGAGCGCGCTTCCATGGCATGGAAGAGGTCGTGAGTTCGAATCTCACCAGGTCCACCAAACGTTTCAAAGACTTACCCTCACCCCGAATTACCAGCCTTACGTCCAACTGAAGTCCGGAACTGCGCCACATGTGGATCTTGCAGAGTGGCGTCTGCCGCATCGTGCAGCGCAACTGGCGCGATGACATCGACGATCCGAAATCGAAGACCAGGAAGCGCCCGCTTACGTTGGGATATCTCGTTGAACGCTACCGCCTCCAAGCCGCGGCGGAACGCGCGCACCCGGAGAAGTGGGTCTTCACCCTGACGGACGGCAGCGGCCTTCCGCTGTGGGATTCCGGCGTCC
>PKYZ01000530.1 GCA_003132865.1 Bryobacterales bacterium
CCAGGCGTTTGAATCCATCGAGGACGCCGACCCGCGGATCGGTGCCCGTCTGGAAGTGCTGGCGGGGGACCGTTACATGTGGATCCCGCTGGCGCACCTCGCACTCGTGGAGATGGAGCCGCCCAAACTTCTGCGCGACCTGCTGTGGGCGCCGGCCACGATCCACACCGGGCCGGCGTTTCAGGGCTCCGATCTGGGCGCGGTGCTCTTACCGGTGTTGTCGCCATTCTCCTGCAATCACGCCGACGATGCCGTGCGGTTGGGACGCATGACGGTATGGGAGGAAACTTCCGACGGTAAGGAAGTCCCGTTTGGACAGAAGATGCTGCTGGTGGATGGCGAGGAAGTGCCGCTGTTGGACCTGAGAAAACTGGAATTCAGACAGCCCGCGGCCGGCTAATCCACATGCCCATCAATATCGAAGCCCTGCTCCAGCCGATTTCCGGCGGCGATCCCTGCGGCGCCGATCTTCGATATCTTCCCGTCACTCCCCTGATCAAAGAGGCCCGGCGCCAAGAGGCCGATCTGAGTCAAGGGGTGTGGAAGCACGACATCAAGGTCGCCGATTTTTCCCTGGTCCTGAAACTGGGCAAAGAGGCCCTTACCAAACAGGGCAAGGACCTCCAGGTGGCTGCCTGGCTGACCGAAGCGCTGCTGCGCCAGGAAGGATTCGCCGGGCTGCGGCAAGGGCTGGATTTGATCCGGCGCATGCTCGAAACCTATTGGGATGGGGTTCATCCGCGGCCCGACGAGGATGGCGATCTGGTGATGCGCGCCACGGCGCTGCGCTGGGTGGGATCGCAACTGGACCCGGCCGTCCGCTCCGCTCCGGTGACCAAGGCTGGGCACAACTGGTACCAATACCGGGAGTCGCGCAGCGTCCCCACCGAGGAGGAAGCGCAAAGCAACCCCGACAAACTGGCGCTGCGAAACGAAGCCATCCAAGATGGCAAGATTACCCCCGAGGAATTCGAGAGCGGCTTCGCGGCCACTCCCGGAGCCTGGTGCCTGGAGTTGTATAAATCCCTCGGCTCGCTGATGGAACTGGTGACTTCGCTGGGTTCGTTTTGCGACGAAAAATTCGGTGACGAGGCTCCGGAATTCGGTTCCCTGAACAAGTCCCTGGAGGAAATCCATCAGACCGCCCGCGTTCTGATGAAGCTGAAAGGCGTCTCGGAAGAGCAAGAGAAGGAGCCGGAAGAGCCCGCCGAGCCCGGGCCCGAAGCGGCCGTCGCCGAACCGGCTGCACCGGCGATCGGCCAGCCGCAAAGTTCCGCTCCGGCGCCCGCGCCCAAGCCGGCGCGTCCGGCCACCGCCGTCTCGGCGGAACCGTCCAGCAGGGAAGACGCAGTGGAGCGGGTTGTGGCAGCCGCCCGCTATCTGCGCAAAGAGAATCCGTACAACCCCGCTGGATACTTGGTGACGCGCGGCCTGCGTTGGGGCGAATTGCGCGCCACCGGCACGAATCCACATCCCCTGATCTTGGTAGCACCCCCCTCGGAGGCGCGCGTCGGCCTGAAACAACTGGCCGCCGAGGGAGTCTGGGACCGGACGCTGGAGGCTGCCGAAGAAGCCGCCGGCCGGCCCTGGGGCCGGGCCTGGCTGGATATCCACCGCTACTCCGTCGGCGCTTTGCAGTCCGCGGGCATCGAAGCGGCGGCGAAGGCCATTCTGTCGGGGCTGAAGGCGCTGCTGACCGATATGCCGTTGCTGTTGCAGTGGACCCTGGCCGACGATACGCCGGTGGCCAATGCCGAAACGGTGCAGTGGTTCAAGGACCAGGGCGTGTTTCCCGGCGCGGAGCCGCCGCCGGAGCCGGAACCGCCGGCCGATACCGCTCCCGTCCCGAAGGCGCAACCGGAATGGTATCCGCCCCCACCGGTGGAGCGGACCCCGCAAGACGGGAGCGGCGAGCCGACGCCGCCGGACGCCTACGATCTGGCCATGGATGCGGCACGCTCCGGCCGGACCGAGGAAGCCCTCAACATCCTTTNNGTGCAGTTGGCCCAGGTATGCATGGCCACCGGAAACAACGACATCGGCCGCCCCATCCTGCAGGAGTTGGCGGAAGAGATTGAGCGGCGCGGCCTGGAGCATTGGGAAAACCCGGACCTGGTCGCCCAGCCGCTGGTATTGCTGTACCGTTGCCTGGACGATCCCCAGGACGCCGCCGGCGACAAGCGCAAGCTGTACGCGCAGATTTGCCGGCTGGATCCCTCGCGGGCGCTCGGATTGAGGTGATTTTGGCGAAGAAANNAACCTTCTTTGATCGACCGGCTGATCGATCGCGAGCCGGAGAACCGCAAGGAAGCCCAGGATTCGCGGAATCAGTCGCTGAAAGAGTTGAAAGATTCGGTGCGCCGCGATCTGGAATGGCTGCTGAATTCGCGCCGCTGTCCGGTGGACGTGCCGGCCTCGGCCAAGGAACTGCTACGCTCGGTATTCAGCTTCGGCTTGCCGGACATCACGGGAGTGGCGATGAGCAGTGGCGAGGACCGCGCCCGGCTGGCGCGCATGGTGGAAGCGGCGGTGACGGTGTTCGAACCGCGATTGCAGAATGTCACGGTCTCCATGAAACCGGTGACGCCGGACAGCCACCTTTTGCGCTTCCAGATTGAAGGGCTGCTGCGCACCGAACCGGCCCCGGCGCGGGGTTT
>PKYZ01000776.1 GCA_003132865.1 Bryobacterales bacterium
CACGCGGCACCGGCGCGCGCCGGTGCCGCGTGGCCTGCTCGAAAGCGTACGCCAGCTTGATCAGCAGCGGCTCGGAATTCGCCGCGCCGAAGAAGGAGATGCCCACCGGCAGGCCCCAGGCATAGCCCGCGGGGACGTTGATATTCGGGTAGCCGGCGACGGCGGCGGGCGTGGAACTGCCGCCCGGGGCGTGGTCTCCATTGATCAAGTCCGTGCACCAGGCCGGGCCGGCAGTGGGCGCTACCAAGGCATCCAGACGATGCTTGCTCATCACCGCGTCGATGCCTTCGGTGCGCGAGAGCCGGTGGTCTTTTTCGAGCGCGGCCAGATACTCCTTGCTCGAGAGCGGCCCCTTGGCCTGCGCCTTAATCATGAGGTCCTGGCCGAAGTAGGGCATCTCCCGTTCGCGATGGCTTTCGTTAAAGGCGATCACGTCGGCGAGCGAATGCACGGGCGCCTTGGGTCCCAGCGCGCCGAGGTACAGGTTCAGATCGTTCTTGAACTCGTAGCTGAGCACCTCCGATTCGGAATCGTCGAACTTGCCGGCGGTGGGGATATCGGCGGGATCGACAATCTCGGCGCCGCGCCGCTTCATTTCCTGAATGGCCGCTTCGATGACCCGGTCGGTTTCTTCGCTGAAGCCGAAGAATTTGTCGCGGGCCACGCCGATGCGCGCGCCGCGCAGGCCATTGGGATCGAGCGATTTGGTGTAGTCTGCGCCGGTGAGCGCGCCCAACAGGATGGCGGCGTCGGCGACCGTGCGAGCCATCGGCCCGGCGGTGTCCTGGGAATGGGCGATGGGGATGATGCCGGTGGCGGGAACGAGGCCGAGCGTCGGCTTGATCCCGACCACGCCGTTGGTGGAGGCCGGGCATACGATGGAGCCATCGGTTTCGGTGCCGATGGCCAGCGCGCACAGGTTGGCGGAAACCGCTGCACCCGATCCGGAGCTGGAGCCGCAGGCATTGCGGTCGAGCGCGTAAGGATTGCGGGTGAGACCGCCGCGTCCGCTCCAGCCGCTGGTGGAGTGGCTGGAGCGGAAGTTGGCCCATTCGCTGAGATTGGTCTTGCCCAGGATCACGGCGCCGGCCGCGCGCAGGCGCTGCGCTACCAACGCATCTCGCGCCGCGATGGATCCGAGCAGCGCCAGCGAACCGGCGGTGGTCATCATGCGGTCGGCGGTGTCGATGTTGTCCTTGATCAGGACGGGAATACCGTGCAAGGGGCCGCGCGGGCCTTTGGCTTTGCGCTCGGCATCGAGGGCGGCGGCGATGGCGAGGGCATCCGGGTTGAGTTCAATTACCGAGTTGAGCGCCGGGCCGCGCTTGTCGAGGGCGGCGATGCGGGTTAGATAGCGCCGGGTGAGGGAGGATGCGGTGAGGCTGCCCGCGGTCATTTGCTTCCGGAGATCGGCGAGGGTGGCTTCTTCCAGTTCGAATGCGGGCGGCGCGGCCAGCGCGCCGACGGCCAGCGCGGCGGAGCCCATCAGAGTGCGGCGAGTTAGGTCCATGATTAGTCCGTAGTTTCGATGAATGCCCAATGCCAATTAGTTTGGCATCTACAGGCCGCGTAGGGCAGGACTCCTCCAGTCCTGCGGCGGGCGTCCACGCCGGCCTGTTGGCGCGCGGATAAGAGGGCGGGTCCTGGGAGGACCCGCAGACCTGGAGGTCTGCCCCACGATTGGCAATGCCTGCCCCACCAAGCGGTCCATGATTAATCCGTGATTTCGATGCGCGGGCCTTCCGGCGGGCCGATCTCTTCGATGCGGGCGACGGTGTTGCGCGCCAGTTCGAGGAAGCCGGCGCCCGGCTTGCGCGGGTCTTCGTCCAGCACGATGGGCTTGCCGCTATCGCCGCCGATCCGCACGTCCGGATTGAGGGGCAACTCGGCAAGGAAATGCACCTTCATCTCGGAGGCGGTGCGGCGGCCGCCGCCATGGCTGAAGACGTCGATGCGCTCGCTGCAATGCGGGCAAATGAGGTAGCTCATGTTCTCGACGATGCCCAAGATGGGCACTCTAACCTGGTGGAACATATGGACGGCCTTGCGCGCGTCTTCGAGCGAAACGTCGGATGGCGTGGTGACCACGATGGCGCCGGTGATGGGCGCGGTCTGGATGAGGGTGAGCTGCACGTCGCCGGTGCCGGGTGGCAGGTCGATTACCAGGTAGTCGAGGTCGCCCCAATCCACGCCGCGCAGGAACTGCTGGATGACGCTGTGCAGCATGGGGCCGCGCCAGACCAGCGGCTTGTCGCCGGGATTCAGGAAGCCCATGGACATTAGCTTGACCCCGAATTGATCGAGCGGCTGGATGCGCTCGCCGTAAGCCATGGGGGTGCGATTGATGCCCATCATCAGCGGCACGTTGGGGCCGTAGACGTCGGCATCCATGAGGCCGGTGGGATGGCCGAGTTTGGCCAGGCTGACGGCCAGGTTCACGGCTACGGTTGTTTTTCCGACGCCGCCTTTGCCGGAGCCTACTGCGATCAGATTTTTCACACCAGGAATGGGCAACTTGGGTGGCTGCCCCGGCTGATTCGGACTCATGCACTCCATGGTAGCGCAGGCGTGGTAGGAATCCAGGCAGGCTGAAAGCCTGCCCCACCTCTGATGTACGCTGATCTGGAGGGATCGTGCTGCGCGAATTGTTTCCGCTGTTGACGGCGCTTACGGTGGCGGCAGTGGTGTACGCGATGCGCGAGCAGCGCCGGCGCAGGATGCGGATCGCTCCGCCGCGGCCGGATATCGCCATGCGCGAGGTGTGCGATACACCCGCGTTGCTGGAAATCGAGCGGGCGTGCCTGGCCACCGCCGATCCGAGGGTGGCGTTCCGGCGCGCGGCCATCGAGAATGCCGTGGCGGGGCTGTATCTGGAAACCATTGCGGAGTGCGGCGTCGAGAATACAGGCGAGATGCTGCGCGCGCATACGCACATCTGGCGGGCGCTGCGCGAGTATCTGCGGCTGAAGTACGACGATGCGGTCGCCGACGACTGGTTCGATCATTTCACGCGCGTGGCGCGGCCGTATATCCGGGAGAAGGTGCGGCTCACGCGCGAGTTCGCGCTGCACCTGGATGAAGGCGCGGAACGATACGCGCGCATCTATGACGAACTGTTGCAGGAGTTGCTGCAGGAAGCGCTGGCGGCGCCTCAGAAGAAGTCGTTCGTGCCGCCGGACTTTTCCCACTCCTGAAGCTCGGCGCCGACCTGCTGGAATTCCGCGGCCAGGCGTCCGTTGAGCTGACTGTAGCGCCCCACCACCTGGCGCGCCCAGCGCACGTATTCGACGCGGCGCTCGAAGGTCCAATTGGCCGGCGGACTGGTGGCGATGCTGCGCACGTTGGCGATCTTGTCGGCCGCGCTGAGCGCCTGGGCGCGGGCCGATTTGGCGGCCGCGTTCTCGACCTGTAGGGCTTTGCGGGTTTCCTTGGGCAGCGACTTGTCGTCGGTCACTTCGGCGACCAGGGAGGCGGCGTCTTCGCCGAAGCGCTCCGCGATTTCTTCGCGCGTGACGCCGACGTCTTCGATGGTGTCATGCAGCAGCGCGGCGACGATCAAGTTGGTGTCGAGATCGTCGGCGGTGCGGGCGAGCAGTTCGGCGACTTCGAGCAGATGATTGACGTAAGGCTCTGCCGTGCGGCCTTTGCGGCGTTGGGCCGCGTGCCGTTCGGCAGCAAAGCGGGCGGCGGCCAGGATCTGGCGGACGGCGTTCAAACAGTCGGGCATTTGTGCACCTGTTTTTATTATGGCTGCGGCGCGCGCTTTGCGCGCCTGGGCTCGGGGCTAGCTAAATTCCCCAGTCGCGCCA
>PKYZ01000727.1 GCA_003132865.1 Bryobacterales bacterium
GCCTGCCTGTCGATTGCCCTTCTTTGCTTCTGCGCCGCCATAGCTTCCAACGCACGGGCTCAAAATCCGCCCGCGCCCCAACAGCCGCCGCCGCAGCCGCCGCCCACGCAGGAGAAGAAGCCGCCGAATCCGTTCGAAACCGTGCCCGAATCGGCCCAGCCCCAACAGACCAAGCCGGCGCAACCGGCGCCTCAGCAGCCCGCTCTCGAAGCTCCCAAACCCGCGGAACAGCCCAAAGCGCAGCCCGGCGGGCAAGTGATCGAAGCGATCGCGTTCCCCGGCGCGCGCCGCGTGCCGCAGGATACTCTGCGCGCCCTCATCAGCACCAAGAAAGGCGACATCTACAACGAGGAGGATCTGCACCGCGACTTCATGGCGCTGTGGAACAGCGGCCGCTTCGACGATATCCGCATGGAAACTGAGCCGGGTACCGCCGGCGGCCTGAACGTGCGCTTCGTCATCACTGAGCGCCGCGTGGTGCGCTCCATCAATTACGAAGGCAACAAATCGCTCACCGTCTCGGAAATCCTGGATCGCTTCAAAGAGCGCAAGGTGGGCCTCTCGGTCGAGTCGCAATACGATCCCAACAAGGTCCAACACGCCGCCGTGGTAATTAAGGAATACCTGTCCGAGCGCGGCCGGCAGTTCGCCACCGTCCAGCCCGAAGTGCGACAGATCCCGCCCTCCTCGCTCGAAATCGTCTTCAAAATCAACGAAGGTCCCAAGATCAAGGTCGGCAAGATCGCCATTGTGGGCAATCAGGCCTTCAGCGAACGCGACGTGATCCGCGCCATGAAGAACACGCACGACTACGGCATCCCTTACTCCATCCTGTTTGAAAATATCTTTGCCCGGACTTATGATTCCTCGAAGCTGGAAGAAGACAAGGAGCGCATCCGCGACGCGTATCAATCGAAAGGCTTTTTCATGGCCAAGGTTCTCGACCAAAAGACGGAATTGGTCAGTACCGGCGGGCACGGCTTCAAGCTTCCCCTGATCCACGAGAACAATCCCGGCAAGGCCATGGATATCACCTTGCCGGTCGAGGAAGGCCGCTTGTACCGCCTCAACAAAATTACCTTCGTCGGCGTCAAGCTCTTCCGCACGCCGGAAACCCTGATGCGACCGTTGTTCAGCATGGGCGAAGGCGATCCCTTCTCCACCACCAAGCTGCGCAAGGGTCTGGATAACCTGCGCAAACTCTACGGCGAGTTCGGCTATATCGATTTCGTGCCCGAGCCGAATTTCGATCCCGTCCCCAACACGGACAAAATCGACCTCACGCTCACCGCGGACGAGGGCAAGCAATTCTTCGTCCGCCGCATCGATTTTTCGGGCAACGTCACCACGCGCGACAAAGTCGTCCGCCGCGAGATCATGCTGGATGAGGGAGACATCTTCAACAATCGTCTCTGGGAGTTGAGCATCCTGCGCTTGAATCAACTCGGCTACTTCGAGGCGTTGAAAGCCGAAGAATCCGCCGACATCAAGCGGAACACCCAGACCAGCACCGTGGATATCACCCTGAAGGTCAGAGAGCGCGGCAAGAACACCATCGGCCTCAATGGAGGCGTCTCCGGAATCGCCGGCAGTTTCGTGGGGTTGAACTATGCCACCAACAACTTCCTGGGATTGGGCGAGACACTTTCCCTCAGCTCGCAATTGGGTACGCGCATGCGCAGCGTGTCGGCCGGTTTCACGGAGCCGTACTTCCTGGACCGTCCGCTGCAGCTCGGCTTCGAAGCCCACCTGACCCGGTTCGATTACAACCAGGGCCGCGAGGCTTCCATCCTCGCCGGTCAAAACCTAATCCCGCTGTTCAACGCGCTCGGCTCCAATAACTTGTTGAATTACATCCAGACCGGACATGGCTTCTCGGTGTCGGCCAGTTATCCTTTGCGGCGCAGCTTTTCCCGCCTCGGCATCACTTACGGCTACGACATCTCCGACGTCAAGACCGAGACCACCGCCGCGACGTCTTACTTCGATTACATCAATTTCAGCGGAATCGTCGGCCCGAACGCCCTGCAAGGCATCCGCACCAGCCGCATTGTGCCCTCGTTTTCATACAACACCGTGAACCATCCCATCACGCCCACGGGTGGCAAGAGCCTGTTTATCTCCACCACGTTCGCCGGCAGTTTCCTGGGAGGCAACGTCAATACCATCCAACCGGTCATAGAGGGCAAATACTTCAAACCCGCGCCCTGGCATAAGTCGAACATCCTGGCTTTTCATCTCCTCGCCTCCATGATCACCGGTTACGGCGGCAAGGAGATTCCTCCCTTCTCCCGCACCTATATCGGCGGCGAACAGGATATCCGCGGCTTCCAGATTTGGGGCATCAGTCCCATTGCCTTCATTCCCAGCGAAGCCAGCGTCAACGTGCTGAACAACGATGGCTCGCAGCGCACCGCGCTCGTCAAAAACAGCTACGGGGTTCTCGTCCCCACCAACGTGACCATGAACGCACCGATCTACCAGCTCGCCTTCCCCGGCGGCGACACGCACGTGGTCGGCAATTTCGAGTACCGTATCCCGATCTTCGGGCCGGTGGTGCTGGCGATTTTCGCGGATGCCGGTATCAATAGAATCCTGCGTCCCGGCGAACTGACCATGGATCCGAGCCGCATCGCCTATCTAAATAACGAATACCCCACCGCCGGCTTTCAGGGTAAGGCTATTGTGTACCCGGGGACGCAGGCCCCGCGCATGTCCACCGGTCTGGAGTTGCAAGTGCTCCTGCCAGTGGTGCAAGCGCCTTTCCGTGTCTACTGGGCGTACAACCCCCTGCTGGTACGGGAGTATTTGCAACCGCCCATCGTGGCGGACCGCTCGATGTTCCCGAACCAAACGACGTTCCTCAATAGCTTCGTGGCTAACTACGGCAACGCCTACCCGTTCCTCGAGCAGCACTCGCTGTTCCGCTTCACCATTGGCCGGACGTTCTGAAGGCGCGGCCCTGTTGCCCCTTGTTGCAATATGTTAGTATCGAAACAAATTCAAGGAGTTTCAGCTTGACCAAGAATTGCGTTTTTCTACCCGCCATCGCTCTGGGGGCGGCCATGCTGTCCCAGGCCCAGACAGGGGCGCCGCCGCAGACTTCGGCGCAGACCCCGCCTCAGACCCCGCTTCAGACCAAGGTCGGGATCATCGCCTTCCAGAACTGCATCATCAGCACCAAGGATGGGCAGAAGGCGGCCGCCGACCTGACCGGCAGATTTGCGCCCAAAAAGAGCGACCTGGAGAAGAAACAGAGCACTATCGCGCAACTGCAGGACCAACTGCGCAAGGGCACCAACACCATGAGCGAGGAAGCCAAGCAGAAGCTCATGCGTGAAATCGATCAGAACACCAAGTCCCTGAACCGCGAGACCGAGGATGCCCAGGCGGAGCTCGATCAGGAGCAGAACAAGATCATGCAGGAGCTGGGGCAGCGCATCATAGCCGTGATCGACAAGTACGCCAAGGAGAACGGTTACACGTTAATTGTGGATGTGAGCTCGCAGCAGACGCCGGTGATTTACGCCGCCAACAGCATCGATATCACGCAGGACATCATCGCCCTGTACGATAAGAATTCGCCGTCGGCTACCTCGTCCGCCAAGCCGGCCACGCCCCCGCCCGCGGCGGCCGCCAAGCCCGCCGCCGCGCCGCCCAAAAAGTAGGTGGGACAGGCTTCAGCCTGTCGATGTTGGCGAGCCCAGATCGCCTACCAGTGGTAAGCTGAATCAGAGGGTGCCATGAAACTTTTCGGCGCAGTCTTCGTCGCGTTTCTAGCCGTTGGACCGCTCTCCGCCCAATACTGGTCTGTCGGTGGCTTTGGCAACGTCGTTTTTCCGGGCCTGGGGCATGCTCCGGCCGGCGGCAATCCGTGGGGCAACGTGGCCTCTCCAGCTATCCCCCGAGGCTCCGCCGCATTTTCGTCCGGCGCCAGCACGGTGGCAGCCAACCGTTATGGCAGCTTGGTCCCCGGCTTCCGCTCCTATAGCGGCGCGGGCCACGGCTATCGCCGCAGCAACGCCTCAGGCATTTATGCTTACCCGGTCTACATCGGCGGATATGGATACGGTTACGGCTACGGACCCGCGCAGCCGGACCAGCCGCCTTCCGATGTCACCGGAGGCAATCCGCCGGCGCAACCGCCCGTCGTAATCAACCAGTATTTCGGCCCGGCCCCCACCGATCAGGGACCGCCGCCCGACGCCGCGGCTTCCAACTTCCATTACTACCAGGCGCCCTCAAATAGCGATACCGCCCCCAGCGATCCCTCCTACTACCTGATCGCGTTCAAGGACCACACCGTCTACTCGGCCGTGGCGTATTACACCGAGGGCGACACGCTGCACTATTTCACTTCGGGTAACGTCCACAACCAGGTGTCCCTGTCGCTGGTGGACCGCCAGTTGACCTCGCAGTTGAATCGCGAGCGGAACGTGGACGTGCGGCTGCCGCAATAAAAGCAACCACAGATGGACACGGATGCACACAGATAAGAACCGGTTTTATCCGTGTGCATCTGTGTCCATCTGTGATTGCTTTTCTTGGGCCAAGCGTTTCACGAATTCCACGTCTCCCTCCAGAAAATCGAACTGCGGCAGTTCGCCCGGCGCCACCCATCGGATCTCCTCGAACACGCAATTGCGCGGCTCGCCGGCAAAATCGGTCACGGCGTAAAAGATCAGCAGAATCGCGCTTTTGCCGGGGTAGCAGAACTCGTAGCGCTCCACCTCATCCCCGATCCGCGCGCGCACGGCCAGTTCTTCCTGTAACTCGCGGCCGAGCGCTTGTGGCGGATGTTCGCCCCCTTCGACCTTGCCGCCCGGAAACTCCCATTTCAGAGCATGCGCCTGGGCCGCGCTCCTTCGGCAAATCAGAATGCGTCCGCCGCGTTGAATGATGGCCGCCACGACGGTAGTCAAGTCAGGCCAACTCCAGCGCCTTGAACCGCTCCAGCTCCGCCGCCGGCAGCTCCGGTAGCCTGTCGATACGTTGCCGGAACCAGGCCCAGGCGATGTGGAAAAGTTGCACGCTTGGCTGAAACTTGGAGTTGTCCTGGCTGAAGCAGCTATGCGTGCACCAGCAGTTCGCCGCGGGGATGGCGCACACCTCCGCGCGCATGGCTTCCGACTTCAGAGCGCGCCGCACGTCGAAATCGAAATCCGCCAGGTCTCCCACGATGCCACGCATTTCGCAGGCGCGGAACCGGCCGTTGTGATCGATCACGATGGAGGTTTCGCCGGCCGTGCAAGGCATCGGCCATTTCTTCGGGGATTCCAGGCACTGCTCGTGCAGGTCGAAGTGGAATCGCAGGTTGCCCAAGTAATACATCTTCGCGAAATGCCGCACGCCTGACGGCAGGTGCCGGGAAAAGCTTGCCGGCATAATGGCGATGGAACGGGGGGGGCCCTCAGGGCCGGGCGGCGGTGCAGGGCGGCTACGCCCGCTTGCGTCAGTTGCTTCAGACTGGGATCGAGCGCGGCGCCGCGCACGACTTCGAAATATTGCCCGTCGATATGCGACTGCTCCATCAGGTGCAAGCCCAGCGCCACAATCTCGTTGTAGTTCTCGCGTGTGATCACCGTCAGCACGTTGCGCCGCAGCCGCCGTACGCCGCCATAGCGCCGCTCCGCCTGTTCGATGGTGGCCAGCGTGCGCACGAAATTATGCGGCACGCCGCGGATCGAATCGTGCGTGTTGGCGAGGCCATCGAGCGAAAAGTTCAGGTCGATGGCCACCTCCGGACAAAGCTCCAGCATTCGGTCCACGATGCGGAAGATCTTCTCGGGCAGCAGTCCGTTGGTCGGCAGATTGACGTTGCGGACCCCTTTGCGCTCGACGAACAGCGCCACGATTTCGGCCAGATTCTCGCGCAGGAAGGGCTCGCCGCCGGACAGCCACAGTTTGCGGAACGGCGGAGCGGTGGCCGAGATGCGCTCGATTTGCGCCGTCGTGAGGTCGTCCGGGCTGTTAAGCTTGTCAAAATAGAAGCAGGTGCGGCAGAGCGAATTGCAACGCGACGTGACAAACAGAAAAAGCGAGTTGAACTCCCGCGCGCGCACGCGTTCCTGGAGGATCGGGAAATACTGCCGCATTAGGATCATTGGAGCATAAATGTACTCCACGCGCCTGCTCGATCACTTCCAGAACCCCCGTAACGTGGGCGAACTGCCACCGCCGGCGGTGACGGTGGAAGTGTCCAATCCGGTCTGCGGAGACATTCTGCGCCTCTCGGTCGAGTTCCAGGACGGCCGCGTAGCCCAGGCCCGCTACAAAACGCGCGGCTGCACGGCCTCCATCGCGGCGGGCTCTGCGTTGACCGAGTTACTGACAGGCAAGACCACGCCGGAGATCGCCGCCCTCCGCCCTGTCGATGTAGAGAACGCGGTCGGCGGCCTCAGCTCCGAATCCAAGCACGCCGCCATGCTTGCGCTGGACGCGGTGCGCGCCCTGCTTCACTCAGTGGGGCAGACCCCTGGTCTGCGACCTGGTCTGCGCGGGTCCCCCGGATCCGCCCCGCTTTCCAGCACTCCCACATAGTGTGCTATAGTCGAATCTACTGGAAGTTGATCCACAACCCCCTCTCCCTTCCTCAGGTAGTCGGAGCGTCGATTCTCCTCCGCAAAACTCAAAAATGAAAAGTTTCTCTGAATTCCCTCTCTCTGCTCTCTTGAAGAGCAATTTAGTAAAGAACGGCTTTAAACAGCCAACCCCCGTCCAGGCCCAGGCCATCGAGCCCGCGCTGGCCGGACGCGACGTGGTAGCAACGGCGCAAACCGGGACCGGCAAAACGCTCGCGTTTGTCCTTCCCATAATCGACATCCTCGCAAAAGAACCATCGCGTTCCGGCGTTCGGGCTGTCATCCTCAGCCCCACCCGCGAACTCGCGCTGCAAATCCACGAGACCTTCGCCAAAATGGCCGCGGGCAGCACCGTCCGCGCCGCTGTCGTGATCGGCGGCGTCGGCGAGGGGTCGCAGTTGCAATCCATTCGCAAGGGTGTGCAAGTGCTTGTCGCCACGCCCGGCAGGCTCTACGATTTTCTCAGCCGCGGGCTGGTTGCCCTCGGCAACGTTCGCATCCTCGTTCTGGATGAGGCCGACCGCATGCTCGACATGGGTTTTCTGCCGACCATCAAACGGATCATGGCGGTCATCCCAACCGAGCGCCAGACGCTGTTCTACTCGGCCACCATCGAAAGCTCGGTCAAACACCTGGTGGAAACGCACGTCCGCAATGCCGTGCGCGTGGAGGTCGGCTCCACCACCAAACCCGTCGACAAGATCGATCTGCATCTCTACGAAGTCGAGCCGGACCGCAAGCTGGGTCTTCTGCAAATGATGCTTCAAGACGAGCAGGGTTCGTTTCTGGTATTCGCCCGCACCAAACACGGCGCAGACCGCCTCGCGAAGAAACTATCGCGCGACGGCGTAAAGACCGCGACCATCCATGGCAACCGCAGCCAGAACCAACGCACCCAGGCGCTCCGCGGCTTCCAGGACGGCTACTATCGTGTCCTGGTGGCGACCGACATCGCGGCGCGCGGCATTCACGTGGAAGGCATCTCGCACGTAGTGAACTACGATCTCCCGCAGGTTCCGGAGGACTTCATTCACCGCGTCGGCCGCACGGGACGCGCGGGCGCCGGCGGAACCGCCTCGACCTTCGCCACGCGCGCCGAGCGTGCGGATATTGCGCACATCGAGCGCATATTGGCCACCCGGTTGGTTCGCCGCCAGGTTTCGCCCGACGTGTGCCGCGAGCAGAAGACCGCGGCTCCAGTCGTCGAGATTCCCTCCGCCTCGCTCCGGCCCCTGCAGCGGCACGTGCGGTCGTTCGCGCCCAGAAGCCGGCGGCAGTTTCGCCGCGCGGTGTAGCGCACGCAATATTGACACGGGATGCCGAGAGAGCCTGCGCCACAGCGCGGAGCGCCAATCCGGCAGGAACGGCAGCAGGCTGTGTTGCAGCGCCCACCAGAAGCCGACTACCACCATCGCCACCCAGGTCCGCCCCGACAAAGCCTGAATGCGGGGCAGGGCGTAGGCCTGATATGTCATCTCCTCGGTCGGCGACCAGATCATCCACCAGACGCTCAGGCTGTAGACGACGGCCAAACCGGGAGCACTCGCCCCATGATGTAGTATAGTAACCTAACCCGGCCAGGATGTCGCGCCGCAAACGGATAGCGCCGATCAAATCCCGGATAGTGATGCCCTCCGCTCGCGTGAACCGCCACATGAGGGCCAGACACCCGAGATCCACGAGTGTTCCGTAAACCGACCACCAGGGGGCGGCGGCGCGCCACGGCGCCGGGTGGCCTCGCGGCGCGAAGACCCCCGCGGCCAGGGCCTGCGCCAGCAGGATTAGCCCGCAGCGGCCCGTGGCGAGGAGCAAGGGCCCCCGGTCCAGGTGATGCGGCCGAGAGCGCCGCGGCGGTCGATTGCCGGTCCCGAATTGGCTGAGGACGCGGCGCGGGAATCGAGGCTGCTGGACATAAAACGTCTGCCGCGCGATTCACCGCCATTATATTTGAAATCGATTCTTGAGGCGTGTCTTGCAGCGAGCCGACGAGGCGCCGATGCCGCAAGCGTTACGGCTTTAGAGAGAACACCGTCCCACACCCAAGACTACCGGAGCGAGCGCATGAAGCGATTCCACCGAAGTAGGTGGTACCATACAGTACGCCATCGCGACTGATCGCGAGAGCATCAGGCTTGTTCCCGTTGGGGACCCCGGAGAAATCATAGAGCACAGTCTCGCTCCACGGGCCGCCGGGAGACGCGGGCGGTGTTAGTGCGAATACCGTGCCACCCAGCGAGCTTCCGCCGTAAGGAGTTGCACCATAAAGCACGCCGCCGCGGCCGATTACTACGCCTGCTATCGGACCACCCCCGTCGTGATGGTGACTGGGGAAACTGTTAAGTACGGTCTCGGTCCACGGGCCGCCGGGAGACGTCGGCGGCGTTAACGAGAAAACTGTGCCATGACCCTGGGTTCCGCCAAATTCGGTCGTGCCGTAGAGTGTCCCGCCGCTGCCGATCACCACGTTCGCGTATGGTTTTACCCCGTCGCCGCCGCCAGCGAAATCATGAGCACAGCCTGGCTCCATGGGCCGCCGGGCGAGACCGGCGGTGTCAAAGAGAACAGCGTGCCAGCGGCCCCGGTTCCATCCTCATAGGTCGCGCCATAGAGCACGCCATCGCCGCCAATTACGACGCCTACGGGAATGCTCCCGCCCGCGAGGTTGCCGAAGTAGAGGATGGTTTCGCTCCAGGCCTGGCCCGCGGACAAAGGAGGTGCCAACGAAAAGACCGTCCCGCAACCCAGATAACACGAGCCGGTTCCGCCGCTCAGGGTCGTACCGTAAAGGACGCCATCACGGCCGGTCGCCAGTGCGCTGGGACCAGCTCCATCGGTGGGTCCGCCAGCGAAAGTGTGAAGGACGATCTTGCTCCACCGCCCGGCTGGAAGCGTCGGCGGCAATAACGCGAACACCGCGCCAAAATTTAGACTGGCCACCTCCGCTCGTGCCATAGAGGATTCCACCAGGGCCGATGGTGAGAGAATTAGGCTGGACCCCATC
Organism: Bryobacterales bacterium; assembly: GCA_003132865.1. The sequence continues at coordinate 9,583 of PKYZ01000727.1, forward strand.
GCTGACGCCCATGAAACTGTAGAGCACGGTCTCGCTCCACGGGCCGCCGGGAGACGCCGGCGGCGTTAGCGCGAATACTGCGCCGAGGCGCGCAGTTCCGCCAAATTCCGTAGTGCCGTAAAGCACTCCACCACTGCCGATCACGATCGCATTTGGATTGGACCCATCATTAGGATCTTGAGCAAAGCTGTAAAGCGTGGTCAGCGCCGGTGACGTCGTCTGAGCCGCGGCAGAAGCAATGAAGGTCAAGAACACCGCCAAGAGTGTTCCGCCGGTTGTGAGCGCCGATAGCCCGGTGGCCATGTTCCTCCATTTCAAGTTGATTATATAACGTTCGACCGCTGTACGTTATGGTTTGATCGTCGCGTGGAAGTCCAGAATCCGGCTGCGAGCGCTAACGCGGGTCGAAGCTCTGATCGACATACATCCACACGACCCGCGCGAAACGCGCCACCACCGGCACGAACGGCAGATACGCGATAAAGGCCGCCCCGATCGACACATCGTACGGCCAGCCGCTGAGCATCCGGATCAGCAGTATGAGCACCAGCACCGGCGGGATCGACAATCCGTAACTTACGTACATTGCGCCCAGAAAGTAGCCCTGCTCCCGCTCGAACTTTAGCCCGCAAACCGGACAATTGTCCAACATCGCCAGCGGCGCCCGATACACAGGACCGCGGAAAATCCGGCCCTCCCTGCATCTCGGGCAAAGCTGCCGCCGGATGCCCGCTGCCGCCGAAACCGTTTGCGCTCGCGTCGCCACCTTCTGATACTATCCGGTTTATGCGGAAAACGCTGTTCCTCTCGCTGGCGCTGCTGGCACTCGCCGCCAGCCTCCCCGCCCAGTGGATCCCGCTGAACCCTGTCACCGGCGTTCGCGAGCAGACCAACGGCGTGCAACTGACCATGCAATCCGGCGCCATGCGGATCGAGGTTTCGACCGATTCCATCATCCACGTCCTGTATTCGCCCACCGCTTCGTTTCCGAAGCGGACCGAATATGTGATCACCAAGACTGCCTGGCCCGCGCCGCAGTGGAAGATGGAAACGACCAGCGCCGAAATCGTCCTTGTGACTCCGCGAATCAAAGTGACTGTCACCCGCCGGGACGGCCTCATCGCCTACAGCGACCTGTCCGGCAGGAAACTCGTGACAGAAGGACCCAAGACCATGACCCCCGAAACGGTCAACGGCGAAAACACCTATCGCGCCGAGGACAATATTTCCATATACGGCTCAGAGGAGGCTTTCTACGGCCTTGGCCAGCACCAGGCGGGCGTGTGGAATTATCGCGGCGACACGGTCGATGTATCCCAGGACAATACCAGCATCGCGGTGCCTTTACTGCTCTCCAGCAATGGCTATGGCCTGTTCTGGAACAATGCGTCGCGAAGCCGGTTCAACAACCGTTTCGTGCATGCGTTGTATATCAGCTCGGAAGTGGCCGATACGATCGACTATTATTTCCTCTACGGCCCGGACTTCGATAAGATCGTCGCCGGATACCGGGAACTTACAGGCGAAGCTCCCATGTTCGGTAAGTGGGCTTATGGTTTCTGGCAGTGCAAGAATAAGTATCAGTCGCAACCGGAACTACTTGCGGTGGCGCACAAATACCGCGAACTGCACATCCCGGTCGATAACATCGTGCAGGACTGGTTCTGGTGGA
>PKYZ01000734.1:0-6690 GCA_003132865.1 Bryobacterales bacterium
GCACCTGCGGATTCAAAATCACCGCTGCCGAAGTGTATGTTGCTGCGCTCAAGGGCTCTCGCTGGGGCGCACATCAGATGTTCGGCAGCAGATCAAAGTATTCATCGTCTTCGTTCGTACCGCCCTCCCCCTTGCCGACTTGTTTCTCAGATTCGATAAATTCGATTCGTTCGATCCACTTGACCATTTTGTAGCCCAGTTGGTTTTCCACCCTTAGCCGCAGCGGAGCGCCATATACGGCTGGAAGCTGCGCTCCGTTCATTTCCGAAGCAAGCATACATTCCGGCTTTAGAAGATTCTCCAGGCTCTGCGTATTGTAGTACCCTCCCCCATAAAGAGATCCGCCGAAAGAAAAAAAGGCAACTGTTTTTGCGGCCGGTTTCGGTTTGACCAGGTCGATAATATTTTTCATGGGAACTCCGCCCCACTGCGCTATACCCGACCAACCCTGGATGCAATGGTGCATCGTAATAAACTCGGTCTTTCCGAGGGCTTCCAGTTCCGATAGTGACAGCTCTACGGGTCTCTCGACCAGACCGCCGATCTTCAGCTTATAATCGTGGAAGCCCGTCGCGGCTAGCCGTTTCCAATCCTCGCGTTCCGGCATTTTGCCGTTCGGCCAAAAGTAAGGCGAGATCTGTTCGCTTGTGTATCGTTCGCTTGGAGCAAGCCGGTTCAGCGTGGCCAGGCGTAAAGGCTGTGATAACGCCTTTTGGATATGTTGCAGCGCGCGGGGGAAGCTCCACGAAATATAATGTGCCGCTATCCAGGAAGCCATAACCACTGCAATGCCAACGAAGCCGAGGATCATCCCGAGATGACTCTGATCGTCGGTTCCAAGGACGATGTGGTTCATATTTCGTGCAAAGCCAGTCAATGCCACGAGCGTGACATGAGCAATGATGAACGCCAGATAACCCGTCATCAGGAGGAAGTGAATGGACCGGGATGCCTGCCTTCCGCCAAACATTCGGGGGAACCACGAAAAACGATTCACAAGCGCCGGGGACATCGAGATCCCGGTCAGGATGGACAGCGGTCCGAACACAAAGACCATACCGAGGTAGACAAGTTGCTGAAGCGCATTGTATCCGTAGAAGCCGTCGGGTTCTGGGGGAAAGTGGAAATTCGCATAATCGACGAATGTGCTCCACGCCTGGGTCAACACCACCGAAGAAGTCGGAACAATCCTTCTCCATTGTTCGGTTGCAAAAAGCAACGTGATAAAAATGACGCCGGTGACAATAAATCCGTAGATATTGATGAAGTGCCAGGAGCGCGCTACTCCTACGGTATGGCGATAGCCCGGTGATGCGAACAGGGGTGAGATGTAACGTGCATCATCCTTTGCCGTCCACACCCGGTCTGTTGGGACCGTTAAGGGCGTGAATCGAATCCACTCGGTTCCTGGCGTGCAACCGTTATTGAAATACAGCCGCGGATGATCGAAAAGAATGGAAAGACCACTGCGGATCAGCATCATCAAGAAGACAAAATTAAAGAAATGACTGTAGCGTACCCACAGCGGAAAGCCGTGTGGTCCGGCCGGCGATGACTCGTCAAGTTGAGGTATGGGCGGAATGGACGGCAATCCGAAGAAAGCCGCCTGCCCCCAAGCCAGTAGCAACGGCAGTAACACCAGACAGGAGGCAACGGCGATGAAAGAGGGCTTGATCCAGACCCGAAAACGCCGATCCGGGGGATAATGAATGGCTCGATGCGCTACGTCGAACGAGATCAAAGCTTCTCCTAAGTTGGTAATGTTCCCTTGATACGCCGTTCTGAAAGCGGACTGCATCCTCTTTCAAGAATTAACATGCAATGACTCAGGCTTCTTGTGATCCCGTCCGAGTGAATGCCGTTATATGAATCAGGCCTTGCTTCTTGCGATCATTTTGAGAGCCGAACCTTTGTGCATAGCCAAGTGGTCGGTCTTATCGCTTTGGATCAAATACTGCGGCTCCTTCTGCGAAGCGTGAACCGTGTAACCCTTGAACGCAATTTCGGAGGTATGCTTTTTCTTGATCGTCCTTCGAACCCGACCTGCTTCCGAGTTCCACTCAATGTAGTCTCCCACTTTGAAGTTGTGTTCCATCGGCGTGCCCCCTCAATGATACCTCCTATTCAGACACGGTAGCCTGCCATCGGTCACACCTTCTTTCATGGGGCGTCCCCCATACAAACATGTGAAATCCGACGCCAGGGCCGATTTACTCCTTCGGCCCAATCCCCAGCGTCTTCATTTTCCGATATAAGTTACTCCGCTCCAACCCGAGCAGCTCCGCGGTGCGCGTCACATTGCCGTTAGTCTCTTCCAGCTTCTTCAGAATATACTCGCGCTCCACCGCTTCGCGAACTTCCGCCAGGCTGCCGAAGCGGTCCATGGGCCGTTCGGCGGGGCGGCGCGATACGTTCAGCGGAATATGCCGCGCGTCTACGCGCACCTGCGGATTCAAAATCACGATCCGCTCGATCATATTGCGCAGCTCGCGCACGTTGCCCGGCCAGTGATAATCCTGCAGAATCCGGTAAGCTTCGGGCGTCAGTTCCTTCGGCTTGCGGCCGTAGGCGGTGGTGAACTCGCGCAGGAAATAGTCGGCCAGCAGCGGGATGTCCTCGCGCCGGTCGCGCAACGGCGGCACGTGGAACGGGATTACGTTCAGGCGATAGAACAGGTCTTCGCGGAAATTGCCGCGCTCGATCTCCTCATCCAGGTTCTTATTGGTGGCGGCCACCACGCGCACGTCCACCTGCACGGATGCGCCCGCGCCCACCGGCTCGAAGCGCTGCTCCTCCAGCGCCCGCAATACTTTCGCTTGCGTGCGCAGGCTCATGTCGCCGACTTCGTCCAGGAAAATCGTCCCGCCATCGGCTTTCTGAAATTTGCCGATCTTGGTTTCGTGCGCGCTGGTGAAGCTGCCCTTGATGTGCCCGAACAACTCGCTTTCGATCAGCTCTTCGGGAATGGCCGCGCAGTTCACCTCCACAAACGGCTCGGCAGCGCGCGGGCTCATGGCGTGCAGCGCGTGCGCCACTAGTTCTTTACCCGTGCCGCTTTCGCCATAGATGAGCACGCGTCCGTTGGTGCCCGCCATCAGCGCCAGCTCGTGGCGCAACGCCTTCATGGGGACGCTCTCGCCGATGATGCGGTAACGCGATTCCGTGTCTTCCCTCAGACGGCTGTTTTCGATCTGTAGGCGGCGGTGCTCCAACGCGTTCTTGGCCACCACCGAAATCTTCTGAATGGTCAGCGGCTTTTCCAGAAAATCGAACGCGCCCAGCTTGGTGGCCTTCACGGCCGTTTCGATATTGCCGTGGCCCGAGATCATCACCACCACGGGGCGTTCAGGCAACGGCGTCTCCTGGATGCGCGTCAAGGTTTCCATGCCGTCCATGCCGGGCAGCCAGACGTCCAGCAGCACCAGTTCGAAGGGCTGCCGGCCCAGCTCATCGAGACACGCCTCGCCGCTTTCCACGGCGTGCGCCGCGTAGCCTTCGTCTTCCAGGACGCCGCTCAACGACCGCCGGATGTCCGGCTCATCATCCACAATCAGGATGCGGACCGGTTTCATGCGCCGACCACTGCCGGCTTCGGCGCCGGCTCGCCGTTTTCGGAGTCCACCAGCGCCGGAATTTCAATGGTGAAGCGCGCACCGGTGGGCTGGTTGTCCTCCACCCGGATTTGCGCACCGTGGTCGGAGAGGATGTGATTGACTATGGCAAGGCCCAGGCCCGTGCCGCGGCCCTTGGTGGAGAAGTAGGGCAGGAACAGCTTCTCTTTCTCGTCGGCAGATACGCCGCAGCCAGTGTCGGAGATGGCCAGCTCGACGGTCTCAGCCACGCCCGGCTGCGTGGTGATGAGCAAACGCTTCACCAGCGAATCCTGCATGGCCTCGGCGGCGTTGTCCACCAGGTTCACCACCACGCGCTGGAACTGATCCCTGTCGATGTTGACCGGCGGCAGGTCCCCGGCGAGCTGCACGCGAATGTCGATGCCATCGAGGCGGCCATGGAAGACCGCCAGCGCGGCCTCCACCACCTCATTCAGATCGCCGCGAACGGGCTGCGCGGCGGGGAAGCGCGCGAATTGCGAGAACTCGTCGACCAGCGTCTTCACCGATTCGACCGAGCGCGAAATCGTGCTGGCACACTCATTCAGGATGCGGCTGTTTTCCGGCGGAATTTGCAGGCGTTCCAACTGGCGGCTCAGGCGCTCGGCCGAAAGTGCCATGGGCGTCAGCGGATTTTTGATTTCGTGCGCCACGCGCCGTGCCACCTCGTGCCAGGCGGCGGCTTTTTGCGCGCGCAGCAGTTCGCTGGTGTCCTCCAGCACGATCACGAAGCCGGAGGTCAGCTTCTCCTCCAGGGCCGAGACGGTGACCGCCAGGTGCATCGTCTGGCGTTCGGTCTGCATCTCCAGTTGGCGGGATGCCAGGCCCGTGCGCCGCGCGCGTTTCATCAGGTATTTGATCTCGGCCGTGTCTTCGCGCGAGAACAGATCCTCCAGCCGCGTGGCGGTAGCCACTTGCGCCGCGGGAAACATGCGGCCCAGTGCGCGATTGACGCGCCGGATGTAGCCATCGGCGCCGATGGAGATGACGCCCGTGGGAATGCTTTCCAGTATGGCTTCGGTGAACCGGCGGCGGGCGTCGAGCTCGCGGCTGTTGGCTTCCAGCTCCTGGGTCATCTCGTTGAAGCCGCGCACCAGACTGGCCAATTCGTCGATGGCGCGCACTTGGACGCGATGCTTCAGATTGCCCTTGCTGACTTCACCCGCGGCATGCAGCAGCGCGGTGATCGGTATGCTGATCTGCTTGGAGAGAAACAGGGCGATCCAAGTGGCCACGAACAGCACGAACAACGTGATCATGGCCATGAACAGCAGGTAGAAGGTGCGCACGTTGCGGCGGGAGCCGGCCAGTTCCGTGAAGGCGCGCACCGATTTGTCGATCTCCCGCTGCTTTTCGGTAATGTCGATCGGCACGCGGGAGGCCAGTTCGACGGTGCCCTTCAGCGCGCCATCTATTTCGATGGCGTGCCGGGCGATCACGGTCTGCTTGTCGCGCGAAGGCAGGATGGGGAATGGCCCGATCGAATCCAGCGGCGTGTCTCCAGTGACTGGAATGATGGCTGCCGAGGCCAGATCCTGGTCTTTGGCGAAGCGCTGTAGAAAGCCGGGCGTCTTCACGCCTTGCTCCAGCAGCAGGCGGGTTTCGGGCTGCGCCGCCAGCAAGGCAGCCTGCAGCGCGGTTTCGTCGCGGAGTTCGTTTTCGAGGGTCTCGGAGATTTGGACAAAGGTTTGATGCGACGCTTCTGCCGGCTGGCTGAACCATTTGTCGAGGTTGCGGTTCAGCACTTGGTAACTGAACAGCACCAGGAACAGGGCCGGTGTGATGCTGAGGGCCAGGGCGCCGAGGACCAGCTTGGTCTGGATGCGCGAGCCTTCGCGGCCGCTGCGCCGGTCGATGTACAGCTTCACGACGGTGCGCACCAGCATGAAGCCGAGCGTGACCATGAGCACGAAGATCAGGCTGGAGATGGCCCAGAAGATGAAGGTTTGTTGCGGATCGGCCGGCCCGTATTTGCCGAAATTGAAGGAACCTTGCCAGACTACCAGCGCCACCGAGATCGCCAACAGGACGATGCCGCAGACGTAGAGGATTCGCTTTCGCACCTCTTTGAATTATAGTGGAGCGGCTGTGGCTGGCGGGTCGCGCCGGGCGCTGGGACAGAGTTTGTAAATTGGACAATCAAAGCCAATTTTCAATTACTGCCCTATCTTGTTAATGTTACGGGCGTTTTTTGATGGAGGAGCGGGTCCTGGAGGACCCGCGCAGACCTGGAGGTCCGCCCCACTAGTCGCCGCTCTTGTTGTGCTTCTTCTCCTTGAACAGGTCCATGGGGTTCTTGTCCGGAGCCATGGCGACGTCGAACCAGCCGATCATCATTTCCTCCCAACTCTGGTCGCCCCAGCGCACGGTCTTGGTGGCATCGGGGTTGGCCGGGTTATTGGGAGAATTATCGAAATGCGCCACGCAGTGAAGGCGCGTGCCCGCCGGCAGCACTTTTTGATCCGTGAGGTAATAGAAAAGCTGCCAACTGAAATCGTACTTCGGCACGCGCAGCAGGACTTCGGATTCGCCGGTCGGATAGAAAGCCGTGTACACGAAATCTTTGCCGCGCAGGTGCATGTGAGGCATCATGTCGACCAGCTTGGCCGGCTCCTGTAATGTGACATCGGATTCCACCTCGTAGTTGGCGTCGCCCGCCGGAATCTCGAACTTGTCGTTGGAGGCGGCCACGGTGTAGACGCGTTCCTGGGGCGGCTCCTTGGCGAAGACCAAGCCGATGCGGCTGCGGTCGGTGCCTGGTTTGCCGTTGGCTGTGTAGTGCATCTGGAAGACGAAATCCGATCCGGCCTTGACCAGCTTGGCTTGGCCGGGACGCAGGATGCCGGGCGGCAGTCCGGGAGCGAAACCCACGAGCAACTCGGGCGGCCCGCTGTTGTCATCGTCCCTCTTCTGCTTCCGCTTTTCCCTGTTCTCTTCTTTGACCGGGACGAAGGGTATGCCGGGTTGGGCATCTTTCAGCCATTTCGATCCGGGCGGACGGATGAAGGCGATGATGTGGTGCACGAGTTGCCGGTTGCCCGGGCGCGCTTCGATTTCCTGCACCCATTTGTCTTCGGTG
>PKYZ01000734.1:6719-7092 GCA_003132865.1 Bryobacterales bacterium
CTTGCCGAAGTGCGGATCGGCGGGCCATGGCGGCATCTTGCGGGTGATGACGGCTTCGCGGATGGCCTTGGCCCAGGGACGCACCTCCTTGTAGGTCAGGAACGGCATGGGCGCCACTTCGCCCGGCCGGTGGCATTCCTGGCAGCGATTCTGCATCACAGGCAGGACGTTTTTGTAAAAAGTCGGCTGAGAGGGAATCGTGGCGGCGAATGCCAAAACAGACGCACAGATACCCAACAGGAACGATCGAGCAGCCATCCGCACCTCCAATGTGTGCTGTTTCCTTATATTAGGCTATGCGGGCGGCGGTGTAAAGCGGGTGTAAAACGGCGTTGCGGGTCCGCGGGGGAGAGGATAAACTAAAGATACCGCG
>PKYZ01000487.1 GCA_003132865.1 Bryobacterales bacterium
CGTCGCCTCCATACGCCAGCCAGCGCGAATACGACCCCGAGAGCGGCTTCACCCCGGTGCCGCCGGACGAGTACTCGGGCTGGTTCCGCGTGGTCGCCGCAAATATCGCGGCCGTCCTGGCGACGGACGGAAGCTTTTTCCTCAATCTGAAAGAGCACGCCGAAAGCGGCGAGCGCAGCTTATATGTGATGGACCTCGTCATCGCTCACAAGCGGCAGTGGGGATGGCGGTTCGTGGATACCTTCTGTTGGAGAAAAACGGACGAAGGGGTTCCTGGCGGGTGGCNNCTTTGCCGCCAGCCACAGATCAAGTTCCGCCCAACGGCGGTGGGCCACGTCTCGGAAGACTGCTTCGACTACAACGCCCAAAACCCCAAATCCCGCTCAGGCAGTGGACTGCTGGGCGCTGGCGCACGGGGATCAGCCGCAGGCCATCACGGCGCGGCAGACGCGAATGGGCACTTTGCGGGCATCGCGCGGCCCAGCAACGTCATCGAGGTCAAGACCGAGACCAGCCAAGGTTCGCACTCCGCGCCGTTCCCGCGCGCGCTGGTGGAGTTCTTCGTGAAAGCATTCTCCGATCCCGGCGACGTTCTCTTTGATCCCTTCCTCGGAAGTTCCACTTCGTTGGCCGCTGCTCATGTGCTGGGCCGCCTGGGGATGGGCTGCGAAATCTCAGCGGCGTACTGCGATGTCGGTCTTCGTCGCATGATGGCGCTGACTAACGAAAAGCCGGTGCTTCAGGAGACGGGCCAAACCTTCGCCGAGGTTGCCCAGGCGCGTGGTGTTCCGGTGAGCCAACCGGCATCGTTCAAAGACAGCAGAAGGAAGGCGGGTTAACAGTGAACATCCGAATCGATATTCAAGTCGAACGATGCCCCATCGACCGGCTCATCCCCCGCATCACTAATCCCCGCACGCATACAAACGAGCAGGTGTCCCAGATCGCCGCTTCGATGCGAGAATTCCAATGGACGAATCCGATCCTAGTCGGCCCCGATTTTGACATCATCGCGGGTCATGCCAGAGTTGCGGCGGCCCGCCTAAACGGCATGACCGAAGTCCCCGTGATCGTGCTCAGGCATCTCTCCGAGGCGCAGCGGCGCGCCCTGGTGATTGCGGACAACCAATTGGCAATCAGTGGCGCGTCGTGGGATGAAGACAGCCTTCGCATCGAGTTACAAGCTCTCGGGGAAGCCGAGTTCGATCTGAGCTTGGTTGGCTTCGACGACGAGGAACTGGCGCGGCTCCTGGCGGCGGAAGAGGCAACCACGGGGCTGACCGACGAAGACGATGTTCCCGACGTCCCCGAGGCGCCCATCAGCGTTGCGGGCGATCTGTGGACGCTTGGGCCACACACTCTCTTGGTGGGCGACGCTACGAACGAGGCTGATGTCGCGCGGCTGATGAACGGCGCTGCCGCTGATCTGGTCTTCACGGATTTGCCATACAACGTGAACTACGAAGGCTATACCGAGGATCATCTGACGATCCAGGGTGACCGCATGTCGGATGCGGACTTCAAGCAATTCCTCGCGGCCGCCTTCCAGTGTTACCGCAGCATTGTGAAATTGGGCGCGTCGCTCTACGTTTGCCATCCTTCATCTTGGCAACGTGAATTCCAGAACGCCATGGAAGCTGCCGGCTTCGAGATTCGATGTCAGATCATCTGGGCCAAGAATACCTTCGCTTGGGGCTTCGGTCGCTACAAATTCCAGCACGAGCCAATTTTCAATGCTCACGTCGCCGGCCAGACAGACGCCTGGTACGGCGATAAGTCGCAGTCCACTCTATGGCAAGAAAACAAACCGGCGGCGAACCGTCTTCATCCCACGATGAAGCCCGTCGAACTCGTCGAGCGGGCCTTGGTGAATAGCAGCAAGGCGGGAGACATCTGTGCAGATTTCTTCGGGGGCGCGGGTTCCACTTTGATTGGCTGCGAGCGCCGCGGCCGCGCGGCCCGACTGATGGAACTGGACCCGCGCTATGCCGATGTTATTTGCCGGCGCTACCGGAAAAACGGCGCTACCTTGGATGAACTGGCCCGCACCTTCCATTGGGAAAAACACACAGTCCGGGGCATGATCGCTGGCTCGCTGAAGAAAGCTGGCCACAAGATCGAGTCCTTCAAATCCGACAAGGGCGAGCGTACTTACCGGATCAACCAGTAGCATCCAGCGCATCCCTCCTTCCCAGCCCGCCCGGTTCGATCCGCGTCGGGTACATCGCCAGTTCTTCCCCATGGTCGATTTATTTCAGAAAGGCCTTTACTTTCAAGCGCTTCGGAGGGATTCATGTGATGACCACGCAGCGCGTGGCAAAAAGGACAACGATTATGACGACTTTCACTATCAACGAAACGAACGAAATAGTTGCGTTTTCGAGCCAAGAAGAGGCCGCCGCCGCAACCGCAACGCCCTTCGACAGCTTCAGCAGCCAGAAGGAACTGGTGGAACTGGCCAAAGCGTGGCCGGCGGAGCGACTGGTCTCGATTTTTAACAGCCTGACTGGCGTCACGCCCGTGGAGAGTTTTAAGAGCACCAAGGCTGCTGTCGCCCGCATCTGGGAGCGCATCAAGAGTCTGGGCGAACCCGAGCAGCCGCAAGCGGAACAGGCCGCGAAGCCGAAGGCCGGAAAAAAGGGCACCAACCGCGCACAGTCCGCCAAGGGCGCGCCCGCCAAGGGCAAGGCGACCAAGAAGGCCACCCCGGCCAAGAAGGCGCCCAAAGCCAAGAAGACCGCCAGGGCGAAGGAAGGCGGCGGGCCGCGCGAGGGCAGCAAGATGGCCCAGGTAATCGCGATGCTGAGCCGCAGCACACCCAGCCGTCCACGAAGCTTCGGGCCGCCGATTCTGGTGCTGACGCACGGGGCCAAGGCCATCGAGATCGAGGACATCGAGGCGCGCGTGGCGGAACTGGAACGCGCCGCCGAAGAGGCGAAGAAGACCAGGTGAAAGACTGATGGTGACCGATGAGACGCGCTCTTCTGGCACGACTGGAGAAACTGGAGGTGGCCCGGGCACCCCAGTTGGTGCCGCTGATCAGGTACGGCTGGCTGGCGACACTTCCCGCCGATTATGTAGACGAACGGCACATCGTAATCGTCAAGCAAGAGCCGACTGGGTCGCCGCACTTTGAATGGTACGAGTGGGAGGAGCGGCCGGGACTCGCACCATCTGTCCCAACGGTGGGCTTCACGGAGGCCGACAGCAAGCAATGACCTCTTTGAGTAGAAGATTCGAGCGTTTGGAGGCCGGTTGCCGACAAAGCTTTGAGATTGCTCCTGACCGTTGCCGGCTTATTAAACAGCAGGCCCTTCAGCATCTGACGGACCGACCAGTTGAGGTGCTTGATTGACCTAAAGAAAACTCCGCCGCAGGGACGCCCCTTGACGAGTGAGGAGTCGGCCGTTGTGATCGCTTTTGATACTGCTGCGCAGGTGGAATGCCGGAAAGCCGGCATCACACGTGCAGAGTTCGTCCGATATAACCGCCAGGCCACACAGCCCTAAAATCTGGGCCGGCAGCCATCGAGTTGGTCGATATCGTATTAGCGCTCCGGCGGCTGGGGGCGGCAGAGAATAAGGAGCAGCAAGTCATGACAAAACCAGTCAAGCAAGTCTCAAGGCGTATCGTATAGCTCGCGTTGTGTGCCATCCAGGTCGGCTGGTTCGCCCACGACGTCCGCGCACAAGGCAGCAGCGTCTTTCCCCCGCCCTCCGGAGGCGCCACGTCCTGCACCGCGCCCGGCGCCAACTGGCTAACCTGCACGATCTCTGGCGGCGCGTTGACACTCGGCGCGGCGAGCGGGCAAACCCCGCACAAGGTGATCGGGACGTGCGGGTCGGCCA
>PKYZ01000105.1 GCA_003132865.1 Bryobacterales bacterium
GTTCAGCGGGTGAAGAAAGTTGCGTAAAAGTGGCTGTTTCGTCAGATTCTCGCTCAGAGCCCTTAATATCAACGTGATAAAGCCGTTTTCAGACGCTCCCATGATAGCCTCATGACATTGTGATCGAAGGGCACGAGGCGTTCTCCGACTCTCAACCTTCACTCGACCGCACCCGACGCAGCCACGGCCCGCCAAGATGCCCAACCAGGGCACATAAAACGCTCAGGACGGCTCCGCAAGGGATGGATAATGCCAAGGCAAGGCGCCCGCCGCCCGTTTTCGATGCGCCACACCAAGCGGAAGCCTTTACCGGGAGTACCACTTTCCTTTTGTTCGTCGCTTCACAGTACTTCTTCTTCAGAAAACTCCAGCCTGACGCCTTTGACCCGGCACAACTGGCGGGCGACAAGCCTGCCAGCGGTCAGATCAAACACTGCTACGGTCATTCCGGTGCCGAGTTTGCTTCCATATACGATCCCATCGTAGTCGGCACTGCGAAATGCTTCGGCAAGCACTTGGGTTGGAGCATATTCAGCCACATCATCCGTGCGGGTAACAGGTTCCGAAAACGCCCGGTTGATGTCTCCCCAAACGTATTCCTCCCGCTTGCCTGGTTTGGGTTCTCCACCGCCCAAATAGAACCCGTTCCGTACCGAATCTGCCGAGCAGTCCACGACGGTCAGGTCTCTGAGCATCACAAACTGAGCCACCGAGACGCACGAACCGATCCACGGACGTGTTTCAGTCATAGCAGTCTTTTTGTCGGTCGAGAAGTACAGACATGGAATCCCTTTTGGGTTCACCCCGCCTTCGTTTGCACGATCCGGCAGCGGCATCATGCGCTTCGGTCGGGACGGGACTTCCACGTCGAACGAGTCGATCACCTGCCCGTTCCTGTCAAGGATCTTCTGGGTACGCAAAGCATGGTCGAGTTGCGCTCTCCACAGCACGGACTTTTTCTTAATCACAAGCCGTCGCTTTGTACTTGTCTCTATCACTGTATTCAGGAACCGTTGGTTGTTGGCGTCGAGAACGTGCCTCGCCTTCCGCATGACGAACCACCGAAATTCCCCGTACTGCTTCCAGGATGCAAATTCTGTCATCGGCTCATCACCTCTGTCACATCCTGATCCGGTCGCTCCGAACGGAATGCGACTCATTCTTTTTCGTCACCGGTCGAGGCCCGCTCTTGCTGCGACAAGGCGCTCCTCGATAGATAGTGACTTCTTCCCTTCGATGCTTTGCTCTAGGTAGAGATCTGCACTTCGGCCTCCAAAATCGAGCACCACCATCGTATAGATTCCATCAGGCGTTCGCAAAGTCTTGCACGTCCAATTCACAGACCTGTTTTTGAGAGCTTGCACTCTCAAGTGCGCCGTAGATATCCTGAAAGAACGACACCAGAGCATCTGGGGGCGCAATAATAACATCACCCCATTCCCTGGTAGCATTAACTACTCAATCCTGCATGAATCGGACGCTTCCGAGAACGGAAGTGGAATCGTCTATAAGGAAGAACTCTGCACCCCGGTCCTCGACCTTGTACTGCTTCCTAAGAACGGACAGCAGCGAACCTTTTGGATCACCAAGATGAATTGGCACATTCCCGATCAAGAATTCCTTTTGGCCATTCTTGGATGGCACTTGCGCCGAGACCGTATCAATGGCGACGGACCATCGCCCAACCAAAACGCCAACGGTGAGGAGGCAGAGGCTTTGAAATGCTCGAATGGTGCGGCTCATAGGTCTTCAATTGTGAATGAAACGACCTCCAAACGCAAGGCCGGTCTTGGTGCCGCCTTCACCGCCCAGGACGTGGTAAAGATGAGGGCGGCTCCGAAACGGCGCTGACGTTTTCAGCGACGTTTCCTGGGTATCAACTGCTTGACAATGAGCAGGGTCATGAACAGACAGACGATGATCCCACCGAAGCAGCCGATGATCCCAAGCAGGAGAACTCCGATGAACGATCTCATCTACGGTCTCCTTTCTTTCTTGTCTTGGTTGGTAGTAGAATACGGAGGTTTAGGCTGTAGCCAAGCGATATTGAAGCGACTCTAGCGTCGAGATTATATGATGTAAGGCAGTGGATCTGACGCTACACTCAGGCATCAGCCACTTGTCAGTACTGTATCATGAGTTGAGGTCGGGCGTCAAGGCGTGCGCTTGGTTGCGATTCTCTCTTCGGCGTTGGTGACCCGCTTTGAGAATGTGATTGACGGCGAAGCTGTGCCAGATGCTTCCGCCGTCCGTGTCGCCACGCCCGCAGCCTGCGACACTGCGGCGGTACGACCACAGCCGATGCCTTGGATGGCCGCGCTGTACACGTGCGATATGCCACCCGGCGATACGTTGATATCGAGGTCGAGCCACGATACGCAGCCACCGGCCAAAAGTGCCCGAGCTAGACGTATCGCATAGACTGCGAACGTCCGAGATGGGAATTCGAACCGCCCGCAGATAGCAACCCCTGCCCGTCTCCAGCTTTCGCCCACACAAGTCTCGTGTTTTCAACATCCGTAGGAACTCCACAGAATACCTGTTGCGTGAAAACCTCGCCGACTGCAGGACCTTTGCGTGACGAAGACATCTGCCCAAATCAGAGTGCCCGGCAAAGGCCAGCTTGACGGTGACGGATTTGGCCGACAGCCTGAATCAAATCCGCCGGAAACTGAAGCAGGCACGATTCAGAATGAAAGCTAAACATGGTTGGCGCGAAGGCAGAAAGGGTGAGGTATTAGTGAAGGTGAGAAGGGCGTAGACCTACTCATACCGCAACGCCTCAATCGGGTTAATCCGCGACGCCTTCATGGCCGGATAAATCCCAAAAATCACGCCCACCGCCATCGAAACACCGAACGCGATCAGCACCGAAGCGGTGGTCACGATGGTCTTCCACTCGGCGGTGCGGGCGATCAGCCATGCCAGGAAGAAGCCGAACCCAATGCCCAGCAGTCCGCCGCCCACCGAGATCAGCACGGACTCCGTCAGGAACTGCCGCACGATGTCGTTACGGCGCGCGCCCGTGGCGCGCCGCACGCCGATTTCNNGCCAGCACGATGTTCATGATGCCGATGCCCCCCACCAGCAGCGAAATGGCGGCGATGGCCACCATCACGTAAGTGAAGATGGTCTGGGTGCGCTGCTGCTGCGCCAGCAAAGCCGCCGGGATGGTCACTGTGAAATCTTCCGTGTTGTGATGCGTCGAGTTCAAAATGGCGGCCACCACCTTGGCGACTTCCAGGCTGTCGGCGCCCGGCCTCAGGCGCAGGTCCACGGCATCCAGATCGTCTTTCATGTAACTGCTGGCGTCGAAATAGCGGTATTGAAACGTGTTCAGCGGAATATAGACGATGTTGTTGAGGTCCTGCATTTTGCCGCCGCTGGATTGCCCGCTGGAGACCAGTTGCTCGCCCAGCACGCCCGCCACTTCCAGCCAATTGTCGTTCAATTTGACAAACTTGCCCACCGCCGGGCCGTAGCCCAACAGGCTCACTTTGGCGGCCTCGCCGAGCACGCAAATGGCGCGGCTGGCGGCGTCGTCCTGCTCGTCGAAGAAGCGGCCCTCCATCACATGCAGGCTGTGAATGATGGCGTAGGCCGGGCGCACGCCGTAGAGTTCCGGAGTCTCGTGGGAGGGCTTGGGCAGCACCCGCGAGGGATGCAGCGCGCGCCGCGCCGACAGCATTTCGAGCCCATCTATGTTGGCGGTCAGGATGCGCACATCGCGGTCGGTGAGTCCCGGTGAATCGCGGCGGCGCTGCTGCAATTCTTCCTCGCTGGCGGCGGGCCGCGACTCCACCAGCACATTGCGCACGCCCAGTTGTTCGATGAAGCGCAGGGACTCCTCGCGTGCGCCGGCGCCGATGGCCAGCATGCCGATAACCGAGCCGACGCCGAACACGATGCCCAACGCGGTCAGCAGCGTGCGCGTTTTCTGAGCGCGCAGATTATCGAACGCCTGCGCGGTGTCCGAAAAGATCCGCCCCAGTCCCTTCATCGCGACAAGGCCTTCATGGCGCTGCCCTTGGTTTGCGTATTCTGGTTTTCCTGGCCGGGATTGGCCAGCGCCACCATCTGGCCTTCGCGAAGACCGGTGAGCACCACCTGGCTCTCGCTGCGTCGCACCAGTTTCACGTCGCGCGGCACAAAGCCGGAAGGCGTCTCCAGATAAACGAACGTGCGCCCGTCGCTTTCAAACAAGGCTTGCGATGGCACCCAGAGCGAGTTCGGCAGCGTGCCGGTGGTGATCACGATATTGGAGCTCATGCCCGGCCGCATGCCCGGAGCCACTTGCTCCAGCGCGATTTTGCAGTCGAAATGGCGATTCCAGAACGCGCCCACGGTGCCGCCTATCTCCTTGATCGTGCCGTTGAAAGATTTGCCCGGCAGCGCCACGATGGCCACCTGGACCTTCTGCCCCACCGATAGGTGCCCGCGGTCCAGCTCGCCGATGCTGGCGGTCACTTCCCAGTTTCTTAGGTCCGGAATCTGCGCCACCTCCATGCCCGCACGCACCGTGTCGCCCAATTGCAGGGCCGGCAATTGCATGCCATACATGAACATGTTGCCGCCCGTGTTTTGCATGACGCTCACATAGCCGCCCGCCTTGGCCTTCAGCACCATATTCTCGATGTTCTGCCGCGCGGTTTGCGCCTTCACTTTGGCTTTATTGCGGGCGGCGTCCTGGATGGCCACGGCCGCCGCCGAAGTGGCCTGCCGGTTGGCGGCGTCGTGTTCGAGCTGGCGCAGGTGGTCCTTGGCGGCTTCCAGGGCCAAGGTGTTCTCGCGCGCCACGATGTCGGCCAGGATGGGATTGCGGCGCACGTCCAGTTCGGCGGTGCGCACGTCCATCTTGGCCTGCAGGAGCGAGTAGCGGGTCTCTTCTTCCTTGGCCTGATTGTCGGCTTGCGTCTGGATGACCTGCTGTTCGGACTCCGCCAGATCCGCCTCCGCTTCCTTGAGCTTGAACTCCTGCTCGGTGGTGTCGAACTTGACCACCACGTCGCCCGCGACGACCGGTTCCCCAGGCTCGCGCAGATAAGTGATGGCCATATCGCCACCGCCGGTCATGGGCGCCGAAAGCTTTTCCGTTTGGCCGCCGGACAGTTCGCCCTTGGCGCTCACCGTGATGGTCACGTCGCCGCGCTTCACCTGCGTGACGGGCAGGCGCGACACCGTGGCCGGCGACAGGGCCTTCATCAGCCGGGATCCGCCCCACGCCACCAGCGCCAGCACCAGCGCCGCCGCGACCGCGCCGATGACGATCTTGCGCATCATTTCTTTTCGTCCTTCGTCATATCGGGCTTCACTTCCACCAGCGTTACCATCGTGCCGGCCCGGATGCCCTTCACGGCGACTTCGTCCGGATTGCGCGCCAACAGTTCCACCTCCACCGCGCGGTAGCCGCCCTTTTCCGGAACATACACGATGGGCTTGCCATTGCGCGTGAACACGGCCTTGGCCGGGATGCCGATGGCATTGGGGATGCGATTCACGATCACGTCCATGTTCCCATTCATGGCCGGCCGCAACCGGGAATCGGGTTGCCGGATGTGACCGTAGGCCCGGAAGCTGCTAGTGGGCGGCCACTCGAAGCCTTGCTCGGTAAGGGGCGAGATTTTGATCAGATCGGCGGGCATGGTCAATTCCGGCAGTGAATCGATGTGCACGCGCGTTTCCATGCCTACGTCGATGCGGCCGCGATCGATCTCCTCCACCTTGCCTTCCATCTCCAGCGTGGTGAGGTCCGGAATCTCGGCTACCACGCCGCCCGGCCACACCTGGTCGCCCACCTGGAATGGCTTGGCGTTCATCCATCCCTGGGAGGTGTTCTGCATGTACATGACGACGCCGCTCAGCGGCGTTTTCAGCTCCATTTGAGACAAACGGTGGTTGGTAAGGTCCACTTCGGCCTGCGCCTGGTCGCGCTGGCGCGTGAGCGAGGCGATCTTGGCTGTGCCGGAAGTGGCGTGCAGGTTGACGGTGGCCTCCTGCACGCGCAATTTCTGCTCTGACAACCCCAGATCGATGCGGCTCTCTTCGCCTTGCAGCGCGCTGACGATCTCGGCTTTGGAGGCTTCCATTTTGGCTTTCTCAACATCGTATTTAGACGTGCTCAGATCGCGCTGGTCCTGCTCGGCGGTGATGCGCGCGTCGGCGACGGCCTGATCGAGAGTGGCCTGCGCCTGTTTCAGAGCGGCTTCCTTTTCCTGCAACTGCTGTTGGGTGCTGCTTGGATCGAAGCGGACGATCGGGTCGCCCTCCTTAACGGCGCTACCGGGAGGCGCCTGCCACACGATGCGCAAGGAGGGGACGTTCACCGGCGCGGTGATCTGCACCGAGCGCCTGGCCTTCAGCTCGCCGCGGCAGCGCACGATGACGGAGAAGTCGCCTTGGCGCGCGGGCGCCGTCGGTAGAGTTCCGGCGGCTTGCACCTGGCGCAACCGGTAGACGCCCGCAGCGGCTCCGGCGAGGGCCACCAGAGCAATGGCCAGACCGACCCGCCGTGCCTGAATCTTAGCCATATCAGTGGGGCAGACCCCTGGTCTGCGCGGGTACCCCGGACCCGCTCCCAGCGAGCGAAGCTCGCTCATCCAGCACCACCGCCGCGGAGAGATCCGGCAACAGGTGCGGATCGCTCTTGTCCAGCCGGAAGCGCGCCGAGAAGGTCTTAATAGGGCTGCCCAGCGCCGCCGCAGCCACCGGGCTGGCGGAAACCATGTGCGCCTCAAACGTGAGGTCCGGATAGGCGTCCAACCGCACGGTAGCCCGGCAGCCCGGAGTCAGGGCCGCGTCGTCCGGCTCGCCGACCTGGGCGCGCACCTCCATTTCCGAGGGATCGAACAGCCGGATCAGCGGCTGGCCCGCCCAAAGCTGATCTCCTTCCTGCGCCTTGCCCATGCTGTTGTTGCGCCACACATTCACCAGCGCCACCATGCCGTCCAGCGTGGCATGCACCTGGAGCTTTTCCGCGTTGCTGAGCGCGCGATCCAGGCTGACCTTCTGCCGGTCGCGCTGCAATTCAAGAATGCGCACCGCGGCCGCATCCGCCTGGTCGTGAAATGCGCTGGATTTCTTGAGGCTGGCCACGTGCTCCCGCGCGGCTTCCGCCTTGACCTCGTTCTTCAGCCGGTCGATCTCGCTCAGCAGCGGCCCTTTGCGCAACTCCAATTCAGCCTTGGCCAGATCCGCTTCGGCGGCCTGCAGGTCGGAGGCGCGCTTGGCTGCGTCCGCCCGGTTCTGTGCCTGGCGCTGCTCCACCTGGTGCGACAGATCGTCGAACTTGGCCTGCGCATCGCGCGCATTGTCCAGTTCCTGGGTGCGGTCGAATTCCGCGAGCAGATCGCCGGTCTTCACGCGCACTCCGTTGGCGATGATTTTGGTCAGCGTGACGCGGCCGCCCTGCCCCCCGATTTGCGGCACCTGCACCGTAAAGAAACGGACCGCCTGGACGGTTCCCGTCAGGCGTACTTCATGGGCGCCCGCAGCATGCACCACCTGCGCCAAGGCGAACAGCGCACACCACAGCACCGTTTTACCGGACAATTGCATAGCGCGGCCTTTCGTAAACTGGTTAGACGGCGCAACCGGTCAAAATGTTTATAGCCGGTTCAGCCCTTCCGTCAGCTCTATATATGTCCCCCAGGGATCGGTCAGGAAGGCGATGGAGATGCCCAGCGCCGGTATCTTCCGGTAGGGCATGTCGAATTTCACTCCGGCCGCCTCCAGCTTCTTGCAAAACGCTTCCAGGTCCTTGACTTCAAAGCCTATGTGATCGAGCGCGCGCCCCTTGGTGCCCGCCACCGCGCCGGTCGCCTGCGAAAAGGTCAGGTTCACGCCCGGCAGGTCGGCGGCCTCAAACGGTCCCCGCTTGCCCGGCTTGGCGCCGAACATCTTTACGTACCAGGCCTTGGTGTCGTCCACGGAGCTGGTATAGAAGTGGATGTGGTGATTGGCGATGGGCACGTCCATGAAGGTGTCCTCGGTCATCTCGACGCGGACCTCGTCGGGCGCAATCACGAATGCCTGGTGGGAGCTTGCGCCCGGAAGAATCTTCAGCCCGGCGGCGCGCCACTTTTCGAGCGACGCGTGCAGGTCCTTCACGCGAAATCCGATATGCCCGACCACGCTGCCCTCCGTCCCGCCGGTAGGCTCGGCTTTGCGGTAGAGGACCAGCACATCCGGGAATTTGATGACGTCCATATCGCCGAGCTTGACGGGCGTGCCGCCCAGGGTGGTCCAGAAGACGCGGTGGGCTTCCGGATCGTGCACGTTCAGGTGCAGATGTCCCATGGAGACTCCGGCGGCGTTGGGCGCGGGCAACTGGCCCCACGCGGTGGAGACGAGGCAGAGGAGGAAGATCGCCGAGGTTAGGGTTCGCATATCCATTGAATCTTTAGTGTGTCATCTTTTTGGGGCGGGTGGTGCCAGTGGCCTCGCGCGCCGGAGGGTGTGTATGATCTATTGAGAATAGTTCCTAAAAAGGTTACCATCTACTGTAGTGCGTCAGAAATT
>PKYZ01000497.1 GCA_003132865.1 Bryobacterales bacterium
CGAGTGACATTAGGCTTTAGCCAGGCTTTAGCCGGGCTAAAGCCTGTCGAAAGCGAGCGAAGCTCGCCTGCGGCCCGTCTTGCAGAAAGGTCCACGCCGGACTGTTCGGTGTATTCTTGAGAGAAGGAGCCGAAGATATGGAAGTGCACGTCACCGGGGAACTGGAGGCGAAGCTGGCAACCTCTGCCGCCCAGCAGGGCTGCAGCCGCGACAAATTGGTGGAAGATGCTCTTACGCGCTATTTCGAGAGAGCCAGAGCCAGATCGATGTGAAGAAAGTCGCGAGCCACATTACCCGCCACATGATCTTCCGCACGACGGCATTACGTACTTTATCTTTCTGAGCACTTTTCTGAGCACTTGCCAGGAGGTCTCTCTCTCTCTTTTCTGCATCCGTATCCTTCATCTGTTGGGCGTCTTTAACCCGATCTTCCCAGTATTTTATCTCACCCTCAAGGTTCCGATCCTCATCCCTTATGGTCTGAATCGGATGGACGGTTGGGCCAAATGCCAACAGGTATGCTGGGAGTGCTCCTGTAACACCAGTCATAATCACATCAAGGATCAAGAAACTTAATATCACAACCCCGATCTGCATTGTCGCACTGCGAAAAGAACGAGTCGGGTCTCAAGCAACGACAGATAATCAAACACGAACAAGAATACGGCAGACGAGACTGCCAATCGCATCGGCGACTTAATTGAAACCTCACTCACAAGTGATCGTGAAAGCAGAGTGCATAGTGAGCATGACAAGGTTGTGGCTAAACAGGATGTTCCGAAGCACTTCCATGACAAATGCTTTTTCCCAAACACCCTATCAAACACCTTAGCGAACGTCTCCGGCCAAGGCTCGATTTTCTGCCCGACCTTCACTCCGACCAGCCAAACCGCAATCTCCAGCTTCGTCTGATCCGTCAGCACCGCCTCGACTCGCTCAAAGAACTTCCAGACGATCCCGGCCAGGACGCCGCCAGCCGCCAGTTGACCGGGCGGGCTGTTGATGAGATGCGTGAGGGTGGTGAGAGTGTTGTTCATTCAGTTGTTTGCTTTGGCTTCGGTGGGCTGCACGCCTCCAGGAATGCCACCCCTCGCTCGGTCATTTCAAGGGTAAAGGCCACTTGCTTGCGCCCGTACTTGCTCTCCTCGTCAAGAAAACTGCTGCTATCGGGGAGCCAATACCTTCTGCGAATCAGTTGTTGAGCTTCCAGTCCGTCTAAACAGGTAGCCATACGGGGGTCGATTCGGATCGCCCTCTCAGCCTCTCCCTTGGTCGTGAATCCCAATTCAGATTGGGCGGTGAACCACTTTAATGGCCCATTGTGCGGCCACTCCTCCTCGTGCTCACGAATCCACTTTAGAAGTTTTGCCTCATCATGGGCCATGTTCTTCAGAATCGCCGTGAATCCCGGTCTGACATTCTCACTTTGATTCGGTGAAGAGGCATTCGCCAGCAAAGCCGCCCACATAGTATGGAGGTCTTCATTTTCCTCTAGCGATGCGCCTTCGAGGAGTGGAAACAACAGTTTGATCGGCACGGCTTTCGGCGTGAACCCGGCGTCCTTCGCCATCTTCTCCGCTTTCATCAGGCAGGCGAGTTGCCGCCCATACCGATAGCGGCGAACTTCGTCTCGAAATCGCTCTGCGATCTCAGCAGTGGCAGGGCCGAGCATGGCCTTGATAACATCCGTGAGCTTCAGGGCACCGGCAAGAGCAACACCACCTTTGAGAAGTTCAGGAGCGTGCTTGATTAGTTCGTTGGGGTCCATATTCAGTTTGGATTTTACTCCTTCCCAGGCCCGGAGAAGAAGTGGCACAACTGCATTGTCCACTCAAACACCGAGCGCTACTGCAAAAGCCCCTGCGCCATTCCCCACAGCGATTGAAACGCCGCTCCCGCCAAACTGAACAAACCTCGGGCTTTCGCCGGGTCAAGAGCAAGGTTGATGGCCAATCTTGCCAGCCTATTCCACCATGCAGAAGGGCCGGGAGCCCTGGTCTGGCCAGACCGCGTATCTGAAAAACGTTGTACTTTACTTTCTCCCCTTGGCCACTGTTTACGTCCTCCTGCCCTATCATTTTGTCCTGGCTGTTCAACGAGAGGTGCGCAACAACCAACGGGCCGCCGTGCTCGCTCTGCTAACTGGCGAGCGCAAAGCCGCAGCCCCCAAAGGTGCCGTTTACGTTCGCGTCTGGTGGCTGGCAGCAGGTCTGTTTGCCGCGGCGCTGCTGTCCGTGGGGCTGACGCAGGACCTGTTGACCACCTGAGGCCCCCCAGTCTGTTCAAGAGCCTTTTCATGCAACTGGTGCTTGGCCGCGTGCTGTTGTATTTTGCGACAGGCCCGTTTTGCGTTCTGTGGTATTCAAGGGCCCTGAATGAAATCAAGCGTGAGTGTCTCGCAGGCATGGCGCCGAACGCACTGAGCGCAACTGCCAACTGAAGCGTCGGGTCTCGACCGGCCCAGTGGATCGCAGGACGGACCCGGCCTACTGCTCCCAGACGCGCTTGGGCACCCCGCCATCCCGATCCTTCACGCGGTCGTAGAGATAATACGTCGAAACGGTGCCGAGCGACTCGTTGTAGAGGCTCTCCAATCCCAGCCCTTCCTTCAGATCCTCCTCGAACTCGTGCAGCGCCTTCAACTCGGACGCCAACGCCGGCTTGCTCTTCCCCGAAGGGGTGCGGAAGAATTTCTGGTAGCCGCCATCCACCAGGGAACCGATTTCGCCGCCCATCAGGATGCCGGCCAATTCCGCGCGTTGGACCTGGCCGTCGCTTTCGCGCAGAGAGACCGCGCATTCGCCCTTGCCGACCAGCACCGAGCCATCGGGCCGTGGCGTCACGCTGAATCCCGCCCGTTTCAGGTTGTCGAGTCTCTCCTGGAAAGTGATCTGGGTGGGGCGCTGCCTCCGGAAGAACATACAGACATTATAGCGGCGCGCATCCCTCCGGTCCAAGAAACGCGCCTAACGGTCACGCGATTTCGCACCCGCCGCCCCATTGAAAACAAACGCCCAATAGCATCTGATCGGCCAAATCCCTTTCGTGGGCGTGCTATAACTCAGGTAAGAACGTATCGCACACTCGCCCGTAGGCATTCTGCCGGGCCAGATGCCGAATCACTGCTTAGGAAATTGGCTGTACGGGATTTCGGGACCATCCTCATACGAGGCTCTGGTGCCCACGTTGTTTGAAAACTGAATATTCTCATGATCGGGCGTTGCCGAATGCCACTTCTGGTTCTGAAAAATGGGGTAGTGGGCCACTTTCAAAGGCTTGACCAACGTTAGACTACTTCTGAGTGGAATACGAGTTGAAGTTCCGGGCGAGCGCACAGACCATAATGGCTGTTTCGAAAAGGCATCTTGGAGTGGGGGGACTCCTGGGTACCACGAGAGAGGATCTCAGCGAGATTGTCCAGATTCTCGTTGCGAAACAGAGCATTGTATCCGGTAACCGCGTTGCCGTCGTCGGCTTAGGGGTCAGCCCAGGAGGGAAAGGGGCCGAAATCGTCAAAGTAGCCCACTACCTAGGGGATTGGAGCCCCGGCAAGATTGGCATCCAATTTCGCTCGTCCATTCTTGGATTCCTGTACCCGCCCCCCTCCTGGCGTCACTCCGATGCAACACAATGCAACGTGCTGCAACCGGAATCGAAAAACGGTCTTGGTTGCATCCTCCGAAAAGCCCGTCGCTCGGGAATCTGCGAGATCCAGCGTGACCTTTTCAAGAATTCGGCAAACTTGATCGGAGAAGGGAGGAATGGCTCTTAAAGTAATGATAACAAAAACGATATCGTAAATTGGCTTTGATCGGCGGAAAAACTCTAGGACGAATCCCATGCACAATGCCGCACAAAAACGCACAAGGAGCCGCCAAAAATACGGAACCCAAAGGAAGGAGTATATTGGCGATGCGCCCGCCGTTCCCCATCCCTCAAAAATGGAACCGGTAGCGCACCTCCCCATAAATCTGCCGGGGATTGATGTAATGCGTCCCACCGAAAGTGTTGCTGGTATCCAGCAGATATCGGGTGTTGGCGATATTCACGGCGTTCGCGGAAATCGTCCACGTTTCGCCAATCCGCTTGCCGATCGACAGATCGAACGTGGAATGCGGCGGCAAGTGGGACGGTCCGTTGCCGTTGAGAAAGCCGGAGCCGAACTGGTAAGCCGGCGTGGCCCACATATGCCAGGGCAGCGTTAGCGACAGAACAGACGTCAGCGTGTTCCGCTGATCGTGATCGAGCAGGAAGAAGCCGGAAGGGGTGTACTCCAGCAGACCGCCGGTGATGGGGCCGGCGCCTTGGGCGATCTGATTCGAATAAGCGATCCGAAGCTGCGCTACGTGAAACAGGCGGGGCGAGCGGATGGTCACTTCCGTGCCGCCGATGATCGCCCCCAGGTCGGTAAGCGGGATGAAGATGCCCGAGTTGCCGATTACATCGTGGTCCAGAAAGTTGACTGCGCTGGTGTGGAAGCGGTCCACATCGAGCGCCCACCCGCGGAGCGGTATGCTCACCCCGATATCGTGCTGAATATCCCGCTCTCCATGCAGCGGAACGAAGCCGTAGCCCTGCGCGATCGCGAACTGCAGCACCGGACCGGCGAGGCTGTCGAGCGGCGGCGGCTGGTAGTAATACGCGTAGTAACCGTGCAGGGTCCAATGCAGCCATGGAATGCGGATAGACGCGCCCAGCCGCGGGTCGGCGGCGTTCTCATTCACCAGACCGCTATAATGCGTAAGCCGCATGCCGAGGTCCAGCGTGAGCCAGGAGGCCGCCTTGTACTGATCCTCCAGAAACACTGCGCTGGAGTTGGCCCAGTGATTTTCTTGCTGGTTCAGCACGGCGCCGCCGGGATTCTGGGTGAGTCCGAAGAAGGTGTTGTCGTGCTGGCCCCAGGTTTCCAGGCCCACGCGTGCGTCATGCCGCTTCTTCTGGGCTTGCAATACGGCGCGGCCTCCGAGGTACGCCGACCGGCCGTTGTCGTCGAGTATGAACGGGGTATCCTGTGGTCCACTGACATAGTGGGCGACGTTGAAATGGAAGTATGGCGACAGCGAGAACAGCACGCCATCCGAAAAGCTGTGCGCCCAGTGGAAGCCCACTAAATCGTCCCGCTCCGGATCCACGTCGCGAATGCCAGAAAACTGTTGGCCGTGGTCATTGGGGATCTGGAAATGATCTTCGCGCAGTGAGACGATCCAGCGCACTTGGTCCTTCGGGCCGGGATTGTACAGCAGCGACAGAAATCCACCTACGCCGCTATCCTGATCGTGAATCACTTGCGAGACCGGAGTGCCCAAACCGAGCTGCGACCGGTTGGCGTCGACACTCGCGTAGTAAGCAAACCGCTGGGTATGCCCGCCAATGTTGAGCTGATCGTCGGTCGAGTAGAAATTGCCGCCGGATAGAATCAGCTCGGCTTGGTTGTCGCGTTCGAATCCCGAAGGTGTCACTACGTTGAAGAAGCCGTAAGTGCGGTCGCCGTACTCGCTCGAATAACCGCCGCGTTCGATCTCCAACTCTTCCACGTTCTTGGGATTGATGAGCGGCGCCACGTTGGCCGCGATATTGGTATTGATCACCGGGATGCCGTCGAAAAACCAGTTCACCTGGTGGCCGCCGCGCATGTGGAGCATGTCGTGCGTTACGTAGGCGCCGGGCACGTAGTCGGTGATCATGGCCAGGCTGTTGGTT
>PKYZ01000317.1 GCA_003132865.1 Bryobacterales bacterium
ACCAAGCGGCCAGAGACCTAGTTTCTGCCCTCAGCGAGCACGCCGAGTCAGTAGTGGTATGTGACAACCTCGGTGGCGCGTCGCGGTTTCGCCGTCTGGAGAGCGACAAACTCCGCTTCTGGATGGACAAATACAAACTCGGCGAGATCTGGCGCATCGGCGAATTGGGCGGAAACCCGTGAGCGGCTAGGCGGTATATATGGAGGGCGGCGGCGATTCCAAGGAGGGCAAGGCCCGACTCCGCCAGGGCATGTCCGTCTTTCTCCGGAAGGTGGTCAGCCAGAAGAAACCAGGTTGGAGGGTGGTCACCTGCGGAAGCCGAAATGATGCGCGCGACGCCTTCCTGAATGCGAACAAGACATCGCCGGAAACATTCAACGTGCTTCTGGTCGATTCGGAGGGGCCTGTCAGTCAACCACCGCGAGCTCATCTGAAACTGCGCGACGGTTGGACATTAACGGGGGTCAGTGAGGAGTCGCTCCACCTCATCATCCAGGTAATGGAAGCATGGATCGTTGCTGATCCTGACGCCGTGGAGGCGCATTACGGCCAGCACTTTCTAAAGAACGCCCTTCCCCGCGCCGAGAACCTAGAAAGCATTGAGAAACAGCGGATCTACGACGCCATGAAGCATGCGACAGCGAAGACGCAAAAGGGAGAGTACCACAAGATCGGGCACGCGGCCGCTCTGCTGGAAATGATCGACCCGGCTAAAGTGAGACGCCGTTGCCCGTCTTGCAACCGCCTGTTCGCGACATTGACTGAGCGAATCGATCGGGCATAGCGATCACACCCGCCTTGACTGCGTTTACAAAACTATACAAAACGCGCGTGCGAGCCGCCAGTGTTTTGTTGCATCATCAATATATGCACTCAGCGGGCAAAATGGCGGCGTTGCTCACGATTTCGGCGATGGCGGTCCTAGCGCGTCCCGCGCTCCAGTTTGCCTTGCGCGATACGGAGGGCGTCGAGCACAACCAGAATGAGTGGGCCCAGGCGCGCGCCGTAGTGCTCTTCTTCGTCACCACGGATTGCCCCTTGAGCAACGGCTACGCGCCGGAGATGAACCGCATCGAACAGGCGTACGCCCCGCGTGGCGTGCTCTTCTTTGCGGTGCAGGGCGATACCACGATTCCCGACGAAGAAGTCCGGCGGCACGCGCGCGAATACGGATACCGCTTTCCCGCTCTGCTCGACCCGCGGCAGGTTCTGGCCCGTCACACCGGCGCCACCGTGACGCCGGAAGCCGTCGTGCTTTCCGCCGATGGCGCGGTGCTGTATCTGGGGCGCATCGACAATCGTGTGGAGGATTTCGGGAAGACGCGCCTGCAGGCCACCGAGTTCGATCTGCGCGACGCGCTCGACGCGATACTGGCCGGGCGGCCGGTCCCCCATCCGCGAACCCGCGCGCTGGGCTGCGCAATCACTAAAGCCAATGCCGCGACGCCCACATTCAACAAAGACATCGCGCCGATTCTGTATCAAAACTGCGCGACTTGCCATCGCCCCGGCGAGGTGGCGCCATTTTCCCTCCTTACCTACGCGGATGCCGCCAAGAAAGCCGGCCTGCTCGCCACCGTGACGGAAAAGCGCGTCATGCCGCCCTGGAAGGCCGAGCCCGGCTACGGCTCCTTCGCCAACGAGCGGCGCCTCTCCGCACAACAGATCGCGCTGATTCGCGAGTGGGCCCAGGCCGGCGCGCCCGAAGGCGACGCCCAAGACAAACCCCCGCTGCCGGCCTTTCCAAATGGCTGGGAAGCCGGCCAGCCCGATAAAGTCCTGACCATGAGCCATAAGTTCGAAGTGTCTGCCGATGGCCCCGACCAATACCGCTGCTTCGTCCTGCCGCTCGATGCCGCCCAGGACGTGTACCTGAGCGGCATGGAGTTTCGTCCCGGCAACCGGCGCGTGGTGCATCACGCACTCGTGTATATGGATTCCACGGGTACGGCGCGCAAACTGGCGGCCGATTCCCCGGATGGCGGCTACGCCTGCTTCGGCGGCCCAAAGTTTCCGCCCGTGGGCCTGCTCGGCGGTTGGGCACCGGGCGCCTCTCCGCCGCCCGATTCGCCCAGCCTTTCGCAGCTCATCCGGCAAGGCACCGACATCGTCGTGCAGATCCACTATCACCCGTCAGGCAAGCCCGAGGAGGATCAATCCGCCCTCGGCTTGAAGTTCTCCTCGCCGCCCACCAAAGGGCGCGCGGGCATTATTCTGTCCAACCGGCGCATCGCGATCCCCGCCGGCGATCCGCACTACGTGGTGAAGACTGGCGTGACCGTGCCGCGGGATGTGGATGTATTCGGCATCACGCCCCACGCGCACTATCTCGGCAAAGACATGCAGGTGAACGCAGTGCTGCCGGATGGAAGCATCCAGCACCTGATCCGGATCAAGGATTGGGATTTCAACTGGCAGGGGCAATACCGCTATAAGGAGCCGGTGCACCTTCCGCAAGGGACGCGCATCGAGCTCGAATACGTGTACGATAATTCGGAAAACAATCCGCACAACCCTTCGCACCCGCCGGTCCCAGTGACCTGGGGTGAAGAGACCAAGAACGAGATGGCCGTGCTGTTCCTGGGCGTAGTGCTGCCGTCGCCGGCCGACGTGCCCGCTTTCCGGCGCGAAATGCGGACGCAATACATGGAATCGTTTCTAGCCGAAGGCAACGGCATCGACGACTTGCCGCCCGGCATTCCAAAGGCTGAACTGGAGTTCTTCAAACGAGTGTTCCAGACATTCGATAAGAACGGCGATGGCAAACTGGATACCGAGGAACGCGCCGCCTTGATGCAATACCTGCACGGGTTGCGCCAGTAGCCCGGCAGTTCCTCTCTGTCCTTTGCCAGTGCGTTCCGGCATAATACGGGTGGGAGCGCCATATGACCTTGAGTTCAGGTATCGAACTGCCGAGCGATCGTATCTCGGAGATATGCAAACGGTATGGCGTTAGAGAACTCGCTGTCTTCGGGTCTGCCGCATGCGGGGATCTGCGGCCCGAAAGTGATGTAGACATCCTGGTCGACTCTGAACCGGACGCTCGGATTGGCCTGGTCAAGTTTGCTTCTCTGAGCGAAGAACTGGAAGGCTTGGTCGGGCGCAGAGTGGATCTGGTGACGAAAACCGGTCTGAAGCAGCGGGTGCGTTCCGAAGTTCTGGCAGAGGCCCAACTTGTCTATTCGGCGTGATTTCATCCCTTAAGGATGAGGTTTTGCAAGCGGCGCTGCTGCATCATTCGACTGTAATAGGTGAAGCCATCAATCAGCTTTCGCCGGATGTGCGAGACAATCACCCCGAAGTGCCTTGGCGTCAAATCGTGAGCGTCCGGAACCGGATTGTTCATGCCTACTTCGATTTGGATTGGAAAATCCTATGGGTCGCTGCGACAGAGGATGTTCCGGCTTTGCGCGTACAGATCACGGCGATCCTTCAGAGCGACTTCCCCGAATAGCGGGCAACGAAGTGGTATGCGCACTAGGCCGACATCCCGGTTGACCGCACCCACCCGCTGATATAGTAAGCACTACGCCGTAATGGACCAACTTCCGCGCAGGCTGGGTCTGATCGACGCCTCTCTGATCGTTATCGGAGTGGTCATCGGGTCGGGCATCTTTCTTTTGCCCAATGTCATTGCGCGGAGCCTGCCATCCGGCGCCGCCATGCTGGCGGTCTGGGTGGTGGCCGGCGTGCTGTCCTACTTTGGCGCGCTGGCCTACGCGGAGCTGGGCGCCATGATGCCGGCCACCGGCGGCCAATACATCTATCTGCGCGAAGCCTTCGGGCCGGGCTGCGCCTTTCTCTCCGGATGGGTGTTCCTGCTGGCCGTGATCCCGGGCGGCATGGCGTTCCTGGCCGTGGGCTTCTCCATCTATCTGGACCATTTCATTCCCCTCTCGCCGGCCCTGCGCGAAATCGTGTCGCTGGCCTTGTTGGCGGCGCTCACCGCGGCCAACTACATCGGCGTTAGGGAGGGCGCGTGGATCCAGCGGATCTTCACGTCGTTGAAGATCGCGGGCCTGCTGCTGTTGATCGGCGCCGCCGCCTTCGCGCCGCATGTGGCGAGCGCTCCGCCATCGTCCGCGCAGCCGCTCTCCTCGCTCTCCTATCGGGGCATCGGCTACGCCCTCACTGCCTGCCTGATGGCGTATAACGGCTGGAGCTACGTCAGCTTCGTGGCGGGCGAGATCAAGAACCCGCAGCGCAATCTGCCGCGCGCCATGGCCCTGGGGATGGCCGGGGTCATCGCGCTTTACGTAGGGGCCAACATCGCTTACCTGAACGTGATGACCGTACCGGAAATCGCCGCCACCGAGCGCGTGGGAGCGGCGGTCGCCGCGCGCACCATGGGGCCGGCCGGCGCCTCCGTGCTATCCGCTGTCGTTCTGCTCTCCATCATCGGAGCCATCAACGGCAACATCCTGACAGGCGCGCGCATTCCGTTCGCGCAGGCGCGCGATGGCCTCTTCTTCGCCCGCTTCGGCCGCATCCATCCGCGCTTCGAAACGCCAGCGTTCGCCATCGTGGCGCAAACCGCCTGGACCGGCCTCTTGGTTGTGACCGGCTCCTACGAGACGTTGTTTGCCTACGCCATACTGTCATCCTGGATCGTCTACACGCTCGGCGTGGCGGCGGTGTGGGTTCTGCGGCGCAAAGCGCCCAGCGCGCCGCGTCCCTACAAGATGTGGGGATACCCATACACGATGTGGGCCTTCCTGATCGTCTCCGCGTGGTACATGGTGGATGCCATGGTAAATCAGCCCAAGCCCTCGTTGATGGCGTTCGCCGTCTGCGCGGCCGGCATTCCGTTCTATATTTACTGGCGCACCAGNNCCGCGCCCGCTACCGCTTCGACGCCAAAGTGAGCCCGTCGCCGATCGCCACCAGGCTGAGCCACACGCGCTCGTCCACGTGCAGCTTCGCGTTGAATTCGCGGATTGCGCAGGTGTCCTTGTCTTGCACGGCGCCGTCGATCACGGTGCCATGCCACAGCACGTTATCGAAGGCCGCCAAGCCTCCGGGCCGCAGCAGCTTCAGGACCCGCTCATAGTAGTGCCCGTAGTTCTCTTTGTCCGCATCCACAAACGCGAAATCGAAACTGCCGGCCGCGCCCTCCGCGAGCAACGCGTCCAGCGTATCGATGGCCGGCGCGAGCCGCAATTCGATCTTGTCCTCCACGCCCGCTTCGCGCCAATAACGCTGCGCGATGGCCGTGGATTCCGAATTCACATCGCAGGCGATCAGGCGCCCCTCCAGCGGCATGGCCAACGCCATGTGCAGCGAGCTGAGCCCCGTAAACACACCCACCTCCAGTGCCCGCCTGGCCCCCATCAAGCGCACCAGCATCCCCAGAAACTGGCCTTGTTCCGGCGATACCTGCATCCCCGCATCGGCGCGTGGAGCTGTCTCCTCGCGCAGCCGCCGCAAC